>DASWUV010000164.1:0-3902 GCA_036401495.1 Pseudonocardia sp. | reverse complement strand
GTGTTCGCCGACGACGTAGCCGGTCACGCCGCGGGCGCTCCGTGCAACGCGGCGAACCTGCGTGCATGGCTGCCGGTTCCCGGGGTGGGCGCATGACCCGATCCCAGCGGCTGCGGGTGGACGCGATTGCCTGCCGGGCCCACGGCCTGTGCGCCGAGATGCTGCCCGACCTCATCCGCCTCGACGAATGGGGCTACCCACTGCTCGACCCCGACCCGGTCGCCCCGCACCGCAAGGGAGACGCCCGGGCCGCCGTGCGCGCATGTCCGACGCTGGCCCTACGCCTCGGCCAGGTGGACGAGTCCTGACCGACCCGGTCGTCGGCGTCGCCCGGGCACACCCACGGCAGTCTGAACTCGGGCCCACGCGATGTCGAGGTCGTCACTTCGATGCGCCGGACGACCCGCGATCTTGTTGGTGTGCCCGGCCTTGGTGCTGATGGTCGGTGTGGTGCGGGCGGTGAGTTGGCCGACCGGAGTGATGTCATGACCGCGACTGTCGGCCTGGAGCCGGTGCGCGATCTCGGTTTGAGTCGTCTCCCCGAAACCGCAACACCACGACGGTGCAGTCCTGCTCGGGCAACGTGTCCAGCCGCGGACGTAGCGTGTGCCGGTACTCCAGCTTGGCCAACTCCCCGTCGAGCACACCCAGGCGATCGACCAGCGGGATACCGGTTTGCCGGCTCGTGATCTCCCAGATGCATGTCTCGTGGCTGCTGACGCGCGTCCTCCAGCAGCTACGCGCCCGACATGGCGGCGGTGGTACGGACGATTGAGCAGCCCGTGATATTGAACCACTGCGGGGCACAAGCGTCGGATGGGCCGAAGTCCTGCGCGGCCTCCTGCTGTCGCCTCTCAGAGTGTCATCGATGTTCAGCGGAGAAAGGCGGTCATGCACTTGCGCGGGTCGTGCCTGTGGCGGACCAGGTCATCGCGTCGACGCAGTCCGGATCTGCCCGCGTGCGCGCAGGCAAAGGGAAACCGGCTGAGGATGGAGCAACAGCTCCGGCCGTGTCGCGGTCAGGTATAAAGTTCCGGGTCGGTCTCGTCGATCTTCACCAGGAGCCCGTCGGGGCTGCTCAGTTGAAGCTGACGGCCGAATCCTTCGTCGGTCGTCGGGCGGGCGATGGTGACGCCTGCGGCGCGCAATCGGTCCTCCAGCTGCTCGAGGGGTTCGGTTGCTTCGAAGTTCAGCTCCACCGTTCCCTCGTGTTGTTCAGGGTTGGGTGGGTGGGCCAAGAGCCCGATCTGGGCCTCGCCGAGACGGAGCAGGACCCAGTCCCCATCTCGGCTGCCGTGCAAGACGGCGGCGCCCAGGTGCTCGTAGAAGGAAACCGCAGTGGCCATGTCTTGCACGTGCACCATCGGTCGGAGTGTGATTCCGGGGTCCTGCTCGGGCGGGTTGGGCATCGGTTCCTCCCGGTGGGCGAGTTCGGCGTGCAGGGCGTGCGCGACGAGGTCGGAGAGCGACAGCTGGACATCGATGGCGTGGTGCTTCACCCGACGGACGAGCTCGGGAGGAAGGCTCACGTTGAACTGCTGTCGTGTCGACGCCACACACGCATCCTACCAATCTAGGTGTCTAGGCTGGGCATCTCCGTGCGTGGGCTTACGGCTGCTCGGGTGCCGGAGGGTCTGCCCCGAGTTTCGTGCCGGCTGCCTGAGTCGGGCGTGCAAAGTGTCCCGGCGCGTCCTGCACGCGTGAAGTAGGCCGCGCCCGGTTGGGTGACGGATGAGGAATATGCTTCGCGCCGCGGTGAACGTGGCCGTCAGGTGGCGGGATCGGTGAAGGACCGCCGCGTCGTCTGCGAGCGCCTGCAGACTTGTACGAATGTCTTTGTTGCCCTTATGGTTCCGTTATCCGGGGCCGCTCTTGGTCGGTGTCTTCCCGAGCTGAGGGGATGCTCGTTGGGTTCGGGTGGGCGCGGAAGACCTCGATAATCGCCCAGATGCCGGCGAGGAATGCCAGTCCGGTGAAGCCGTCGCGAACGTACACGCCCCAGAGGGTGAACGCGTGGAAGGCGTCGGAGAGGGCAACTGGGTCGTTACCGACGTCACTCAGGCTTTGCATGATGGGAGCGGCCTTGATCGTGGTGCCGATCCATCCGAGCGCGCCCAGCACGGCGAGTGTGAAGGGCAAGGCCGCTTTGGGTGCCGCGGTGCGGTCGAAGCGGACGTAGCTCGCAGCGGCGCCCAGGATCAGTATCCACGCCAGAATGCCTTCTACTGGATAGACGATGTCGCCTGCGCCCAGGTCGGCGCGGCGACTGTAGTCCGCCCACGCCTGCGTGCCGAGGTAGTTCCATGCGGGTGTGGCAACGAGCGCGCGATCCAGAAGGGATCCGTTGGCCGCGGTGACCACAGTGGCGGCGACGATCGTCGAGCGGGTGAGGGTTGAGGTCACGAGGTGCTCCTCTCAGATGGCAGATCGTGAGACGAGATATCTCATCTAATGTACTGCGGTGCCGTCGGAGATGTCACGTGATGA
Source organism: Pseudonocardia sp. (assembly GCA_036401495.1). Lineage (GTDB taxonomy): Bacteria > Actinomycetota > Actinomycetes > Mycobacteriales > Pseudonocardiaceae > Pseudonocardia. The sequence goes on along the minus strand of DASWUV010000164.1, from coordinate 1,415 downwards.
GGTTCTGGCCGCGGCTCGCCGCATGTGCGCTGCCGGGAGGCAACCCACGATGGAGGAGTTCGCGGCTGAGGCGGGCGTGGCGGTGCGGACGCTGTATCGCTTGTTCGGAAGTCGTCGGGCGCTGTTGCGCGAGGCCGGATATGCCGCCACGGCCTCGCCTCGGCAGCTGATCTTGAATGCGGCGTTGGAGCAGGTGGGCGTGCGCGGGTTGGCCGGACTGTCCATGGATGAGCTGGCCACGACCGCTGGAGTGTCCCGGGCCACGGTATATCGGCTGTTTCCCGGTAAGGCGGCGTTGTTCGACGAACTGGTCCGGACCTACTCGCCGTGGGGGGTGGTGGCCGACGTCATCGACAGCATGCCCGACAGACACCCCGACGAGGTGATCCCCGCTGTTGCCGGGGCGATGGCGCATGCGATGGAAGGACGCGTCGGCCTCTTGCTACAAATCGTGCTTGAGCTGCTCAGGGGTGATCCGGATACTGCTGCGGGCGCACGGCAAGGCGTGGCGCGCGGGCTTCCCGACCTGGCCCGGTACCTGAGGAACCAAATGAACGCCGAGCGGCTCCGACAGGTCGATCCGATCCTGGCCTTCCAGCTGCTGGCCGGCCCGATCGTTGTGCATATTCTGACGCGGCCACTGGCTGCGCAGGTCGGCTTCAGCACACCGCTGAACGAGGTGCTTGACGAGATTGCCAGCGCCTGGCTACGTGCGATGGCACCGCAGCGGAGCGAACCGGACGATACCGGGCCTGGCTGAGCGGGCGGACCACCGTCGTTGGTCTATTCGGCGTCGAGTGCTGGCCGCCGAGCTCTTCAGACGGCAGGGACGCGGAGGGTGCTGTGCCTGCTGGTCGGCAAGTGGGCGTGCTGCACGCTCGAAAGGTTTCAGTGGCCCTCGACCGTACTGTGCATCGGGGCCGATCGGGGCCTGGGTGAGCGTGCTGATCACGACGAGCGGTACCGCCGCGCTGACGAGGAGAGCAAGATCACGGGCCGGAGTTGACGGGGCACCTCCAGCAGGACGGGCGACCTGGTTGACGATCCCGCATGCAGATGATTGCCGGTAATGGTCGGGTGGTCCGGTTCTGGTAGGCGGTGAAGATGGGCAGTGCGGCGGTGTGGTGATGCCGACTTCGGCTGTTCGGCGAGCCGTCCGGGCCGTGCTACGGAGAATCGACGCCGTCCGCCCCGCAGCCTGCGCCCGTCAGGATCTCTCCGGTGTACCCCCGCCTCGGGGTTCGTCACCCAGGCGGTCAACGAGGACAACCGCCGTTTTGCTGCGCATTGGAACTGAGCGCAGGCCTGCACTGACGCTGGAGAAGCGTCAGTAATACATTTGCGATTTCAGGGCCAGCCTCACCTCGGGGGAGACCCGACGTCGCCTTCCGGCGTCAGCCGCTGAGCGCGTCCGG
>DASWUV010000163.1:0-7779 GCA_036401495.1 Pseudonocardia sp. | reverse complement strand
GGGCTGTCCATCGTGATCACCGGGTCGATGGAAGGGTTCTCCCGCGACGAAGCCAGGGAGGCCATCGCCGCGCGGGGCGGCCGGGCGGCGGGATCGGTGTCGAAGAAGACCGCCTTCGTCGTCGCCGGGGAGGCGCCCGGGTCCAAGTACGACAAGGCGATGGAGATAGGTGTGCCGGTCCTCGACGAGGCGACCTTCCGGGTTCTGCTCGACCAGGGACCCGACGCGGCGCGGGCAGCAGCCCAGCCGAGCGATGGAACCCAGAAGGAGTGACGAGTGGCGTACGACACATGCGCGCGCCATCAGGTTGAACGTAGTACGGCCGATCGGCCGCTGCCCCTACGATCGGTAAGCGATCCCCGGAAGAGGTGTCCAATCGGAGACACTGAGTGACGCGTTCGCGGGATATCGTCGAAGAGATGGGGGTGTCGCGGTGCTGCAAGCGGTATTGAACGGATCGCGACCCGAGGACGCGCACCCCGCGTTGCCGATCGTGCCGCGCCACCTCGCGCGCGATGCGCGAGCGGTGGCCGAGCAGGGCGTGTCGTCTGTGCACATCCACCCGCGGGACCGCGGGGGCCTGGAGACGCTCGATCCGGCGTACGTCGGCGATGCGGTCGCCGCCATCCGGGCCGAGGTGCCCGGCATGGAGATCGGCGTGCCGACCGGGCGTTGGATCCAGCCTGATCCGGCGCTGCGCATCGAGGCCGTTCTCGCCTGGGGTCACCTGGGTATCGGCAAGCCCGACGTGTGCTCGGTCAACGTGCACGAGAAGGGCTGGGAGCGGGTGTGCTCCGCTGCCGAGTCGGTGGGCATCGGCGTCGAGCTCGGCGTCTGGACCAGCGGTGACGCCGTCACGCTGCGTCGCAACCGGGTGCCGCGGGGCACCACGAGGGTGCTGGCCGAGTCGACGGTCTCAGACCCCAGCACGGCCGTGGCCGAGGGGGTCCGGATCATGCGCGCGCTGGGCTCCGACCTGGGAGTACCGGTGCTGCTCCACGGCGAGGAGGGCGGCGCGTGGCCGGTGCTCGAGTACGCCACCGGCCTCAACATCGACACCCGCATCGGCTTCGAGGACGTCCTCGTGCTTCCCGACGGCTGGCTGGCCACCGGCAACGACAACCTCGTCACCAGGGCGCTGGAGATCGGCTCCGGCAAGCGCGCCTGGGGCCTTCAGCAGAAGATGCGCTCACGCCGCAGCCGCTGAGCCCGGCCCAGCCCCGCCGCCGCCCAGCCGTCGCCGCCCAGCCGTCGCCGCCCAGCCCCGCCGCAGCACGCCGGGTCAGCCGCCCAGGATGGTCGTGACGATCCCGGAGAGGTGGTTGAGCCTGGCGAGCTCCGAAGGGCGGAACGCGGGGCCGCCCGGCCGTCCGACCACCAGGCCCTGCGCGTCCGCCGCCGGGCCGAACGGAGCCGCGGCGAGCTCGGTGTCCAGGTTGCTCCACGGCTCGGGCACCCAGTGCACCACCGGGTCGAGCACGATCGCTTTGGACAACGGCAGCCAGGGCAGGTCGCCCGCGCTCGTCTCGGGCGCGGCGGCGCTCTCCGCGAGGCGATAGGACCGCGTGCCCTCGCGGCGCGCGATGAGCGCCCAGCCTGCGCGGAAGATCCGCGGCAACCCGTCGGCCAGCAGCTCCAACCCGTTTTCCGGGTCGCCCGCGATCTCGTCGATCAGCTCCAGCTCGTGGTGGGTCTCCAAGCGCCCGGAATGCGGGCGCATCGACTCGACCTCGACCCCGGGCACCGACTCCGCCGAGGTGATCAGGACGTCCGGGGGACGGCCCCCCGGCAACTCGACGGCGATGTCGTCGATCGCGTGCCCCGCGGCCCGCTCGACTATCGACACCCCGAGTATGTCGGCCCCCGCGTTGCCCAGCGCCGTGGCGACGGCGCCGAGGCTGCCTGGTCTGTCCGGCAACACGATGCGGAGCAGATACGACACGCCAAACACGCCCTCTCGCCGACTCCGCGGAGACGCCTCGACCAACCGCGCCCCGACCAGCGATTGTGTCAGGGCCGGGGGCACCCGAGCGAGGGTCCGGCGCAGCCGGTCGGCGATCGCCGCGTTCGGCACACCGCCTGCAAACCCGGTGGCGCGCCGCGCCTAGACTCGACGGGAGGTTGACGTCCGCGCCCGGTGCCGCGCTCCGACGTCCCGCAATCATCGTGGAGGAGATCTTGGCTGCAGATACGGGTGGGATCACCCGGGACGAGGTCGCGCACCTCGCCCGGCTGGCCCGCCTCGCCGTCACCGACGCGGAACTGGACATGTTCGCGAGCCAGCTCGACGTGATCCTCGGCGCGGTCGCCCGCGTCGGCGAGGTCGCCGCGCAGGACATCCCGCCCACGTCGCACGCGGTGCCGTTGGAGAACGTCTTCCGTCCCGACGAGCTGCGCCCCTCACTTTCGCAGGAGCAGGTGCTCGCAGGCGCCCCCGCGGCGGAGGACGGCCGCTTCCGGGTGCCGCGGATCCTCGGGGAGGAGCAGTGAGCCCCGAGGTGAGCCTCGAGCTCACCCGGCTGACCGCGGCCGAGCTCGCGCAGAAGATCCACACCCGCGAGGTGTCCGCCGTCGAGGTCTGTCACGCCCATCTGGACCGGATCGCGGCCGTCGACGGCCAGGTGCACGCGTTCCTGCACGTCGCGCGGGAGGCCGCGCTGGAGTCCGCGGCGCTCGTCGACGACAGCCTGGCCGTGGGCACTCCGCCCGCGTCGCCGCTGGCAGGCGTGCCGCTCGCGCTCAAGGACGTCTTCACGACGATCGACATGCCCACCACGGCGGGCTCGAAGATCCTTGAGGGCTGGCGCCCGCCCTACGACGCCACCGTCGCGTCGCGCCTGCGCGCGGCCGGGATCACGATCCTCGGCAAGACCAACATGGACGAGTTCGCCATGGGCTCCTCCACCGAGCACTCCGCGTTCGGGCCCACGCACAACCCCTGGGACCTGACCCGCGTGCCCGGCGGCTCCGGCGGTGGCTCGGCGGCTGCGCTCGCCGCGTTCGAGGCGCCGCTCGCGATCGGCACCGACACCGGTGGCTCGATCCGCCAGCCCGCCGCGTTCACCGGCACCGTCGGGGTGAAGCCCACCTACGGCGGCGTCTCCCGCTACGGGTTGATCGCCTGCGCGTCGTCGCTCGACCAGGCCGGACCCTGCGCCAGGACGGTGCTGGACGCGGCCATGCTGCACGAGGTGATCGCAGGCCACGACCCGCTCGACTCCACGTCGATCGACGTGCCGGTGCCCTCCGTCGTCGCCGCGGCGCGGGAGGGGGCGCGCGGTGACCTGTCCGGCATGCGCGTCGGCATCGTGCGCGAGCTGAGCGGCGAGGGCTACCAGCCGGGCGTGCGCGCGTCGTTCGAGCAGGCGGTGGCGCAGCTGGAGAAGCTGGGCGCCGAGCTGGTCGAGGTGAGCTGTCCGCACTTCGAGTACGGGCTCGCCGCGTACTACCTCATCATGCCCAGCGAGGTGTCGTCCAACCTCGCGCGCTTCGACGCGATGCGCTACGGCCTGCGCGTCGACGGTGCCCGTTCGGCCGAGGACGTCATGGCCGCCACCCGCGAGGCCGGATTCGGCGCCGAGGTCAAGCGCCGGATCATCCTCGGCACTTACGCCCTGTCGTCGGGGTACTACGAGGCCTACTACGGGCAGGCACAGAAGGTCCGCACGCTGATCTCGCGCGACTTCGCCGCCGCGTTCACCCACGCCGACGTGTTGGTGTCGCCCGCGACGCCCACGACGGCGTTCCCGATCGGCGACAAGGTCGACGACCCGCTGGCCATGTACCTGAACGACCTCGCCACGATCCCGACCAACCTCGCGGGCACCGCCGCGCTGTCGGTCCCTTCGGGCCTGGCCGCCTCCGACGACAGCCCCAACGGGCTCCCGGTCGGGCTGCAGATCATGGCGCCCGCGCTCGGCGAGGCCGTCATGTACCGGGTGGCCGCCGCGTACGAGGCGTCGCGGCCCACGACGACCGCCCCGGAGATCCTGTCATGAGCACTCCCACACTGGTCGCCTTCGACGAGGTCGTCGAGCGCTTCGAACCGGTACTCGGGCTCGAGGTCCACGTCGAGCTGAACACCCGGACGAAGATGTTCTGCGGCTGCTCGACGACCTTCGGCGGCGAGCCCAACACCCAGGTCTGCCCCACGTGTCTCGGCCTGCCGGGGTCGCTGCCCGTCGTCAACCGGAGCGCCGTGGAGTCGGCGATCCGGATCGGGCTGGCGCTCAACTGCCAGATCGCGCCGTGGTGCCGGTTCGCGCGCAAGAACTACTTCTATCCCGACATGCCGAAGAACTTCCAGACGTCCCAGTACGACGAGCCGATCGCCTACGACGGCCACCTGGACGTCACCCTCGACGACGGCACGGTGGTGCGGGTCGGCATCGAGCGGGCGCACATGGAGGAGGACACCGGCAAGTCGCTGCACGTCGGGGGCGCGACCGGGCGGATCCACGGCGCCGAGTACTCCCTGCTGGACTACAACCGCGCGGGCGTGCCGCTGATCGAGATCGTCACGAAGATGATCCCCGACACGGGCGCGCGGGCGCCTGAAGTAGCGCGCGCCTACGTCACCGCGCTGCGCGATCTGATCAAGGCACTCGGCGTCTCGGACGTGCGGATGGACCAGGGCTCGATGCGCTGCGACGTCAACCTGTCGCTGTCGCCGCGTGGCTCGGGCGTGCTCGGCACCCGGACCGAGACCAAGAACGTCAACTCGCTGCGCTCGGTGGAACGAGCCGTGCGCTACGAGATGGCCCGCCAGGCCGCCGTGTTGGACACGGGCGAGCCCATCGTCCAGGAGACCCGGCACTTCGAGGAGCAGTCGGGCACCACCCGCGCGGGGCGGCGCAAGGAGACCTCCGAGGACTACCGCTATTTCCCGGAGCCGGATCTCCTGCCGATCGCCCCGCCCGCGGAGTGGGTCGAGGAGCTGCGCGGCACGCTTCCCGAGCTGCCGTGGGCGCGGCGGGCGCGGCTGCAGACCCAGTGGTCGCTCACCGACGAGGAGCTGCGCGATCTCGTCAACGCGGGGGCGCTCGACCTCATCGAGGCCACCGTCGCCGCGGGGGCTCCCGCGGACGAGGCCAGGTCGTGGTGGGTCTCGTACCTGAGCCAGCAGGCCAACACGCGCGAAGTCGCCCTCGACGCGCTCCCGATCACGCCCGACGCCGTGGCCAGGGTCATCGCGCTGGTAGCGGCAGGGGAGCTCACGAACAACCTGGCCCGCCAAGTCGTCGACGGGGTGCTGGCGGGCGAGGGCACACCCGACGAGGTCATCGCGTCCAGGGGGCTCGCGGTGGTCTCGGACGAAGGCGAGCTGTTCGCCGCCATCGACGCGGCGCTCGCGGCCCAGCCCGACGTCGTGGCCAAGATCCGTAGCGGCAAGGTGGCGGCCGCGGGCGCGATCGTCGGCGCGGTGATGCGGGCGACCGGCGGCAAGGCCGACGCCAAGCGGGTGCGCGAGCTCGTGCTGGAGCGCTGCGGGCCCGTGCGCGAATAACGTTGTTCCGGCGACCCTTTCCACGCACGACCCCAACTATCCCCAAGTGCCTGCAGTTCTCCACAGTTGCACGATCGCCCCGCGCCAGGGCCGCGGCCGTTGGATCGTGCCGTCATGCCCGCTGCGCAACGTTCGCTTCCTCCGGTGGTTGCCGAGTCAGCAAATGCCGACTCGTGGGAACGACTGTCGACAGCCCAGGCCGGGCTGTTCCACGTGCGGCAGCTGCGGGCGTTCGGCGTCGGTGAGAGCACCATCGTGGCCATGGTGCGCGCGGCGCGCTGGCAACCCGTGGTCCACGGTGTGTACGCGACGTTCACCGGGCCGCTGCCGCGGGCGTCCTGCATGGCGGCGGCGCTGCTGTACGGGGGCGCCGCCGCGGTGCTCAGCCATCGAACCGCTGCCGAAGAGTGGTCGTTGCTACCCCCGACCGACCGGCCGATCCACATCACCGTGCCCTACGGCACCTCCGCGATCACGCAGACCGGGCTCGTCGTCGTGCATCGCTCACGGGCATATCGGCACATCGTTGTGGCCACCGATCCGCCGCGCACGTCTCGGGCCGACACCGCCATCGACGTCGCTGTCGAAGAGCCGGACGCACGGCGGGCTCGAGCGGCGCTGACGCAGATGATGGTGGGCGGCGTCCGTCCGCTCGCCGTCGAGCGCCGTCTTCTCGAGCGGCCACCCCGGCGATATCGCAAGGCGCTGCTTGCTGCCGTTCAGATGGTTCGCGACGGTGTGTTGTCCCCGCTCGAGGAGCTCTATGCCGTCGAGGTCGAGCAGGCTCACGCTTTGCCTGTCGCAAAGCGCCAGGCTCCCTTCCACGTCGACGGCGTGACCCTTTGGGAAGACGCGGTGTACGACCACATCGGTGTGCCGTTGACGGTGCGGCTCGACGGCCGGATGCACCTGCTGTCCCGAGTTGCGTTTCGGGATCGGCGCCGAGACAACGCGGCTGAGTTGGCGGGCCGGTCCCGCCTGACCTTCGGCTGGGACGATTTGTCGGTCGACCCGTGCGCTGGAGCCCGTGAAGTGGCGACGGTGTTGCAGCGGCACGGCTGGCAGGGCCAGATGCAACGTTGCGCCCGTTGCCGGTGAGTCGTGCGCGGAAAAGGTCGCGTGAACAGCGTTATCCGCGCACGGTCAGGACCGCCCCGCTCCACCGCCGCCGTTGATCTGAATGCGGATCACGCGGTCGTCGCTGGAGACGGGTTTGCCGCCCGCCTTGTTGACCGTGCCGAGCCACAGGAAGCCGTCCGGGCCTGCCGCAGCCGGGCCGAGCCTGCCGTAGACGCCCTTGAGCAGGGTCTGCGGCTGCCCGGTGAACAACCCGTCGCTGTCGGCGTGCAACACGAAGGTGGCGGCGCCCACGTTCTCGGCGATGGTGACCGCGCCGTCGTGGGCCGCGCAGCCGCTCACGCCGGGGCTGTCCGGCCAGCTCCACGCGGGCGCGGGCAGCGGGCCGGGGACGACCAGGTCCAGTACGTCACCCGCGGTCGTGTGGTCGGGCATCCAGGTCTGCGCGGTCGTGTCGTCGACGCAGAGGCCGCCCGGATCGCTCACCCCCGCGGCCAGCACCGGCGAGGTCGGATCGGGGTTGCTGATGGCCGGGCGCCCCAGCGTGTCGATGCGCAGGACCTTCCCGGCCAGGGAGGCAGGCGCAGGCGTGGTGACGCCCGTGTCGCCCGTGGCCACCAGCAGCAGGCCGTCGGGGTCGACGCCGAGCGCGCCCGCGTTGTGCACCGGGCCACGCGGGATCCCGACCAGCACGGGCTTGGGCGGCTCCCCGGTGGCGAGCTTGACGACCCGGTTGTCGGTGGGTGTGGTGACGTAGGCGTAGACGAGCTGGTCCTCGGCGTAGGCGGGGGAGAGCACCAGCCCGGTGAGGCCACCGCCGGTGCTCGCGTCGACCGGGATTGTCGTGACGAGCGCAGGCTGGTCGCCTTGGCGCACCCGCAGCACCCGGCCGGTGGTCCGCTCGCCGACCAGCGCGGACAACCCGTCCGGCAGCACGGCGATCGCCCCGACGGGCGCCAGGCAGGTGGCCACGACCTGTGGATCCGGGTCGGTGCAGCCCGATGGCGCCGGTGGCGCACCGCTCGGGTCCGCCTGGCCCGGCGGCGTCGGCTCGCCGGTCGGCGGGTTCGCCACCGCGGGCGGGCCGCCCAGCTCCCCGGCGCCCTCGATCTTGTCGTGCCAGTCGTGCGGGCCCGAGTCGGGGAACGACGCAACGCCGGCCAGCAATAGGACGGCCAGCAGCGCGACCGCGACCC
>DASWUV010000162.1:0-21406 GCA_036401495.1 Pseudonocardia sp. | reverse complement strand
CCCGGGTCCATCCTCGCGCGCTCCGCGGCGCCCAGGGGCGCCAACGACGTCGCGGCGCCCGCGAACCACAGCGTCTCGAACGCGGCCACCGGGTCGGCGAAGCCGGGGTCGACCTCCTCGACCCTGGCGCCCAACGCGGCGAGCACGTCCACCGCGGCGTCGAACGCGGCGGCGACGCCCGCGTCGACCTCGACGTACCCGAGGGTCGGGCTGGTGGCCACCCGCAGCCCCGCCATCTGCCCGCCGAGCCCCGCGACCGCCGACGGGGCGGCGGCCAGCGCCCACGGGTCGCGGGCGTCGGTCCCGGAGACGACGTCGAGCAGCAGCGCCGCGTCGTGCGCCGTGCGCGCGATCGGGCCGACGTGGGACAGCACCCCGAACGGGCTCGCCGGGTAGAGCGGCACGCGCCCCCACGTCGGCTTGATCGTCGTGACGCCGGAGAAGCCCGCCGGGATGCGCACCGAGCCACCCCCGTCGGTGCCCAGTGACAGCGGGGCCATGCCGAGCGCGACGGCGGCCGCGCTGCCGCCCGACGAGCCGCCCGCCGTCCGCGTCGGGTTCCAGGGGTTGCCGGTCACGCCGGTCAGCGGCGAGTCGGTGACGCCCTTCCAGCCCAGCTCCGGTGTCGTGGTCTTGCCGACGATCACGCCGCCGTGCTCGCGCACCCGCGCGACCGCAGGCGCGTCGACGTCCCACGGACCCGCGGGACTGATCGTGTGCGAGCCGCGCAGGGTCGGCCACCCGCGGGTGAGCAGCAAGTCCTTGATCGACACCGGCACGCCGTCGAGCAGCCCGCACGGCTCGCCGCGCGCCCACCGCTCCTCGGCCGCGCGGGCGTCCGTCAGTGCGGCGTCCGGGTCGACCAGGCAGAACGCGTCGACCCGCGCGTTCAGCGCGCTGATCCGGGCCAAGACGGCCGCGGTGACGTCGACGGGGGAGAGCTCGTGCGCCCGATAGGCGGCGACGAGCTCGACGGCGCTCAGATCGGCCGGGTCAGCCACGGCGGCACACCTCCGGTGCTCGTGCGCCTACTTCGGGGTGATGTTCAGGCTGCGCCCGGCCAGCCCGCGGGCCCGCACGGTCAGGCGTTCGGCGATGCCGCGCAGCGCCTTGGCGGCGGGGGTGTCGGGCTCGGCCAGCACGATCGGGGTGCCGCTGTCGCCGCACTCCCGCAGCCGCGTCTCCAGCGGCACCTGGCCCAGCAGCGGAACGGGGGCACCGAGCGCGGTCGAGAGCGACGCGGCCACCGCGGCGCCGCCTCCCGAACCGAACACCTCCATCCGGGTGCCGTCGGGCAGCTCCATCCACGACATGTTCTCCACCACCCCCGCGAGGCGCTGGCGGGTCTGCAGCGCGATCGATCCCGCCCGCTCCGCGACCTCGGCCGCCGCCGTCTGCGGCGTCGTCACCACCAGCAGTTCGGCGTTGGGCACGAGCTGCGCCGTGGAGATCGCGATGTCGCCGGTGCCGGGGGGCAGGTCGAGCAGCAGGATGTCCAGATCGCCCCAGTAGACGTCGGCGAGGAACTGCTGCAGCGCCCTGTGCAGCATCGGGCCGCGCCAGACCACCGCCTCGTTGCCGGGGGTGAACATCCCGATCGAGATCACCTTCACCCCGTGCGCCTGTGGCGGCATGATCATGTTCTCGACCTTGGTCGGCCGGTCGGTGGTGCCGAGCATGCGCGGTACGGAGTGGCCGTAGATGTCGGCGTCGACGACGCCGACCGAGAGGCCGCGCGCGGCCATCGCCGCGGCCAGGTTGACCGTGACCGACGACTTGCCGACCCCGCCCTTGCCCGACGCCACGCAGTACACCCTGGTGAGCGAGCCGGGCAGGGCGAACGGGATCACCGGCTCTGCGGCGTCGCCGCGCAGGTGGCGGCGCAGCTCGGTGCGTTGCTCGTCGCCCATCACGTCCAGCTCGACGCGCACGCCGCTGATGCCCGCCACCTGCTCCACCGCGGCCGTGACCCGCGACGTGATCGTGTCCCGCATCGGGCAGCCCGCGACGGTGAGGTACACAGCGACGTCCGCGATCCCGTCGGGCGAGACCGTGACGCCCTTGACCATGCCGAGCTCCGTGATCGGCTTGTGGATCTCGGGGTCGTCGACGCCCGCGAGCGCGGCGTGGACCGCCTCTTCGATGGTGCCGGTGGCGCTACTCATGGCTCAACCTTACGTCGGTGCCGGTCGTGACCCCGGGGCTAGGATCGCCGCGGTGAGCGATCTCGCGGCCGGGGGGCCGACCGTCGCAAGGGCCCGGCCCACCCGCGACGAGCTGGCCTCGTGGCGGGCGTTCCTGCGTGCCCACGCCGTCCTCACCCGGACGCTGGAGGCCGAGCTGCTCGCCGAGCAGGACCTCTCGCTCGCGGCGTACGACGTGCTCGTCCAGTTGGCGGAGGCGCCGGAGCACCGGTTGCGGATGACCGAGCTGGCCGAGCGGGTGCTGCTGTCGCGCTCGGGGGTCACGCGGCTCGTCGACCGGCTGGAGAAGGTCGGGCTGGTGGCTCGCAGCCCCGTGGAGAGCGACGGGCGCGGCGTGGCCGCCGAGCTCACCGACGCCGGGCTCAACAGGTTGCGGGTGGCCTCGCGCACCCACCTCGCGGGCGTCGCCCGGCACTTCGCCGACCGCCTCGACGCGCAGGACCGCACAGCGCTGGAGCGGATCAGTCGTCGACTGGCTGAATGACGCGGTCGCGCTCGGCGAGCCGGTCGTAGAGCTTGTCCAGCTCGCCGCGGAGGTAGTCGCGGGTGGCCATGTCGCCCAGCGCCAGCCGCAGCGCCGCCAGCTCGCGCGCGAGGTACTCGGTGTCGGCCTTGGTGCGCTCGGCGCGGGCGCGGTCCTCGTCCAGCGAGACGCGGTCGCGGTCGTCCTGGCGGTTCTGCGCGAGCAGGATCAGCGGGGCGGCGTAGGCGGCCTGCGTCGAGAACGCCAAGTTGAGCAGGATGAACGGGTAGGGGTCCCACTGCAGGGACACCGCGAAGATGTTGACCGCGAGCCACACGACGACGATGGCGGTCTGGATCCCCAGATAGCGGCCGGTGCCCAGGAAGCGCGCCAGCCGCTCGGAGACCCGCGCGAACGTATCCGGGTCGAGCTCGAGCCTGCGGCGGGACACGCGCGGCTGGTCGAGCCGCTTGCGCGCCGTGATCTCAGGCATCGGCCGACTCCTGTCCGTTGGCGATCATGTGGTCCCGCCAGTCCTCGGGCAGCAGGTGGTCGAGCACGTCGTCGACCGTCACCGCGCCGAGCAGGTGATCCCCTCCGTCGACGACGGGGCCCGCCACCAGGTTGTACGCGGCGAAGTACCGGGTGATCTCCGGCATCCTCGCGTCGGGGTGCAACACGGCCAGCTCGGTGTCGGTGACGCCCGCCACCAGCTCGAACGGTGCCTCGCGCAGCAGCCGCTGGGCGTGCACGCAGCCCAGGTAGCGGCCCGTCGGCGTGCTGCTCGGCGGCCGGGCGACGAAGACCATGCTGGCCAGCGCGGGCGGGATCTCGGGGTTGCGGATGCGGGCCAACGCCTCGGCCACGGTGGCGTCGGGCCGCAGCACGATCGGCTCGGGGGTCATCAGGCCGCCCGCTGTGTCGGAGGCGTAGCGCAACAGCCGTCGGACCGGCGCGGACTCCTCGGGCTCCATCAACGCCAGCAGCCGGTCGGCGTCGGCCGTGGGCAGCTCCTTCAGCAGGTCGGCGGCGTCGTCGGGGTCCATCGCCTCCAGCACGTCCGCGGCCCGGTCGGCTCCCACGTGCACCACCAACGCGCGCTGGTCGGCCTCCGACATCTCCTCGAAGACGTCGGCGAGCCGCTCGTTGTCCAGCGCGTCGACCACCTCATGCCTGCGCTTCGTGGGCAGCCCGGCGAGGGTGGAGGCGACATCGGCAGGTCGCATCGTCTCCAGTACGGCCAACAGCCCCGCCGCGCCTTGCCGGTCCGTGAGCGTGAGCCCGGTGACGGCGCCCCACGCCACGATCTGGGCCTGTCCGCGCCGCCCCAGCCTGCCTCGCCGTTCGCGCACCGCGAGCCTGCCGATGAGCCAGTCGCGCGAACGGTTGGGCTCGATGGCGGCATCGACCACGACGGCGTCCACTCCGCTGTCGACCAGCCGCACCGGGGCGTCGAGGAGCTGGCCGACGACGAGCACCTCGTTGGGCCGCTGCGCGAACCGGCGCAGGCTCACCGAGCCGGTGGCGAGCGTGACGGCGCTCCCGTCGATGTTCGTCACCCGCAGCATCGGCACGAAGATCCGGCGGCGGCTGACCATCTCCACCACCATGCCGAGCACCCGCGGCGGGGTCGCGTCGACGCGCAGGCCGGTGACGAGATCGCGCAGCTTCCCGATCCGCTCGCCGTCGGGCCCGTAGACGGGCAGCCCGACAAGCCGCGCGACGAAGACGCGATCCATGCTCACGGACAAAGCCTAGATCGCGTGTGGACGTGGCAGCGGCGCCGCAGGCGCAACCACCTCCGCGTGGGCGAGGCGGGCCGGTTCGGCTGACCCCCAGCCGGTCCCCGTGGGTGAGAAACCAATCACCTCGCCCCGTCGAGTGCCCGCATCCGTGTCAGCATCAGGGGCAGCCGATACGGAGGTGTCTTCGACGATGACGACCCGCGCCCGCGCCCGCCGCTCCTGCCTCGCTGTGCCGGGGTCCAGCCAGAAGTTCATCGACAAGGCCCGCACGCTGAACTCCGACCAGGTGTTCCTCGACCTCGAGGACGCCTGTGCGCCGCTGGCCAAGCCGGGCGCGCGCAAGACGATCGTCGCGGCGCTCAACGAGGGCGGCTGGGGCGACAAGATACGGGTGGTGCGCGTCAACGACTGGACCACCGAGTGGACCTACCGCGACGTCACCGAAGTCGTCGAGGGCGCGGGCGCCAACCTCGACGCGATCATGTTGCCCAAGGTGCAGACGCCCGAACAGGTCGTGGCGCTGGACCTGCTGATGACCCAGATCGAGAAGGCCATGGGCTACGAGGTCGGCCGGATCGGCATCGAGGCCCAGATCGAGAACGCGCTCGGCCTGATCAACGTGAACGCGATCGCCACCGCGTCCCCCCGGGTCGAGACGATCATCTTCGGCCCGGCCGACTTCATGGCGTCGATCAACATGCGCTCGCTGGTGGTGGGCGAGCAGCCCCCCGGCTACGACGTGGGGGACGCCTACCACCACATCCTGATGTCGATCCTGATGGCCGCCCGCGCGCACGACAAGCAGGCTGTCGACGGTCCCTACCTGCAGATTCGCGACGTCGAGGGCTTCAAGCGGGTCGCCGGGCGGGCGGCGGCGCTGGGGTACGACGGCAAGTGGGTACTGCACCCGGGCCAGATCGACGCGGCCAACGCGACGTTCAGCCCGACCCAGGCCGACTACGACCACGCGGAGAACATCCTCGACGCCTACGCGTGGTTCACCTCTGAGGCGGGCGGCAAGAAGGGCTCGGCGATGCTGGGCGACGAGATGATCGACGAGGCGAGCCGCAAGATGGCGCTGGTGATCGCGGGCAAGGGGCGGGCCGCCGGGATGGAACGCACCGATCGCTGGTCGGCGCCCGAGGCTCACTGAGTTCGCCCGATCGCATGCCGCTTGGGCACTTCGTACCTGCTTCGGTCGTTGACGTGTCAGCGAAGTTCGCGTAAGGAGACGCCCGTGACCACCCCGTTCGGCGGCCCCGCACGTTCGGTGCCCGGCCTGCCCAACCTCCCCACACCGCCCACCGGTTGGCCGGTCGGTTCCTACGCCACGTACGAAGAGGCGCAGCGAGCCGTCGACTACCTGGCGGACGCCGACTTCACGGTCCGCGACGTGACGATCGTGGGTGTCGACCTGATGCTCGTCGAGCGCGTCATCGGCAGGCTGACGTGGGGGCGGGTGATCGGCTCCGGCGCCGCGTCCGGCGCCTGGTTCGGCCTGTTCATCGGCCTGTTGCTGAGCTTCTTCTCCGCCAACGGCGCCAACCCCATCGGCCCGATCGTCACGAGCCTGGTGTGCGGCGTCGTGTTCTTCGCCGTCTTCGCCGCCGTCGGCTACAGCGCCACCAGGGGCAGGCGCGACTTCACGTCGCAGAGCCAGATGGTGGCGGGCCGCTACGACGTGCTGTGCCAGCCGCCGAGCGCCGAGAAGGCCCGCGAGCTGCTGGCCAAGCTGGCGATGGGCACCGGGAGCAGCACGTCCACTTGATTTCCGTCCGACCTGTCTGCGCCGTTCAGCGCCATTCGGCGCGACGATGCGCGAGGATGACGGCGTGAGTCCCTCCACGCCGGAGCCCGGCCGGATCGGGCCCTCGAACGTGGCGCGCGCGTTCGACGAGCACGCCGAAAGCTACGACAAGCTCGTGGGCGCCAACCGCGGCTACCACGAGCACCTGCGGATGTCTGCGCGCCGGATGGGCCTGCCCAACCGCGGCGCAGGCCTGCGGCTGCTCGACCTCGGCTGCGGGACCGGTGCGTCCACCCAGGCGCTGCTCGACGCCGCGCCGGAGGCCGAGATCACGGCGGTCGACGCGTCCGCGGAGATGCTCGCGCAGGCCGGGCGCAAGACCTGGCCGCCGGGCGTGCGGTTCGTGCAGGGCAACGCCGAGGAGCTGGGTGAGGCCGGGATCGCGGGCCAGTACGACGGCATTCTCGCCGCATACCTGCTCCGCAACCTGAAGGACCGCACGCCTGCCCTGCGGGCCTTTCACGCCCTGCTCAAGCCGGGTGCACCGCTGGCGGTGCACGAGTACTCGGTCGCCGACTCCCTGCGCAGCAAGGTCGTCTGGAGCGCGGTCTGCTGGGGGGTGATCATCCCGATGGGCACGCTGCGCGCGGGATCGGGCGACCTCTACCGCTACCTGTGGCGCAGCGTCCTGGACTTCGACGGCGTCGAGGCGCTCACCACGCGGATGCACGCCACCGGGTTCGTCGACGTCAAGGTGCAGACCGTCCCCGGCTGGCAGCAGCACATCGTCCACACGTTCCTGGGCCGCCGGGCGCCCGAGGTGTCCACCCCGGCCATCGGCCTGAACCTCATCAAGGCCGACCCGCCGCAGTAGCCCGCGCCGTTGCTGATCAGCGGGTTCGGGACATGGCGGCCAGATACGGCACCCATGTCCCGATTCCACCGATCATGCGGCGAGCGCGAGGGCAGCCAGGATCTCTGCGAGGCATTCGGCGGGCCGCGTGGTCAGGTCGTGCCAGGTGAACCGCAGCAGCGTCCACCCCGCGCGGACGAGCGCGTTGCCCTTCCGCCGGTCGCCGCGGAACCGGTCGGCGTCCACGTGCCAGGCCCAGCCGTCCACCTCGATCGCCACCTTCGCCTCGGGGAACGTCAGGTCGATGGTGTACGCCCCGAAGGGCTCGGCGAGCCGCCAGCCGGTGATCCCGGCCTGTCGCAACAGCTGGGTCAGCAGGCGCTCGGCGGCGGAGTCCGCCCGGTCGGCGGCCGCTGTGATCAGCCTCCCCGCCGTCGACGAGCCCTCGCGGCCCATGTTGCGGCAGAAGCAGCGGTACAGCTCGGGGAACGGCACGTGGCGCTGCAACACGCGGTCGAGGAAAATTGCCCCGTCCCGCACCGCGACTGCAGTTTCGAGCGCGGCGAAGGGCGGCGCGGCGACCCTCAGTCCGCGACTGACGGTGACGTCAGGAGCCTGGAGGTCCCTTCGGCGTAGCTGCACCCCGGGCTGGGGACGCGGCTTGCGGCGTGCGGGCACCGTCGCCTCGATGTCGGTGGGCGTGAAGGCGGGCATGCCGTGCCACCCCGCCGCCGCCTGCCCGGTGAGGACGGCGTCCGGCCCGGCCCAGAGCAGCGCGGCCCGGACCCGGCCCTCGGGGGTCAGTCTGTGCCCGGCGACGAGGTAGACCCCGGGATGCAGCCGTCGCCAGGAGTGCGCCCAACGTTGGACCGTCCGCGGTGGGACGCCCGCTGCTACGGCTTGCGCAACGCTGACGACGCCGCACTGGCGGGCGACGAGCTCGGCGAAGGCTCGGGTGGGCACGGTGTCAGCATGGGCGCCGACCGTTGGCCGACAGGGCTGATTGGTGAAACCCGAACCTTGATCAGCGAGTTCGGGACATGGCGGCCGGATACGGCACCCATGTCCCAATTTCGCTGATCATGCCGGTGCGGGGTGCGGGGTGCGGGGTGCGGGGTGCGGGTCAGCGGCGGGTGCGCAGGGCGTGCCGACGCTCGGCGTAGGCGATGTCGTCGCGCCACAGGCGGGCGGCGGTGCGCGCCATGAGCGGCCGCAGCGCGCCCGCGACCCGGCGGCTGTTGGCGAAGCCGGGGCGGTCGGAGTGCGCCACCACCGCCTCGATCACGGCCGTCCGCGGCCTGCCCGCGGCGTCCGGGCGCAGCGGCGTGGCGTGGGTCTCGACGACCGAGCCCGTCCCCTCGCCGTCGACGATCTCCATGGTCACCGTGCGCGGTTCGGGGCAGCTGAACACCGCGCGCACCGGCACACCGAAGCTCTTGCCGAGCGTGAACGTCACCTCGACGAGAAAGCGGTCCTCGGCGGGCGGGCAGGAAAGCGGCGGCGCGGACAACACCCGCAGCGCGGCGAACGAGTAGGGGTGCAGCCACGCGCCGTGCCATGGGTCGAGCCGGTTGGCCACGACGTCCTGCGGTTCGCAGTTGCCGATCACGGTGGCGACGGCGTCCAGGCTCTGCGCGACGGGTGGGCGCGGGCCGAGAACGGGTGCGTCGGTCAGCGGGCCGTCGGCGAGGTCGTCGAGGCGGACCCAGGCCAACACCCCGTCGTCGAACGCGGGCAGCGGGCGCCACCCCGCCCTTCCTTCGGTGCCCAGCGTCATCCCGTGCCAGCGGCAGACCAGGTTGCCCTGGTAGACGGGAGCATCGCAGAGCGCGGCGCCGAGGTGGGGGCACGCGCCGGGGCCGACGGCGAGCGCGCCGTCCGTGCCGCGCCAGGCCACCAACTCCCGGCCCGCGACGGTGCGCCCGAACGACCGGCCTGCGCGCACCTCACGGCTCGCGGCCATCACGAACCAGCCGCCGGACGGCCTGGCCAGCGCCCGGTCGAGCGCGGCGCGGATCAGGCCCGGCTTGGCGTCGGCCCAGCTCGGTTCCTGGGCGGCCCAGGCCGGGCGGCGGAGGCGGCGCAGTGGGTTGACCGGGCGGTCGTTCACCCGGACCAGGTTAGTGGGGGTCGGGCCGCCCGGCGCGTCACAGCCAGCGGTTGCGGCGGAAGTTGCGGTAGAGGACCAGACAGAGCAAGCCGGTGACCATCAGCGTCAGCGGATAGCCGAACCGCCAGTGCAGCTCGGGCATGACGTCGAAGTTCATCCCGTAGATGCCCGCGATCATCGTGGGCACCGAGATGAGCCCGGCGTACGCGGTGATCTTGCGCATGTCGTTGTTCTGCCGCATGGTGATCTTCGCCAGCACGGCGTCCACGAGGGTGGTGAGCAGCTCGTCGAAGCCGGTGACGCGCTCGGTGACGGTTGAGAGGTGGTCGTCGACGTCGCGGAAGTAGGAGCGCACCTCGTGCGGGACGAGCGAGGAGTAGCCCTCCGTCAGCTTGCGCAGCGGCCCCACCAGCGGAGCCACGGAGCGGCGCAGCTCCATGACCTCGCGCTTCATGACGTAGATCTGCTCGGAGTCCATCGCCGAGCGCGGCTCGAAGACCTCGGCCTCGATCTCGTCGATGTCCTTCTCGATGGCGTCGGTGACCGTGACGTACCGGTCGACGACGTGGTCGGCGATCGCGTGCAGCACCGCCGCGGGCCCCAGCGCGAGCTGCTCGGGATCGGCCTCAAGCCGCTCGCGCACCCGGTGCAGGCCGCAGTGTTCGCCGTGGCGGACGGTGACGATGAAGTCCGGCCCCACGAACGCCATGACCTCGCCGGTGTTGATCAGCTCGGTGGCGGTGGTCGGTTCGTCGTGCTCGACGTAGGTGACGGTCCGCATGACCATGAACAGCGAGTCGTCGTAGCGCTCCAGCTTCGGCCGCTGCTTGGCGGTGACCGCGTCCTCGACGGCCAGCTCGTGCAGGCCGAACGTCTCGGCGATAGCGGTGATCTGCACGTCGGTGGGCTCGTGCAGGCCGATCCAGACGAACCCCTCGCCGCGGCGGCGGACCTCGTCGATGGCCTGGTCGTGGGTGAAGCGGCCGTCGAGGCGCTTGCCGTCGACGTAGACGCCACAGTCGACGACATAGGCCGACACCGGCACGTGCAGCTTGGGTAGCAACGTGTCACGAGCGGGCCGCCGGGACGTCAAGAGTCCTGGGCGGATCGAAGACAGCGTTGTCTTGGGAAGGGCGGGCATCGCGAGCCTCCGGGGGTGTGGGCGCGCTCACGCGCGGTGGGGAATCACGCGCCCAGTGCCGGGGACGGTCAGTAGTCCTCGCGGCTCCGAGCGCGGCGACTACTGCATCCGGGTGCCGTCGGCACCGCGCTCACCTCCCGACCTGTGGTATCGGCCATGCCTTTGATCGGCCTGCCGCAGGATAGGTTACCTCTCTGCGGGGATCATCGGCGACGGAGGCGACCACGTTGCAGTTCGGGCGGTATTACGAGGAGTTCGAGGTCGGGGCGCTCTATAAGCACTGGCCGGGCAAAACGGTCACCGAGTACGACGATCACCTGTTCTGCCTGCTGACCATGAACCACCACCCGCTGCACCTGGACGCGCACTACGCGCAGGAGTCGACGGACTTCGGGCGCAACGTCGTGGTGGGCAACTACGTCTACTCGCTGCTCCTGGGCATGTCGGTGCCCGACGTCTCCGGCAAGGCGATCGCCAACCTCGAGGTGGAGTCGCTCAAGCACACGCGCCCGACGTTTCACGGCGACACCATCTACGGCGAGACCGAGGTGCTCGACAAGACGGAGTCGCGGTCGAAGGACGACCGCGGCGTCGTCTCCGTCGAGACCCGCGGGTACCAGCAGGACGGCGTGGTCGTGTGCACGTTCCGGCGCAAGGTGTTGGTGCCCAAACGCTCCTACGGGCAGGCCCGCGGCGGAGAGCAGCCCGGTCGTCCCGTTCCGCAGGGGTAGCCGTCCTCCGCGCGTCAACGGGAAGCGGTCAGCGGGGGAGCGCGTCCCACGACCGGAGGGTGTCCCACAGTTGCGGCACCAGCGGCAGGTCCGCCATGGCCGCCGCGTCGCACCAGCGGGCGTCGGTGGCGTCGTCGCCCGCGCGGAGCGTGCCGCCGACCACCGTGCACCGGTAGTCGGCGATGTCGTAAGGCCCCCGCCGCACACGCCCGACCAACTCGTGGGGCACCACGACCAGGCCGGTCTCCTCGGCCATCTCCCTGATGGTCGCCTGCGCGTCCGACTCGCCCGGCTCGACGCGCCCCCCTGGCACGGACCAGAGCCCGCTTCCGGGCTCGTTGCGCCGCCTGACCAGCAGCAGCCTGCGCTCGTCGTCGTAAACGAGGCCGCCGACGCACGCGATAACGCCCTCACACTGGGTCATGGACGGCTACCATCGAGCCCGTGTGCCGGATACCGTCGAAACGCCGGGTGCGGTACAAATCAGAGGTCAACTTTCGTCCAGGTCTCGGGTAGAACGGTGGGTCGTCGGTGAACTTCCGGAGGATCGTCGGGTTCCTCTTCCTCGCGTTGATCGTCTGGCTCATTCTCACGCAGCCGACGGTTGCGTCCGGCATCCTGCGCAGCATCGCCGCCGTCTTGGAGACCGCGGCGACGAACATCACCCGCTTCTTCGTCTCGCTGTTCCACTGATGACCTGCTGATGCTGGCGCCGCGCGAGATCGACGAGTACCTGCTGCCGACCGAGCGGCGGGTCATCCGCGTGCGCCAGCACTGGGCGTTCATGTGGATCCACGTCATCCAGACGGCGCTGTTCCTGCTCGTCCTGGTCGTGGCCCAGCACTACCTGCCCGGCAGCGTGCTCATCGACAACGTGACGTTCTACCTCGCGCTGGTGGCCGTGGCCCGCTTCACCGTGCTGACGATCCTGTGGTGGATCGAACGCATTGTGATTACCGACAAACGGGTGATGCTCGCGCAGGGCTTCATCGTGCACAAGGTGGGCATGATGCCGCTGAGCAAGGTCACCGACCTCACGTTCGAGCGCAGCCTGGGCGGCCGCATGCTCGGCTACGGAACGTTGATCGTCGAGTCGGCAGGCCAGATCCAGGCGCTCAACCGCATCGACTACATGCCGCGGCCGGAGGAGGTCTACGAGGCCCTCTCCGAGCTCGTCTTCGGGGAGAAGGGCAAGACCCGCGCCACCGGACTGTTGGCGCGCCCGCGGTGGCGACGCTGACCGCGCGGGCGGCGCTGACGACCTGGCCTGCGACGAAGACGGCGACCGCCAGCTAGCCTCCGTGGGTGTCGCACCAGCGGATCGACCTGCACACCCATTCCACGGCTTCGGACGGGACCGACAGTCCTGCGGAGCTCGTCGCCGTGGCGCATGCCGCGGGGGTCGACGTCCTCGCGATCACCGACCACGACACCACGAGCGGCTGGGCGGCCGCGGCTGCGGCGCTGCCGTCGAAGATGCAGCTGGTGCGGGGCGCCGAGTTCTCCTGCGTGAGCCCCACCGGCCGCGACGAGCGCCCGGTGTCGATCCATCTGCTGGGCTACCTGTTCGACCCGACGCACGAGGCGATCGTGGCCGAGCAGTCGCGGCTGCGCGACGAACGCGTCAGCAGGCTGGAGCGGATCACCCGGCGGATGGCCGAAGACGGGTACCCGGTGGACGTCGAGTCGGTGTTCGCGCTGGTGCCCGACGGGGCGAGCGCGGGGCGGCCGCACCTGGCGCGCGCGCTCGTCGCCGCGGGCGTCGTCAACTCGGTCGACGAGGCGTTTGAGATGTTCCTGCACAACGGCAGCCGCTACTACGTACCCAAGGCCGACACGCCCGTCGAGTGGGCGATCGAGATGGTGCGGGCCGCCGGGGGTGTCGCCGTGTTCGCCCATCCGCTGGCCCGTCGACGCGGCCGGGTGGTGGAGCCGTCGGTCATCGCCGAGCTCGCCGCGGTGGGCCTCGGCGGGGTCGAGGTGGACCATCCCGACCACGCTCCCGCCGACCGCGAGCTGCTGCGCGACCTCGCCAAGGAGCACGACCTCGTGGTGACCGGCTCGAGCGACTACCACGGGACGAACAAGACCACGCCGATCGCGGCGGAGACCACCGCGGCAGGCGAGCTGGACGCGCTGGTGGCCCAGACGTCGGGCGTCGAGGTGCTGGTCGGCTGACCCGGCTACCGTGGCCGCATGACCGGCGCGCAGCTCGGGCTCGACTTCGACGCCCCTCGGCTGGTCCGCGTCACGCCCGCCCGGCTCGGTGTGTGGCGGGACTGCCGTCGCCGCTATCGGCTGACCTACCTGGATCGACCGGCGCCCGTCCGCACCGGCGCGAGGGCCGCGAGCACGCTCGGCGCCGTGATCCATCTGGCGTTGCGGTCGCTGTTCGCTTCGCCGCCCGAGCAGCGGACTCCGCAGGTCGCGGCGCGCCTCGTGGACCGCCACTGGTCGAGCGAGGGCTTCCGGGACGCCGAGCAGGCGCACCTGTACCGGGAGCGGGCGCGCGGGTGGCTGGCCGAGTACGCCGTCGACTGCGCCGAGGGCGGGGCGGCCGAGGTCGACGTCGTCGGGCTGGAGCAGTGGGTGTCCGCGGCGGTCGGTGGGATCGTCGCGGAGGGCCGGGTCGACCGGATCGACCGGCGGGGCGACGAGCTGGTCATCGTCGACTACAAGACGGGCCGAGCCCCGTCCGTCGAGGAGGCTCGGGATTCCCCGGCGCTGGCGCTCTACGCTGTCGCCGCCGAACGCACGCTGCGGCGGCGCTGCTTCGAGGTCGAGCTGCATCACGTTCCCAGCGGGACGGTCGCGGCGTGGCGCCACGACCGCGCCTCGCTGGCCGCGCACGTCGACGCGGCGCAGCGCTCGGCGGCCGAGCTCGCCGAGGCGGCCGACGACTTTGCGGCGGGCCGCGACGCGGACGCCCGCTTTCCGGCCGCGCCCTCGCCCCGGTGCGGATCGTGCGACGTCAGGCGCCACTGCCCACCGGGTCGCGCCGCCGCGCCGGAGGCCGAGCCGTGGGCGCAGCTGGTGCCGTGAGCGGGGGAGTGGGCGAGCCGTCGGCGGCGGGTGAGCCGGGGCGCGAGGCGTGGGCGGGTAAGACCGCGGGCGAGCCGTCGGCGGCGGGTGAGCCGGGGCGCGAGCGCTGGGCGCCGGGTGAGCCGGGACGCGAGGCATGGGCGGATGAGAGTGCGGACGAGCGGTCGGCGGCGGGTGAGCTGATCGGCTCGCGGGCGGGGCGGCGGCACCGGGCAGAGCGGCGGGGCGGCCTCCTGCGCGGCCTGTCCGGGGTGCTCGCAGGCGGTTTGATTGCGCTCGCCGCGGCGCTGGTGGTGGCCTGGGTCGTCGCGCTGCGGCTCGGCTCGGCGGGTCCGGGCGCGGCCGTGCTCGCCGTGCACGCCGTCGGCGCGGCGGGAGCGGGAGCCCTTCAGGGGTACGCCGACCGCACCCGTGGTCCCCGCGGCCCGCTCGCGGCGCTCGGAGTCATCGTGCTGGTCGCGGCCGTGCTCACCTACGAATGGCTCCTCTGACCCAGGTGAGTCGTGCATCTCGGCTCGCCGAGTCAGCCCCCACCCCGCGGTGAGTCGTACACCTGAGCACACCGAGTTGGGCGATCGTGCTCGCCTTGAACGTGCGGAAGCGACGAGGGGTGGGTGCCGTTGGTGACGATCTGGCCGGGCCGCGCGGCGCGCACGACGCGGAGGCAGTGATCGCCGCCAGGGCGACGTTCCCGGGCTTTGATCAACGAAAACGTCGCCCTCGACGCGATCACTCGCTCTGGGGCCAGGAGAGGTAGCTAACCGTGCCCGATTGCTCAACTCGCCGTGCGCAATCACCCGGCTCACCGTGCGCGAGTGCGCGACTCACCCGGACCGCGCGCGCGGACCTGCGGACGTGCCCGATCGCCCAACTCGCCGTGCGCGTCTACCCAAATCACCGTGCCCGGGTGCACGACTCACCCGGCTCGGCGTGCGCCGCACCTGCCGCCGCACCCTGACCTGCCCGCTGGTCACGCGGCCGGCGCCCCTGCCGCCTACTCGACCGGCCGCAGCGCCACTACTTCGCCTGCGCGTTGCTCGAGCAGGATCTCGCCCGCTGCGGCGAGCCGGACGGGGGCGGTGGGTTCGGCCCGTTGGACGGGCAGGGTGCGGAACGTCGTGCCGCGAGCCGGGTCGAGATCGGCCAGGCCGCCCGGGACCGGCGCCAGCAGTCCCGTGCCGTACGTGACGGGCGGCCCCAGCGTGGCGGGTGTGGTCCAGACGGGCTGGAGCAGGGTGGCGTCGAGGGCGATGGTGGTGCCTGCCACCCACCAGTAGAACCTGGTGGTGTCGCTGCTGACGATGACGGGGGCGCCTGCGGGGGCGGTGGTGAGGGCCGAGTCGGGGACGTTGAGGGGAGTCTGCGAGATCTGCAGGCCCGCCTTGTCGTAGACGACCAGCCGGGCAGGCTTGGGCAGCGCGACCGCGGCGCGATCGTCGGACATCGCCACCAGCACCGCGCCTGCGGCGGGAAGCTCGATCGAGAATTGCACTTCGGGGGTGTCGGAGCCCTTGGGCCCGTCGGGGGTGAGGACGGTGAGCCGGTCGGTGGACGCCTCGGGGCACCGTTCGATCACCCCGATGCGGTCGCTGCTGGCCGCCGTGGAGCCGTAGGAGCAGTTGGGCCGCGGCTGCTTGCCCGGTTGGACGGGGGTGGGCACGTCGCCGTACTCGAGGGTGCGCACGAGGTCGGAACGCCACACCTCCAGGTAGTTGCCGCCGGTGGCGGTGACGTAAGACCCGTTGGCCAACAGTTGGACCCCCGGCTGCAAGTCCGGGTTGCTCGCGTCGGCGCGCTTCCCGCTCTGGGGGTGCAGCGCGGTGAGCTCGCTGCACCAACCGGTACGGCCCTCGTAGAGGGCCAGCGCGTGGCCGTCGCCGTCGTCGGTGCCGGGAAAAGCCGCGCCGACGGTGCAGAGCGGAACGTCTCTCCGATAGCTCCACGCCACGTTGCCGCTCTCGGCGTCGTGGCCCGCCACGGTGGATCCGTCGCCGGTGACCACGACAGGTCCGGCGACGACCGGGGTCTGCGTCGCGGCGCTCGGGGCGCGCCACGCCTCGCCGAAACCCGTGGGCACGTCGCCCGCGGGGCTGGGCGCCGCGACCGGCCCGCCGTCGGGGGTGTCCACGGTCGCGACCTCAGGACTGATCGTCCACATCACCACCGCCCCGACGGCGATCAGCACCACCAGCGCCACCGCCGCGTACACGTCAGCCCGCCGCCGCCGTTCGGGGGCGATCAGACGGCGTCGCCGTGTCGGCGTTCCGGGCGGGGCGCTGGTCACCGGATCGGGTCTCGCTCAGCTCGCGGCGGCGGCGTCCGGGCTCTCGGAGCCGACGTCGCCGACCGGCTGAGCCGAACCGCGGCGCCGTGCGCCTCCCCGGCGGCGACGGCGACGCGGGGCGCCGTCCTCGCCCGCTGACCCTTCACCAGAGCCTGAGGTGGCGTCGGCTGCACTCGCCGTGACGTCGGCTGAAGGTGCTGCCGCGGCGGTGGTCGGTGCGGTCGTCGGTGCCGACGCGGTAAGCGTGCTGTCGGCGTCGGTCTGCGTCCGTGCCCCGCGGGTGCGGGCGCGCGGCTTGCGGGCGCGCACCGGAGTTGCAGGCTCTTCGTGCTCGCCGGTCCGCGTGCGCTTGCGTCCGCGGCCGCCGACGTCGCCCTCGCTGTCGACGTACTCGGCAGCCAACCCGACGCGGGTGCGCTTGGACAGCGGCAGCCGCCCGGTCGCGGACGTCGGGATGCTGAGATCCGCGTACAGGTGATCGGACGTGGAGTACGTCTCCGGAGGCACGTCGATGCCGAGGCCGAGCTCGTCGCTGATCATCTTCCAGCGGGTCAGCTCGTCCCAGTCGACGAGGGTGACGGCCACGCCTTCCTTGCCCGCCCGGCCGGTGCGGCCGATCCGGTGGACGTAGGTCTTGTCGTCCTCGGGGCACTGGTAGTTGACCACGTGCGTGACGTCGGTGACGTCGATGCCGCGGGCAGCCACGTCCGTGGCCACCAGCACGTCGACCTTGCCCGAACGGAAGGCGCGCAGGGCCTGCTCGCGCGCGCCCTGGCCGAGGTCACCGTGTACGGCGGCGGCGGCGAACCCGCGCTCGGCGAGGTCGTCGGCCACGCGCTGCACCGTCCGCTTGGTGCGGGCGAAGATCATCGTGAGGCCGCGGTCCTTGGCCTGCAACACCCGGGTGAGCAGCTCGACCTTGTCCATTGCGTGCGCCCGGTAGACGAGCTGGCGGGTGCGCTCGTGGATGGAACCCTGCGTCGACTCCTCCGCGCGGATGTGCGTGGGCTGCGTGAGGAACGCGCGGGAGAGCGCGATGATCGGGCCGGGCATCGTCGCCGAGAAGAGCATGGTCTGGCGCTGCTCGGGAAGCATCCGCATGATGCGCTCGACGTCGGGCAGGAAGCCCAGGTCCAGCATCTCGTCGGCCTCGTCGAGGACGAGCGCGCTGACCCGGCCCAGTGCGAGGTGGCGCTGCTCGGCGAGGTCGAGCAGCCGTCCTGGCGTGCCGACCACGATGTCGACGCCCTTGCGCAGGGCGGCCAGCTGCGGCTCGTAGGCCCGGCCGCCGTAGATCGCGACGACCCGGACGCCCAGGTGGCGGCCCGCGTCGGCGATGTCCTTCGCCACCTGGACGCACAGCTCGCGCGTCGGCACGACGACCAGAGCCTGGGGGACGTCCTTGGTGCGGTCGGCGACCTCACCGTCGGCCGTGGCCGCGGGCCGCTCAGCGGGCGGGACGAGCCGTTGCAGCATCGGGACGCCGAACCCGAGCGTCTTGCCCATGCCGGTACGGGCCTGGCCGATGACGTCCTCGCCTGCCAGCGCGAGGGGGAGGGTGAGCTCCTGAATGGCGAACGTGCGGACGATGCCTGCCTCGGCGAGCGCCCGCACGATCTCGGGGCGGACGCCGAGCTCGGCGAATGTCGGGGAGTCTTCGCTGACGGAGGCGCCCGCCTGGAGGGGGTGCACCTCGACGTCTTCGGGGGTATCGATGGAATTTTCTGTGGGGACGGACAGGGTGATCGCCTCTCTCCACGTACAGGAGCCGGGGCCGGCTCGTCGACCGCCCGCGGCAGAAAAAATGCCGTCTGGCAGGAGAACCGACAAGGCGCTGCACGCACCAGGTCGTGTGCGGCTCCGGCGAATTCCGGGGGGCCGCGGCAGGCGCGCGCCCGAGAGAGCAACGCGCTGAACCACATCATACCCGTCCCGGCTCGACCGCGTTAGAGCGCGGCAGCCGAGTCGGCTCAGGGAAGACCGCCGCGGTGCCGCGGCAGGCACGGGAGCAGGTCTCGGGCACCTCCCTCGCGCGGCACCGCGTCCCCGTTGCAGGTCAACTAGGCTCCGACTCATGACGACTGCCGCGACGCCGGACGGGATCGACGAGTCTGGCGCCGCACGCGCCACCGTCGACCTGCTCGGCGTGCTGGCCTACGGCGAGCTTTCCGCGTTCGACCGGATCTCCGAGGACGCCCGCGCCGCCCCGACCCTTTCCGGGCGGGCGACCCTGTCCAAGATCGCGGCCGCGGAGATGGGGCACTTCATCCTGCTGGAGGACCACCTGCGAAAGCTGGACGTTTCGGTCGAGGACGCAATGATGCCGTTCGTGGCCGCGTGGAACTCCTACCACGCGTCAACAGCCCCGCGGAGCTGGCTGGAGTCGATCGTCAAGGTCTACTTGGGCGACGGGCTGGCGGGCGACTTCTACCGCGAGATCTCCGGTTGGCTGCCCGGCGCCACCGGTGAGCTGGTGCAGCGGGTGTTGGCCGACACAGGCCACAGCGCGTTCGCGGAGCGGGAGGTGCACGCCGCGTGCAGGTCGGACCGGCGGATGCGCGACCGTCTCGCGTTGTGGGGGCGGCGGCTGCTCGGCGAGGCGGTGACACAGGCCCAGCAGATCGTGGCGGAGCGGGACGAGCTCGCGGCTTTCATCATCTCCGGGAGTGGCGATCTGGCGGGCATCGCGACGCTGCTCCGGCGGGTGCAGTCCAACCACGGCAAGCGAATGGCGAAGCTGGGCCTGAACTGACGGGGTGAGTCGTGCGATTCGGCCCGGTGAGTCGGGCGATCCGGCCCGGTCAGTCGGGCGATCCGGCCCGGTGAGGTCCGGCGCTGCGGTGGGTGAGTCGTGGGTCTCGGCACGGTGAGTCGGCCGTATCGGCACGCCGAGTGGGCGTTCTGCCGGAGGAGGCTGCCGCAGCCCCGAGCGTGCTGCGGCCGAGCACGAAGCAGCTTTCAGCCGAGGGCGGACGCCCGGCCGCGGCTCGGCGGCCTCCGCTCGACTAGCCTGGGCTGCGCCCGTCCACTCGTCACGACCAGGAGGTCCCCGTGGAGGTCAAGATCGGCATCGTGGAGAGCGCGCGGGAGATTCTGGTGTCCAGCGACCAGTCTGCGGACGACGTCGCGGCGCTCGTCGACGCTGCGCTGTCGTCCGGCCCCGACGGCCTGCTCCAGATGGTCGATGAGAAGGGCCGCAAGTTCATCGTCCGCGCCGCCCAGATCTCTTACGTCGAGATCGCCCCCGAAGACGGCCGGAAGGTCGGCTTCGCCATCGGCTGAGCCGCTCCGGCTCGTGATCGTCAAAAAGGGGACATGAGCGCCGTATGTGGCGCGCATGTCCCCCTTTTGGCGATCATGCCCGTCGGGTGCCGGGATCGAGGACTCACCGGGGTGAATCGCCCGACTCGCCGTGCCGAGGTGCACGACTCACCTTGTCGGGGGCGCACCTCGGCCGCGTCGAGTGCTCGCGCCGCTTCGGCCGGGCTAGTGCACCAGCGGGAAGCCCGCCAAGCCCCGCCACGCCAAGCTCGTCAACAGCTGCACGGCCTCGTCGCGGGAGACGCTCTGGTCGGAGTCCAGCCAGTACTGGGCGGCCACCTGAGACAGTCCGACCAACCCGACCGCGAGCAGCCGTGCCCGCGCTGAGTCGAGCCCCGCGTCGGTCGTGACGGCTTCTGCGACGGTCTCGATGCAGCGGTTGAGCGCGCCCTCGACGACGCCGGTGGCCTCGCCGCGCAGGTCGGAGCCGAAGATCAGCCGGTAGGCCTTGCCCTCGCCCGCGACGAAGTCGAAGTACGCGGCGACGGCAGCCTGCACCCGCTCCTCGTTGTCGGACGTCGCCAGCAGGGCCGAGCGGACCGAAGCCACCAGCTCGTCGGCATACGTCGTCAGCAGCGCTTGGTAGAGCTCCAGCTTGCCGGGAAAGTGCTGGTAGAGCACCGGTTTGCTAACGCCCGCCCGCTCGGCGATGTCGTCCATCGCAGCCGCGTGGTAGCCCTGGTCGGCGAAGACGTCGCGGGCGGCCACGAGCAACTGGGCCCGTCGGGCGCCGCGCGACAGCCTGCCGCGCTGCGCCGTCGTCTCGCTCATGCCCGCCCTTGCTCCCAAGCCGTCTCGATGGGCCACCCTACCCGCCGGTAGCCACTTTGGTGTGCTCCGAACCCGGTCGGACTGGGCGAAACAGCCGCAGCCGCCAACTGTTGGCCACGATGAACAGCGAGCTGAGCGCCATCGCGGCCCCGGCCATCGCCGGACTGAGCATTCCGGACGCCGCGAGTGGCAGGGCACCGAGGGGGTAGGCGAACGCCCAGAACACGTTGCCGCTGATCGTGGCCAGAGTGCGCCGTCCGAGGCGGAGGGCGTCGACCGCCGCGGACAACCCGCCCTGCACGACGGCGCCCGCCCCGTCGGCGCAGGCCCCCAGCGCGATGCCGAGGTCGGCGAGGGCGAGCGCGGCGGCGTCGTCGGCCCCGTCGCCCACCACCGCAACCACCCGCCCTTCGGCCTGCAGAGCGGCGATCGCGGCCGCCTTGTCCTCCGGCAGGACGTCGGCGAGCACGTCGTCCGCGGCGATGCCGACCTGCGCGGCCACGGCGAGCCCCGCTGACCGGTGGCCGCCGGTGAGCAGCATGGGGCGCAGCCCCAGCCTGCTCAGTCGGGCGACGGCGTCCGCGCTGCCCTCGGTGACCGTGTCGCCGACGACGATGGTCGCGCGCGCCACCCCGTCCCACGCCACCGCGACCGTGGTGAACCCCTCGCCGCGGGCGGCCTCGACGGCGTCGGTGAGTGTCGCCGACAGCGGCACCCCGTGCTCGGCGAGCAACGTGGGCGACCCGACCAGCACGGCGTGCGCGACGATCACGTCGCCCGACAGCTCGGACACCACGCCGCGCACCCCGCGGCCGGGTGAGCTGTCGAACTCGGCGACGTCGGGCAGCGCGTCGAGACGCTCCCGCGCCGCCGCGACGATCGCCTTGCCGACAGGGTGCTCGCAGCCCTGCTCGACCGAGGCGGCCATCCGCAGTGCCTCGTCGCCCGCCGACTCGCCCGCCGACTCGCCCGCCGACCCGCCGCCGCTCGGCTC
>DASWUV010000161.1:0-1691 GCA_036401495.1 Pseudonocardia sp. | reverse complement strand
CTGCGCCGCTGGGCGGTCGCGGCCGTCGCTGCGGTTCTCGTCGCCGGACTGGCCGGGGGTGGGATCGTGGTGTCGCAGCTCGACCGGCAACGAAACGCCGCCACCGCCCACGCCGACACCCTCGACGGCCTGCTGGCCGCCATCGCCGCCTCCCCGCACGCCGTCCTCGTCGACCGCGACCGGCGCCCGCTCGCCGCCGTCGTGCTCGATGACCAGCCGCGGTTCTACGATCTCGACCTGCCTGCCGCTCCCCCGGGACGGACGTGGGTGCTGTGGGGTGCCCGTGGTCGGGCGACGACGGCGTTGGGCGAGGTCTCCGCCGCAGGCGGGGTGCCGCAGGCGGTGCCCGTGGGCAGGCTGGGTGATTACGAGGCCTACCTGCTCACGCAGGAAGCCGACGGCCCGCTGCCCGAGCGGCCCGGCGAGGCGAGGGCGTCCGGGCCGGTGATCGCCCCCGTTTGACCGGGGCGAGCTGGTGTCGCATGTCCACAGCCTGCCGCAACGGCGTTTCCGCGATCGCGTGTGTGACGCCGCTGCGCCTGGGTAGTAGCGAGGCATGGCATTTCAGGTGACAGAGGTCCAGAAGGCCCTCAAGGGCGCGCACTACCCGATGGACGGATCGGCGCTCGCCGATCTCGCCAAGGAGAACGGGGCCCCCGGCGAGCTCGTGGACGCGCTCCGCGGGCTTCGGGAGGTCGAAGGTCCGAACGGTGTGATGAAGGAGCTGAAGGGCGACCTGGGCGGACCGGCGTAGCACGCCGTCCCGGTCCGGTCCGGTTGCCGTTCGGTCGTGGTGCAGGCACCCGACCGGCGGCACCGGCCGGTCGCGACGCGCCTGCCAGGGCTCAGGCGGGCGACCCGCCCTGTCGATCAGAGACGCGGTTCACAAGGGCGTTTGTGGTTGGTTACGGCCCGTGTGGGAAGCCATGGGGCATGGCGCTGATGACCAGTCCTGAGACCGTTGCCACCGATACCCTCATCACCCAGCTGCGAACGCTCGACCAGCTCACCCGGTCCGAGGCGCAGATCGCCCGTATCCGGCTCGCGCAGGCCCGCACCGACGCGGTGCGCCGCGAGCTGCGCGAGAACGGCGACAACGCCGTGCGCCGGGCCCAGCGCATCACGGCCCAGCTCCGCGCGCTCGACGCCCTTCCCGACGTGGTCTCGCCCGCGGCAGGCCGCGTACTCGCTCTCGTGAAGAGCACGGTCGAACAGGTCCAACCGGTCGACGAGGCCCTGCTCGGCGACCTGGCCCTTGAGCACCAGCTTCTCGACCGCGCCCGCTATGTGCGCGTGCTGGCCGAGCGGGCCGGGCTGTCCGAGGTGCAGGACCTGGCCGACGATCTGGTCACCGCGCACTCCGCGACCGTCGAGTGGCTGACCACCGTCCTCGCCGAGGAGGCCCTCGGCGGCCCGGCCGCGCTCATGCCGACCCCGCTGCAGCGCGTGGCGGGCGGCGTCGTCCAGGCCGTCACCTTTCCGACGCGGTTCGCGGTTCGCGGGGCCAAGCGGGCCGTCAACAACGTGTACCGCACGGGCGAGCAGACGCGTGAGACGCTCCAGGGCGTGGCGGGCACGGTCGCGAAGCTCGGCTCCGACGGCCGAGAGGTCGCGACCACCGGCCGCGACGCGGCCCTGCGGCGGGCCGAGCGGATCGCCGACCGCGATGGCGCGAGCGGCGTTGCGCAGGC
>DASWUV010000160.1:0-23672 GCA_036401495.1 Pseudonocardia sp. | reverse complement strand
GAAGGCGAGGAACAGCACGGCCTTGGTGATCTCGGCCGGGTCGCCGAAGCGCAGCATCGGGTTGTCCGCGGTCATGGCCTCGCGAGTCCGTGCGGCGGCCTCCGCGGGCAGCGCCCGCTCGAGGATCCCGGTGTCGATGGGGCCGGGGCTGACCGCGTTGACCCGGATCCCCCGTGACAGCAGCTCCCGCGCCATGCCGCGAGTCATGGCGCGTAGTGCCGCCTTGCTGGCCGAGTATCCGCTGATCATGGGGATGCCCCGGTTGTTGGCCACCGACGTCGTCAGGACCACGCCGCTGCCCTGCCTCAGCAGCGGGGCAAACTTCTGCACCGTGAAGTACGGGCCCTTGGCGTTCACGGTGAACAGCTCGTCGTAGACGTCCTCGGTCATCGCGTCGAACGGCACGAACCGCGTGATGCCTGCGTTGACGAACAACGCGTCGAGCGTGCCCAGCTCCGCCTCGGCCCGCTTGACGAGCGCCTCGATGTCCGCCACCGATGCAGCGTCGCTGCGCACCGCGACCGCTAGCGGGCCCAGCTTCCGCTCGGCGGCGTCGAGGTTCTCCTGGGAGCGCCCGGTGACCAGCACCCGCGCGCCTTCGTCCACCAGGGTCTGGGCCGTGGTCAAGCCGAATCCGCTGGTGCCTCCGGTGATGACGACCTTCTTGCCTTCGTAGCGACCCACTGTCGTACTCCGCTCCTTGAGTGCACCTGGTGTAGTCAACGTAGCAAAGTATTGCACTTGGTGTCATCGCGTAGAGTCGAAGCGTGGCACGTTGGGAGCCGGATGCGCGGGGACGCCTGGAACGGGCGGCCCTCGAGCTCTACAGCGAGCAGGGCTTCGACCAGACCACCGTCGCCGAGATCGCCAAGCGGGCCGGGCTCACCAAGCGGACCTTCTTCAACCACTTCGCCGACAAGCCCGAGGTGCTGTTCTGGGGCCACGAGGTTCTGCGGGAGGTGTACGAGACCTCGATCGCGGACGCCCCGGCGTCCGCGACACCGCTCGACGTCCTCGCCGCGGCCCTGCAGGCGGCGGCCGCCCTCCACGAACCACGGCCGGAGCTCATCCGCCGACGCCACGTCGTGATCGCCGCCCATCCGGCTCTGCAGGAGCGCGAGCACCTCAAACGCGCCACGGTGGCCGACACCATCACGTCAGCGCTGCACCGACGCGGCATCGACGAACCGACCGCACGGCTCCTCGGCGAGATCGGACCCGCGGTCTTCAAGGTCGCCTATGACCGCTGGGTGGCCGACGCCGCCTACGACGGCAGGCTCGGTGAGCTCGTCGCCGACGCGTTGGGGTCGCTCGCCGAGGTCGTCACGACGTCGGCGGCGAGATCGGCGACGAGCTTGTTGTAGGTGTCGTGCTGCTCCCACTGCGGCCAGTGCCCGGCGCCCGCGATGAGCTCGAACCGTCCGTTCGGCATCCGCTCCGCCATGTGCATCCCGGCCGCCGCAGGCCCGGAGGGGTCGTCGGAGGTCCAGACGACCACGGTCGGCGCGATGATGGCCGCCAGCTCGTCGTCCGTGATGAGGTTCCGCCGCCGCACCTCGGGATCCTGCAGACAGAGGATGTGCCGCATCGACTCGGCGAAGCCGGGCCGGGCGTAGATCGCCTGGCGGATGCGGACGAGTTCGTCGGTCACCGTGGCGTTGTCGGCCATCAGCCATTCCAGCCGGGTCCGAATGCGTTCGGGCGTGGGGTCGTCCGCCGCAGCCTGCGACAGCGCGCGGATGCGCTCCATCACTTCCGGGGTCGCCATGGTGCCGCCGGGAGTGTTGAGCACGAGGCGGCGAACCCGGTGGGGGTGCGCCACAGCGAACTTGACGGCTACCCAGCCGCCTAGCGACTCGCCGGTGAAGCTCGCCTGTGCGATGCCGAGGGCGTCGAGCAACGCCTCGACCTGCCCGACGTACGCCGAGATCTCGAGATCCTCGGTGGCAGGCGTGGTGTAGCCGTGACCGGCGAAGTCGAAGGCGATGACGCGGAAGCGCTCGGCCAGGACGGCGATGTTGTGTGCGTAGGCCTCGAGGTGGCCGCCGGTCCCGTGCATCATCACCAGCGGCTCGCCCGACCCCGCCTGCAGCACCCGCGTCCGCCAGGGACCGGCGTCGATGTACCCGATACTGTGCGGTGTCGAGCTGAGCGCCACCCACACCGGCTCGAGGGCGTTCACCGTGCGACCTCCTTCGGCACGCTGTGGGCGGTGGCCGCGCGCTGCGACACCGCCTGGGTCACAGCGAACCCGGCAATCCACGCCGGAATCGCCTCGTAGAAACGGGAGGTGACGCAGTAGCGCCCGTTCACCGCGAGCGCGGCGTAGGCGGCGATCCAGGTGCGGACCTCGTGCGAGGAGTGCCCGGCCTGCTCGATGAACCACTCCGTCGTCCAGGTGTCGACGCGGTCCAGGTCCCCGTCGGCCAGCACGTCGAGCACCAGCCGGTCCCACTCGGAGTTGAGCGGCTGCAGTGTGCTCGTCCCGACTGCCATGTCCTGGCCTGCCCGGATCGTGCGCATCTCCCGTTCGGCCCGCTGCGCGGGAGTCAGGGCCCGGCCCTCGGAGATGATGCGCGCAGCTGTCGCCTCGTCGGCGTCGGCCAGCCTCGGCGCGGGCGGATCGTGGGACAGGCCGCCCGAGCCGACGAGCAGCACGCGACCTGACAGCTTCTGCAGAGCATCCCCGACGGCGCGCCCGAGCTGCCGCGCCCGCCTCGGCGGCCCGAGCGGTTCCGCGACGCTGTTGACGAAGATCGGCACCACCGGCACGCGGTCGAGGCCGCCGAGCAGCAGCTGCAGCGGCTGAGCGAAGCCGTGGTCGACGTACATGCGCTCCGACAGCGTCATGTCGATGTCGCAGGCCAGGACGTGACGGAGAATCGCGTACGCCGCGTCGCGATCGACGAGCAGATCGCCTGCCGGGGTGTCGTAGTCCCCGATGGACGTCGCGGCGGCCCCCACGCAGAACGGCGGCATCATGTCGTAGAAGACGCCGTTGTAGTGGTCTGGGCCGAACAGGACGACCAAGTCCGGGGCGAAGTCCTCGATGAAGGCGCGCGCCGACGCGAAGGCGGCGTCGACTCGCTCACGGATACCGGGCCCCGGATCGGAGAATCCCATCAACGGCGAGTGTGACGTGCAGACGAGCGCTGTCTCGGCCACGAATCTCCTCCAGTTCTACCTACTGTAATGCTAGCATTACAGCAGAGGTCCGGGCACCCCCGTCGCGGCAACGACTTCGTTCACTCACCTACTAGAATTCCAGTCATGGTGCCCAACGCTCCCGTCCGCCGGAGCCCAGCAGACGGGCGGCGCCTGGGCGCCTTCGTCTACGACGTGGTCAAGGAACGGCTGCTGGAAGGCGGCTGGAGTGCAGGCGAGTCCCTTGATGTGGAGTCGTTGAAGTCCGACCTCGGCGTCAGCAAGCAGCCGGTGATGGACGCCTTCCGGCGGCTTGCGGCGGAAGGCCTGCTGGAGATCGTCCCGCAGGTGGGTACGCGAGTTCCGGTCTTCTCGATGGAGGACATGTCCGACTTCTTCGCGATGTTCGCCAGCCTGGAGGCGGAGGCGACCGCGGTCGGGGCACGACGGCAGACACCGGCTCAGCTCGCCGAGCTCGTGGCCATCAACCGGCAGATCGCGGAGATCGACACCACGTCGGTCGGGCCCTCGGAACGCGTGCACGGCTATTTGACGGCGAACCGCCGGTTCCACGGGGTGATTCAGCAGATGGCACATTCCGATGTGGTCATGCGGCTGAGCGACCGGATGTGGGACATGTGCGACTTGATGATCAATACTTCGGCGAACTCGCGTCCGTTGGCCGACGAGATCGGCGAGCGCCACGACGACCACGAGCGGATCATCGCGGCGCTGCGGGACGCCGACGTCGAGCGGGCACGCCGCGAGATGCACGCCCACATCATCAGGAACGTCCCGATGCTGGAGAGGTCGCGCTCGACGGGCGACTGACCGGTGCCTGCCGCGCCGTCGTCCTGAGGTCGGCGAGGGTACGTGCGGCATCCTCGTCCAGCTCGAGCTCGCCGTTTGCGACCGCCTCAGCGCGCTGCAACCTGCTGCTTTCGCCGGGCAGCCGCGAGCCCTGCTCCGCCAACTCGTCGAGCAGGCGCTCGGTGGCGCTGCTCGCCGCGTCCGGGTCGCCGACGAGATCGGGCCGGTAGGCGAGGTAGAGGCCGCTGAAGTCCGCGGGTTCAGCGATGACGGGGCCGCGCTTGTCCGGCCCGGTCCGCCCGGTGACCCCCGCCGACACCATCAGCTCGATCATCAGGGCGAGACCGAACCCGCGGTGACCGCCGAAGGGCAGGATGCGCCCTCGGCCGGACGCCGGGTCGAGCGCTTCCTCGGGATCGGTCGTCGGCGCTCCGGATGCGTTCGTCGCCGCCCCCGCCGTCAGCGGGATTCCCAGTGCGTGCCTGCGCCGGAGCTCGTTGAAGGCGACCGCGGACGTCGCCATGTCGAGCACGAGCGGTGGATCGGACCGGCGCGGGACCGCGATGGCCAACGGATTCGTGCCCAGCGTCGGCATCCCGGTCCCCGGGGCAACCACCGTGGCCGGTGAGCTGTTGAGCGCGAGGCCGACGAGGCCTGCCTCGGCGATGCGCTCGACGAGATGGCCCAGCGCGCCGCTCACCCCCGCGTCGCGAACCGAGACCAACCCGATGCCGACCGCGGTCGCCTTCGTCACCGCGATGTCGACAGCGGTGCGGTGGACGTACCACGAGAGGTGGAAGCCGCCGTCGACCTGCGCCGACACGGCCGTTTCCCGCACGACCGCAAGACTCGTGCGGCGCGGCGCACCCTGCGCGTACTCGGCGAGGACGTTGCGCACCAGACGCACGCCGTGGGACCGGTGGCCGCGCAGTTCGGCGTCGACACACATCTCCGCCCCCACGACCGCCTCGTCCGGCGGCACACCGTTGTGGACGAGGATGGCCGCGACGTCGCGGCGAAGCTGGTCGATGCGGACGATCACAACGCCTCCAGCGTGGTCACGTGAGTGTGATGATCTGGTCCACGAGTGCGCGGTGCCCCTCGACCTTGGGTCCGCCCTCGGGCTGGCCCGAGATCCACACGGCGGAGTCGGCGAAGCCGTAGTACTCGGGCGGCAGGATCATGCCGCGCAGAAAGTCGGCCTTCATGCCGGGATCGACCGTCGAGACCAGCGGGTAAGCACCCTCCTCGTACCAGACGTCGCCCGGCGCGCTGTTCTCGGAGTTCTCACCCTTCGACGACTCGGCCCGCAAGTGGCCCTCGATCATGCAGCGGATCCCCGAACCGGGATGTGAGTGCAGCCCTGTGGTGCCCTGGAAACCGATGATGTTGTCGAGGCGGAACAGCCACTTGGACGTCGGGACCAGCTCGAACATCTTGACCTCGCGCGCCATGCGCAGCCGGGACACGACGCCCTCACCACGAAGCACGCCCAGGTCGGCCTCGCGGCGCGTGATCTCCCACCGCCAGATCGTCGCCCCCTCGGAGCCCGCGCGGATCGTCGAGTCGTCCCGGAAATACGTGGCCTCGCCCTGCTTGATCTCCGCACCGGCGAC
Source organism: Pseudonocardia sp. (assembly GCA_036401495.1). Taxonomy (GTDB): domain Bacteria; phylum Actinomycetota; class Actinomycetes; order Mycobacteriales; family Pseudonocardiaceae; genus Pseudonocardia. The sequence continues at coordinate 18,102 of DASWUV010000160.1, read as the reverse complement.
GGTGGCCGAACCGCGGTAGAGGTAGGAGATGCTGGGCGGCGCCGGGCCGACGCCTGCGACCTCCATGTCGGGGGACACCGTGTCGCAGAACAGGCGCAGCTGATACATCCCGGCTCCTCCGCACGTGAGGGCATTGCGTAATGCCTGGAATGCTAGCATTCCAGTGCGCGTCGCCACCAGAGCCACCTCCGGAGTGGCGAGGCGTGCCTAGACCTCGGCGACGAGGGAGCGCGCCATGCGCACTACCGCCTCGTCGAGGATGTCGGGGCTGGTGGCGAAGTTCAGGCGGACGAACCCGTCGAAGGCCCGGCCGAAACGGACGCCGGGTTCGAGGGCGACCTTGGCGTCGTCGAGGAAGTGTTGGTGCGCGCTCTCCGCGTAGCCGACCGAGGTGCAGTCGAGCCAGGCCAGGTAGGTGGCCTGCGGTGGCGTCCACCTGATCGCGGGAAGCTCGGAGCGCAGGAGTGCGTCGAGATGATCACGATTGTGCAGCAGCGTCGCGAGCAGCCGGTCGAGCCAGGGGCCGCCGTGCTGGAAAGCGGCGACGGTAGCCAATACGCCGAGGTGTCCCGTGCGCCAACGGCCGTCCGCAGGAAGCTTGGCGACGACGTCGGCCATGCGGTCGGCGCCGGTGACGATGCCCGCGCACTTGAGTCCGGCGAGGTTGAAGGCTTTGCTCGCCGACACGAGGGCGACGGCGTGGTCGGCGGCGCCGGGAACGGTGAGGATCGGCGTGAAGTCGCGGCCCGGCAGCACCAATGGCCCGTGGATCTCGTCGCTGACGATGATCACATCATGCCTGGCCGCGAGGCGCACGAGCTCGGCGAGTTCGTCGCGCTCGTGCACGCGCCCGACGGGGTTCTGCGGATTGCACAGGACGTACGCGGCAGGCCCTGAGGCGAAGGCCTGCTCCAACGCCGGGAGGTCCAGCCGCCATGTGCCCGACCCGTCGCGGGCCAAAGGCACCTCGCGCTGGTGGGTGCCCACTTCGATGAGCCAGTCGAAGAAGGGCGGGTACACCGGCGGGCTGATGACGACGGTGTCCCCGCTGCGGATGCACGCGCGCAGCACCTCGACCACGCCGACGCCGACGTCGGTCATCGCTGTGACCTGCCGGGCGTCGACCTCCCAACCCCAGCGGTCGCCCGCGAAGCCCGCGAACGCGTCACCAAGGGCGGGCGCGGGCATGGCGTAGCCGGTGTCACCTGCGGCGACCGCGGCATGCAGGATCTCGGCGACAGGCTCCGCGAGGTCGAAGTCCATCTCGGCGACGGTCAACGGGATGATCGACGCGTCGTAGGTGCGCCACTTGGCGCTTCGCCGCTTCCGCAGCTCGGCGAGCGGAGCGACGGCGAGATCGTCCGAGTCGGCCACGGCGTCGAGTCCTTTCTCTTGAGGGGCAGACTGGGCGCCGATGCGGTTCCCCGATCTGTCCCAGCTGCCCGACCTGCCGGTACGTGCGGCGTTGGGCGCGGTCACCGACGCGTTGGCCGCGCACGGTAGCGCGGTTCTGGTCGCGCCGCCGGGTACCGGGAAGACGACGCTCGTGCCGTTGGCCCTCGCGGCCGCGCACGACGCGGAGGGGAGCCGGGTGCTGGTCGCCGAACCCCGCCGGTTGGCCACCCGAGCGGCCGCGGCCCGCATGGCGGTGCTCTTGGGCGAGCCGGTCGGTGAGACGGTCGGCTACGCGGTGCGCGGCGATGCGCGCCGGTCCGAGCGCACCCGTATCGAGGTGGTGACGTCGGGGTTGCTGTTGCGCAGGCTGATGGCCGACCCGGAGTTGGTCGGCGTGCACACGGTGTTGCTCGACGAGTGTCACGAACGGCATCTCGACGCGGATCTCTTGCTCGCCTTGCTGCTCGACGCGCGCGCCGGGCTGCGGCCGGACCTGCGGTTGCTGGCCGCATCGGCCACGGTGGCGACGGACCGGCTGACCGCTTTGCTCGGCGGCGCCCCGGTGCTGCGGGTCGAGGCGCGGATGTTCCCGGTGACGATTCGGCACGTTCCGCCTGCCCGCGGCGAGCGCGTCGAGACCTGCGTGGCCCGCGCGGTGCGGCAAGCACTGCGGGAAGGCACCGAGACCGGCACCGAGACCGGCGGCGGGACCGGCGGCGGTGACGTGCTCGCGTTCCTGCCCGGTGTGCCGGAGATTCGCCGCACGGCCACGCTGCTCGCGGGCGCGGACCTGGCTGGCGTCGACGTGCTCCAGCTGCACGGCAGGCTGCCCGCGGCCGAGCAAGACGCGGCGTTGACCCCCGGTCCGCGGCGGCGGGTGGTGCTGTCGACGGCGGTGGCGGAGTCGAGCCTGACCGTGCCCGGGGTTCGTGCGGTCGTCGACGCCGGGTTGGCCCGGACACCCCGGACCGATCATCGAAGGGGGTTGGCCGGACTGGTCACCGTGCGCGTGTCGGCGGCTGTTGCCGAGCAACGCGCCGGGCGCGCAGGCCGGGAGGCGCCGGGTCGGGTGTACCGCTGCTGGCCCGAGGGGGAGCTGCTCGCCCGCTATCCCGAACCGGAGATCCGCACCGCCGACCTCACCCGGCTCGCGTTGGACCTGGCCTGCTGGGGAACCCCGGACGGCAGTGCGCTGAGCTGGTGGGACCCCCCGCCGACCGGGCCGCTGCAGGCCGGACAGCAGGTGCTGCGGTCGCTCGGGGCGCTGGACGATGCCGGGGTCACCGAGCGCGGACGGCGGCTGTCCGAGCTCGGGCTGCATCCACGGCTGGCTCGCGCGCTGCTCGACGGGACGGCCATGGTCGGTGCGCGGACGGCCGCCGAAGTGGTGGCGCTGATCGACGACGACACCCTGGCCGAGGGCGTCGCCGTCGACGACGAGCTGCGGCGGCTGCGGGCCGGAACGGGCCGCGGCGCCGGGCGCTGGCGGGTCGAGGTGTCCCGGCTGCGCCGTCTGCTGCCCCGCGCGTCCGGCGCGGCGGGCCCCAGAAGCCCGGCCGAGGGCGTGGCCGCGCTGGTCGTCGCGCTGGCCTATCCGGAGCGGCTCGCGCGTCGACGCCCCGAAGGCGCAGGCCCGCAGCGGCTGTCGCGCGAGGTCTACCTGCTGTCTCGCGGCACGGCCGTGGAGCTGCCTGCCGGGAGCCCGTTGGCGGGCCAGGAGTGGCTCGCCGTCGCCGTCGCCGACCGGACGCCGGGCGCGGAGCACGGACGGATCAGGCTGGCCGCCGCCGCGGATCGTGAGCTGGCCGAGCTGGCCGCGCCCGCGTTGCTCGTCGACGAGGACGAGGTGCGCTGGCTCGACGGTGACGTCGTCGCTCGCCGGGTGCGCAGGCTCGGGGCGATCGTGCTGACCGAGCGCCGCCTCGACCAGCCCGACCCGGACGCCGTCGAGCGCGCTCTACGACACGGCCTGCACGCCGAGGGGCTCGGGCTGCTGCGGTGGACCGAGCACGCCCGGCGGCTGCGCGACCGGCTCGCCACCCTGCACCGCGTCTTCGGCGACGAATGGCCCGACGTGTCCGACGCCGCCCTGCTGGCCGACCCCGATCGGTGGTGGGTCCCTGCGCTGGCCCGCGCCCGAAGCCGCGCGGACCTTGCCCGGATCGACGCCGCCACGGTCCTGCGCGCGCTGCTCGACCACCGCCGCGCCGCCCGGCTGGACGAGCTGGCCCCGGAGCGGATCGAGGTGCCGTCCGGCTCCCGGATCGCCGTGGACTACTCCGCGGACCAGCCGGTGCTCGCGGTCAAGATCCAGCAGGTCTTCGGGTGGACCGGCACCCCCACCGTCGCAGGTGGCAGGCTGCCCGTCGTGTTGCACCTGCTGTCGCCCGCGGGCCGACCGGCTGCGGTCACCGCGGACCTGACGTCGTTCTGGGCCACCGGCTACCGGCAGGTGCGCGCCGAGCTGCGCGGGCGCTACCCCAAGCACGCGTGGCCCGAAGATCCACTCCAGGCGCCGACGAGACCGCCGCGCAGGTCGGGCTGAGTTTGGGGGAGCGATGTGCGGCCGGACGACCGGAGCGCACCGACGGCGGTGCCCGGTCTCAGGCCGTGGATGTCTCTGCGGCGGCGCACACCTCGGCCTCACGAGGCTCGTTCGCGGGGGAGCCGGAATCGATCGCGTCAGCGAGCCTGCCCAGCACCCGCTCGGTGCTCGTCAGCCCGACGAGCCGTGCGCCTTGGTCGCACAACACCACCGGCGCACAGCGTTCGCCGGTCGGGCGGGACGCGATGCGCCGTGCCACGTCCGCCAGCCGTTCGCTCGGCAGCACACTGAGCGGTGGGTAGGTGTTGCCGTGCCGGTCGAGGAGGCCGATCGGCCGCTCGTGTTCGTCCACGACCGCCACCCACATCACCGACTGGTCCGCGGCGAACGCCGCCTGCGCGGTCTCGGCCCCGGTGACGCCCGTGACGTGCTCGGCGAGGTCGAACAGGTCGCCGTAGGTGGCGACGGTCCTGCGTCGCCTGCAGAGCGCGATCGCGTCGGGGTTGGCGGACCCCATGCTCGACTGCGGGCGTCCGAGCCCGTAGCCCTGCACCAGCGGCACGCGAAGCGACAGCAGGCGGTCGAGCTCGGCGCTGGTCTCGACGCCTTCGGCGACCAACCACGAGTCGAGCCGCGAGGTGAACAACCCGAGTGCTTCGACCGCCGCGGCCTTGGTCTCGTCCGTGTCGATGCCCGCGATCAGGTCGCGGTCGACCTTCACGAAGTCCGGTCGCAGCACCGTGATGTGTTTCAGCGAGGCGAACCCGGCCCCTGCGTCGTCCACCGCCAGCAAGGCCCCGGCCGCGCGAACCGGTGCGATGGCGTCGCGTAGGGCGTCGTAGTTGCCCACCGGGCTCTGTTCGGTGATCTCGACGACGACGCCACGCAGGTCGCCCGCGTCCGCGAAGACGCTCGCCACCGGCGCGGAGAGCAGCCCTTCGGGGCCGACGTTGACGGAGAGAAAACAGTTCCGCGGCAGCGCGGAGCGCGCCTGCAGCGCGATGCCCAGGGCTCGGGCTTCCAGCTCGGCGCCGACGCCTGCGACGTGCGCGAGGGCAAACCAGTGGTCAGGGGCGTGCGGCAGACCGGTGAAGCGGGCCAGCGACTCGTAGCCGACCACCGACCCGCGTGCGGTGTCGATGATCGGCTGGAAGTCCATGCGCAGGATGCCGGGGCTGCGGCAGGCCTGAACGACGGTTGCCTGTGTCATGTCATTGGACGTTCGCCAGGACCAGGTGGATGAGTTCGTCGGGGATCTCGGGCATGGCATGGTCCTCACGGGCGTGCCGGGCGACCTGTTCGAGGATCCCCTCCTCGGTCTCGGCCGCGAACGACGCAGTGCAATCGGGGACGACCGCACCGCACGCGAAAGTCTTCATCGCCTGACCTCCTGCCGGGTAGCACGTCCTCCGTTACGGGGTGAGGGCGAGCAGACCCGTAGATATTTGTTGCGCTCTGCAGCGGGCGTGTCACTCTAGCTGCACAACCGGGTTACGGCGCCAGCGCCCATAGCTGCCGTATCAGTGGCGACGGTCAGCGGCGCCGGGCGCGCAGAAGCACCATGCCGGTGTAGCCGTAGTCCGGTAGGTCCGGATCGGTGTCGACCCTGGAGATCTGCAACTCCTCGGTGAGCGTCGCGAAAACCCGCTCCACGACATCGGGGTCGACCGGTATGCCCGGCCACTGTGATCCGTCGCTGAACTGGTAGCGGCCCATGTTTTCCATGAATGCGGCCAGGAGGTAGCCGCCGTGTTCGACGGTGCCGACGAATGCCGTGCAGAATTGTCGGAACTCATCGGCGTCTTCGGTGACGCTCTCGGCGACGAAATGCATCGACGCCAAGCTGTAACCCGAGCCTGCTAGCTCGAACGCGTCGCCTTCCCTGACGTGCACGCGCCCAAGCGCCAGGTCCATGGTTTCCGGAAGGGCCGTGTTGAGTGCGCGACACCGCTGCCAATAAGGGTCCCACAGCACGTCCGGCCCGTGGCTGAGCTGGTGTCGGAGGTAGTCGAGCCCCGCGCGGCTGCGGTCGATGGCGTCAATGTGCCGGGCGGCGCCAGAAGCGAGGAGGAGCGGATAGAGGTTGGGCCCGGTACCTATTTCGACGGTCCGACTGAGACTTTGCGGAGCAAGGTCGCGGTAAAACGCGGAATGGTGCGCGATGACGGCGTCGTCGCTCACGTGGTAGTTGCGGTAGTTCTCGGCGAGGTAGGTCGAGACCGGCCATCGGTGCCAGTCGACGTCGGCGTTCGACCAGTGCCCGACGCCGTTCCCGGTGGTCATGGGTGCACCCCGAGTGCTTCTCGTCTGCGCAGTAGCGCTCGGTCGGCCAAAGCGGTGATCGCGGCCAGGAGGTCGTCAATCTCGTCATCGCTGTTGGCCGCGGTGAGCTGCACCCGGAACCCGACATCGGCGTGTGCGACGAGCGGGTAGGCGGCCATTGTCACGTAGATGCCTGCTTTCCACAGCAGCATGCCTGCGAGTTCGAGGTCCTCGGCACTGGCCAACGGGATCTCGATGATGGGAGCGCCGCTGGTGTTCGGCGTGTGCACGCCCAGAACGTCGAGGTGGGCGAGCACTCGGCTGGTCATGCGGTAAAGGTCCGCCCGCAATTTGTCCCCGCGGCTCTCGTTGACGTCGAAGCCTGCGAGCACGGTGGCCAGTGACGCCGTCGGGCTGGGCCCGGAGTAGAGGTAGGGCGGTGCCGCGACCTTGAGGTGCTCTTTGATCCACGTCGGGACCGTGACGAACGCGAGCAGCGAGGAGTACGCCTTGGAGAATCCGCCGACGAGGACGATGTCGTCGTAGGTTTCGCCGGTGTGGCACACGATCGAGTTTCCGCGCCGTCCGTAAGGTGAGGTCTCGTCAGATCGCCGCTCTCCGATCACCCCGAACCCGTGGGCGTCGTCGATGTAGAGCAGCGCGCCGTTGGCCCGGCAGATCTGGGCGAGTCGCGGTACGTCCGGAGGATTGCCCGTCATGCTGTTGATCCCGTCGACGCAGACCACCCGTGGTGCCGTGGCCGGTGCGCGGCGCAGGAGTTGTTCGAGCCGATCCTGGTCGTCGGCCCGAAAGCGCTGGACCGTCGCGCCTGCGCCTGCGGCAACCTGCGCGCCGTCGTAGATGGTCTTGTGCGCCTGGGCCTCGAGCAAGATCGTCCCGCCTGCCGCGAGCACGGGCAGCACAGAGGCGTGGATGTGGGTGATCGTGGGAAGCACGAGCGAGTCGGGCGCACCGAGAAGCTCGGTCAGGCGCGTCTCGATCTCCGGGTAGAGCCGCGGGTTGCCGAGCAGTCGTGACCAGCTCGGGTGGGTGCCCCAGCGGCCAACCTGTTCCTCGATCGACGCGGCGATCTCGGGGTCGAGGTCGAAGCCCAGGTAGTTGCACGAGGCGAAGTCGGCGAGCCAGTGGCGGCCGACGCGGATGCGTCTCCCGCGTACCTCGTCGATCACGGCGTCGACCATGGGACTGGATTGCCGCAGACGGGCCAGCATGTCCAGTCGTGGATCGTCGCGTAGGTGTTGCAAGCTGGTGTGCCGAGTGGCGTGCCGGTTTTCACCGTCCGTCATAGGTGTCCTCGCCGATCGGTCGATGCTCTGTGGGGGAGAAGAGTGAGTTTGCCTGCGCCGCGGGGCTGCGGTGCGCACCGCGGAGCCTGCGTGGGATGCCGTGCAGGCCGGTGCGTGCTGTGTTGGCGGGTATCTGGTGGTGGCCGCGTAGCCAGGGCGTGATCGCGTCCGCGGTCAGCGGGACGGAGAACAGGTATCCCTGCCCGAGATCACAGCCCGCGAGCAGCAGCGTGTCCCGCTGTGCGGGGGTCTCGACTCCCTCGGCCACGACGGAGAGCTCGAGCGCTCGCGCGAGGTGCAGGATCGAGCTGATGAGAGCAGCGCGTCGTCCCGATCTGTCGATCCCTGCGATGAACGACCGATCGATCTTCAGGATGTCCACGGTGTGGCGGCGGACGTAGTCCAGAGATGAGTAGCCGGTGCCGAAGTCGTCGATGGCGATGCGGATGCCGAGCTTGCGCAGCGCGTTCAGGTCGGCGGCGACCTGCGCGTCGTCGGTGAGCAGCGCGGTCTCGGTGATCTCGAGCACGAGTGACGCCGCCGGAACGCCCCATCGGGCGAGGCCGTCGATGATCGCGTCGATGAACCCGGAAGTGCGCACCTGGCAGGCCGACACGTTGATGTTCATGCTGATCGGCGTCCGTTGTCCGACTTCCTGCCGCCAGTAGGACAGGTCGGCGAGGGCCCGCTCGATGATCCACTCGCCGAGCGGCACGATCAGCCCGGTCTCCTCCGCCACGCGGATGAACTCGCCGGGCGCGACCGCACCGCGCCGGGGGTGCTGCCAGCGGGCCAGTGCCTCCGCGCCGACCACCTTGCCGTCGCTCAACTGCACGATCGGCTGGTAGTGCAACTCGAACGCGCCCGTGGCGACGGCATGCTCCAGGTCCGACCGCGCCTCCAACCGGTCGACCGCGGCCGCGTGCAGGCCGGGTTCGTAGTGGCGCCACCGCCCTTTCCCGGCCCCCTTGGCGGCGTAGAGGGCGAGGTCGGCGTGGCGCAGCATCTCGGCGGCACCGTGCGGTTCGCGCGTGCTGGCCACGCCGACACTCGCCGATGTGGTGATCCCTCCGCCTGCGGACAGCGGCGCGTGCAGGACATCGACGAGGCGCGCCGCGATGTGCTCCACGTCGGCCACGCTGTCGGCGTGCTCGATGAGAATCGCGAACTCGTCTCCGCCCAGCCGCGCGGCGGTGTCCTGGGGCCGCAGAACATCGGTCAGACGCGCTGCGACGGCGGTCAGCAGCTCGTCGCCCGCACCGTGTCCCATCGTGTCGTTGACGAGCTTGAAGTCGTCGAGATCGATGAGGAGGATCCCCACCACCCCGTCGCGGTCGTGGATGTTGCTCAGCGCGTGTTCGACGCGGTCGCGGAACAAGTCCCTGTTGGGGAGCCCGGTGAGCGCGTCGTGAAACGCCCGGTGGGTGAGCTCGCGCTGCAGCTTCCGCTCACCGGTCACGTCGCGCAGGGTGAGCACGACGCCGCGCACCGTCGGATCGTCGCGTAGGTCCCGCGAGGTCACCTCGACGTCGACGCGGCCGCCGTCCGTGCGCGCGAGGGCGAAGTCCTGCGAAGCGGACCCGGCGTCCGCGAGCATCGTGGCCAGCTCGGTCGTCGCGGCGTCGCGGTCGTCGGGGTCGATCAGGTCGAAGACACGTCGGCCCACCACCACGCCCGGGCCGAGCACCGCTTCCGCGGAAGGGCTGGCGTAGCCGAGGTAGCCGTCGTCATCCACGATGAGAATGACGTCGCGCGCGTTCTGGACGAGCGTCCGGAAGTAGGCCTCGTTGTTGCGCCTGGTCACCTCGCGGGCCAGCGTCACCCGCTCGACGGCGAGTGCGGCCTGTGACGCGAGGACCTCGAGAGCGCCTTGAAGGGTCAGCAGCACCCCCTCGCCCGCGGCGACGACCAGATGGCCGACGGGTGGTCGGACGGTGAGCTGGTCGTCGAGCAGCAGCGGGCACACCAGCGCCGTCGCGAAACCCTGCGCGTCGTCGCCTGCCATCGCGGGGATCGACTCGACCGGACTGAGCGCGCTGGCCTCGGTCGGGACGGCGTCGGTGAAGTCGTGCTGCTTCAGCGAGTCGGCGGAGTGGATGAGGACCACAGCGTGGTGGCGCGTGCCGGTGGGCACCAGATCACCTACCGCGCTGCGAACGGCCTTCGCCACGTCCTCGGCGTCGGCGGCCGAGACGAGGGCCACACCCGCGGAGCGCAGTGTGCGCTCCCGCTCGACTGCCTGCCGGTGCCGGACTACCACGCCCGACAGCCGCAGCATCACCAGCAGCAACAGCAGGGCGCATGTTCCGGCGATGATCGGGCCATGGTGGCCGCCGGTGAAGGTGTCGGCCAGCAACACGGCCGGCGCGACGAGGGACACCGTCATCAGCATGATGACGCGCCGAGGACTCATCTCGCCGGGTGGCTGACGTACCGGGGTCGACAGTCCGACCATGGAGGGGTGCAGCGCCGCTACGCCCCAGGAGATGTAGAAGACGACCCACCCGAGGTCGTACGAGGTCCCGATGTGCCAGGAGCCACCGAGCTGTACGAGGCCGTAGACCACGTCGGAGCCGAGCAGGCAGGCGGCTCCGACGCCGAGCAGGGCCGTGGCCGGGTTGCGGCGGGTCGTGATGAGCAGGCGCGCGATCGTCGCCAGTATGAGGATGTCGCCGAGCGGATAGGCGATCGACGTCGCACGCTCGAGCCAGTTCAGGTCCGGGTTCTGCACGTAGGGGTCGATCAGGAAGATCCAGGACAGCAACCCGAGCGCGGCGGTGAGACTGAGCGCGTCGAGCAGGCTGCCCCGGTCGTGGCCGCCTGTGCGGTGGCGGATGAACAACACCAGCCCGGTCGCCATGATCGGGTACATCGCGAGGTAGAAGACGTCGGCCAAGGACGGGAACGGGTTCGCCTCGCCGAGCACGGTCGTGAGCACGTTGTAGGTGGTATCGCCTGCGGCGAACACCGTGACCGCGATCGCCAACAGCCACCACGGGGTCCGGTAGCCGGGGCGGTGCCACAGCACTCCGGCCGCGATCGCACCGGCGCTGCTCAGCGCCAGTGCGCTCCACAAGATCAAGTGCCCCGCGGGGAACGCGTAATAGGCGACGGTGAGCGCCAGCATCGAGGCGCCGTAAAGGGAGATCACGAGACGAGCCCGCATCGAACGCCCCTCTCGTGCACACCCCTCGAGGTCAAAGTACTACAGAACGCAACTAATCGGCGAGATTGGCTCGTGCCGAAGGTCGGCAGCCTGCGCGCATCGGCGTCGGTGCGATCGTCGCCTGCGCCGCAGCCACGGCGTTCGGTGCGGTGGCGCCGGTGGAGCACACTACGGCCGTGACATCGAACCCCGGGCCCGAATACCCCCCGATCGACCCCCAGGAGCCGGTTCCCGACGATCCCGGCGAGCTGTTGCCGGACACGCCGGACACGCTTCCGCCTGCGCCAACAGAACCGATGCCGGGCGACCCTGCCGAGCCGGGTGACCCCGACGACCCGGACGACCCCGACGGTCCCGGGAAGGTGCCCGCCATCCCGTAGCCCGCTCGGCCGTCAGTGCAGACCGCGCTGCTCGGCGAGCTCGTCGGGCTCGATGTCGCCGAGCTTGCTCAACGTGAGGATCTCGGCTCCGTCGCCGGTGATGGCGATCGTGTGCTCACTGTGGGCGGTCCGGCAGCCGGTCGCGCTGCGCAGCGTCCACCCGTCGGCGTCGGTGACGAGTTCAGCGGTGTCCTCCATGACCCACGGCTCGAGCGCCAGCAGCAGGCCGGGGCGCAGCTTGTAGCCGCGGCCGGGCCGTCCGGTGTTGGAGATGTGCGGGTCCTGGTGCATCGTCGAGCCGACCCCATGACCTCCGAACTCGGTGTTGATCGGGTACCCGGCGTCGTGCAGGGTCGAGCCGATGGCGTGCGAGATGTCGCCGATGCGCGCCCCGGGCCCGGCGGCGGCTATCCCCGCGTACAGCGCGCGCTCGGTCGCGTCGATCATTGCGACGCTCTCCGGGGATTTCGCGTCGCCCACGATGAAGCTGATGGCCGAGTCGGCGACGACTCCGCTGTTGGCGACGGCGAGGTCGAGGGACAGCAGGTCGCCGTCGGCAAGCCGGTAGTCGTAGGGCCGCCCGTGGAGCACGGCGTCGTTGACGGACGTGCAGATGTAGTGGCCGAACGGCCCGCGCCCAAAGGAGGGCGCGTAGTCGAAGTAGCAGGACACCGCTCCGGCCTCGGCGATCATGGCCTCGGTCCACCGGTCGATGTCCTGGAGGTTGGTACCTACCGCGGTGCGGCTCTTCAGCGTCTGGAGGATGTCGGCAACCAGGGCGCCTGCCGCCCTCGCTCGGGGCAGGTCGGTGGGGTTCAGGATCTCGATCATGTGTAGCCGTCCTCGTGTGCCAATAACTATCCCGGCCACATTATCCCGGTACTAGAATTGGGACATGGTCAGGTTGCCGCTCACCCCCGCCGAGGTCGAGCGCGGACGGCGCCTCGGCGCCCTGTTGCGTCGCGCCAGGAGCGAGCGCTCGATGCTCGAGACCGCGCTCGACGCTTGCGTGTCACCGGAGACGCTCCGGAAGATCGAGTCAGGCCGAGTGGCGACTCCCGCCTTCCCGACCATAGCGGCGATCGCCGACGTCCTCGGCCTCTCCCTCGACGCGGTGTGGGCGGAGATCAACCAGCCCGAACCCGGTGTCGGACCGACCGCCTCCGGGCCCCGGGTCGCCACCTCCGCGGGGTTTGATCTCGGGTGAACCCAGCCGGTGTCGAGTTCGGCCGCCGACCCCCGGGGTACTGCGTGCAGGCCGATCCCGGTCCTTGTCGACGGCGGACCGGGCTGCTCTCGATCTCGTTTGCCCTGACCGGGGCCGACCCCGCCGCACGTCACAGCTCCGGCAGGGGGCGGGGAGCGCCCCGCTCCACCTGAGGGTTGCCTCAGCGGAAGTTTTGTGCACGTGCGCGCGAGCCGTGGCACACTCGAAGGTGATCGCCAGCTCCTGACAGTGGCCGCCCGGGGGGACGGTAGGAGCCGAGACCGGTCCCGCTGTGCCCAGGTTGAATAAAATGACCCGGGCCGATGGCCATTGCGCGTACCATTCCTGCACCACCGGATCGGGTACCGCTATACCTGTTCCCGTCTCCTTGACAACGCTTGGGAAACGGTGTCGGAGACGATCGTCTGGTTTCTGGAATCAGCGCTATGCGTCCCGGTCCTGCCGAGGACGCGCGTCAGATTACGCTTGTGTCAACGTTCGGCAACGCCTACGTGGCCAGCGGTTCCGCCCCTGCGGGCGTGACTCAGAGCACGTTCGGCCTCTGGAATATCCCCCTGTAGTTCTGATTTAAACCAAACGTAGCGGTGCTCAGTGGGCGCATAGGGCTCATTGGAGTTCAGGTGCACCGTGTGGTTACGGGGGAGTGGTCATGGCACGGAGTGGTAACGAATCGCAACGGATTTTCGTCATCGGGTCGGGCGTGGTGGGGGCCGCGACCGGACGGGGTTTCAAGGCCGTCGGGCACGAGGTGACGTTCATCGACACGTTGGCTCCGCGAGTGCGGGAGCTGCGCCAGTCGGGTCTGGATGCACGGTCTGAACTGGATCTTTCGGGTGAGCGGGACGCGTTCGTCCTGCTGACTCTGCCGACGCCGAACGAGGGTGCGGCCTACGACCTCACCGCGTTCAAGGCGGGCACTGAAGCGGTCGGGCGGGCCTTGGCTGCCTCGTCCGCCCACCACACCGTCGTGGTGCGCTCGACCGTGCCTCCGGGCACGACCGAGGGCCTCGTACGGCCGATCCTGGAGCGTGCGTCGGGCAAGGTCGCGGGCCGCGACTTCGGCTTGGCGTCCAACCCGGAGTTCCTGCGTGCCGTCTCGGCCGAGGAAGACTTCGCGCACCCGTGGATGACGGTGATCGCGTCCCGCGACGCGGACACACTGGCGCTGCTCCGCGGACTCCTGTCGCAGTTCGGCGGTGAGCTGCGCACGTTCGACGACCCGGCCACGGCCGAGTTCATCAAGATCGCGCACAACGTCTACAACGCGGCGAAGATCAGCTTCTGGAACGAGATGTGGCTGGTCGCCCGGCACGCAGGCGTCGACGCGGACGCAGTGTCCGCCACCGTCGCGCGCTCGGCCGAGGGTTCGATCAACCCGAACTACGGCATTCGCGGTGGCGCGCCCTACGGCGGGGTGTGCCTGCCCAAGGACACCAACGGGTTCCTCGGGTTCGCCGCCGAGCTGGGTGTGGACGTGCCGCTGGTGCAGGCGGTCGTCGACACCAACGAGCGGCTGGAGCAGCTGGTCGGCGCAGCCGAGATCGGCGGCACCTCCGCCAACGGCAGCCGAGAAGCGGTAGCGGACGTGGCATGAGCCTCCCGCTCTATTACTACGTACTCGGCACACCGTTAGGTCTGCTGGGACTCATCCGCTGGTCGTTCTGGCTGGTGCGGCGGGTCCCGGCGGTCCTCTACGCGCCCTACGAGGGCACCTTCCGCGCTCCGCTGAGCGTGGTGGTGCCGGTCTACCAGGAGGACCCGGAAATCTTCGCGAGCGCAATCGAGTCGTGGATTGCGAACGGCGTGGACGAGGTCATCCTCGTCATCGACGCGTCGGACGTGACCTGCCGCGAGATCGCCGAGCGCTACCCGGTGACCATCGTGGTCACCGACGTGCCCGGCAAGCGTGACGCGCTGCGCCGGGGTTGGAACGTCGCGTCCACCGAGCTGGTGGCGCTGGTCGACTCCGACACCATCTGGGCGGACGACGTGGCCGCGGAGGTCAGCAAGCCGTTCGTCGACGCGCGCATCGGCGGCGTCGGCACCCGGCAGTTGGTCTACCGGCCGCAGGGCTTCCTCGCGCGGATCACCGACATCTTCCTCGATCACCGCTACTTCGACGAGAACGCCAGTCAGACCTACCTCGGCCAGGCGGTGTCGTGCCTCTCCGGGCGCACCGCCATCTACCGCCGGGCGCTCTTGATGGAGATCGAAGCAGACTTCATGGACGAGACGTTCTGGGGCGTCCCCTGCCTTTCGGGCGACGACAAGCGCCTCACCAGCCTCATCCTCGAGCGCGGCCACCGCACCTTCATGCAGCGCAGCGCGGTGGTGTGGTCGACGTTCCCGACCACCTGGCGGATCTTCGCGAAGCAGCGGCTGCGCTGGGCGCGCAACACGTGGCGCTCCGACCTGCGGGCGCTGTCGCGGCCGTGGGTCTACCGGCGGCCGTTCCTCGCGTTCACCATGGTCGACAAGGCGATCAGCGCGTTCACCCTGCTCGTGGGGCCGTACTTCATGATCTACTCGCTGATCGCGCAGAACTGGATGTTCTGCGCGGTGCTCGCGCTGTGGTGGTGGATCAGCCGCTCCGCGAAGCTGCTGCCGCACCTGCGGCGGCGGCCCGGCGACTTCTTCCTCATCCCGGCTTACGTCGTGGTGTCGTGGCTGATGGCGCTGATCAAGCTGCAGGCGTTGGTCACCATCCGCCGTCAGCGCTGGCTCACCCGCCAGGTCGCGGTGGAAGACGGGCACGTCGTGCGGACCTCGACCGAGCCGCAGGTGGCGTCATGAAGGCCATGCGGATAGGCCTGACCGGGGCAGTGCTGACAGTGGGGCTGCTGACCGTCGGCGAGCCCGCCGCTATCGCCGCCCCGGCGGTGGGTGCGGCGGTCACGCAGCAGGCGCCGACCCAGGTGCCCGCACCGACGCCGGTTCCCGATCCCACCGCTACGACCCCTGCCCCCGCGCAGGGCGCAGGCGCGGGCGAGATCGGTTCGGTCTCGGCGGTCGCCGCGGCGAACGGGCAGCAGGCGGCGCAGTCGGCGGCGACGCCGACCGTCACGCAGTTCTCCAGCCCGGCGGAGAAGTCCCAGGCCATCTGGACCGGCCGGGGCCGCCCCGATCGGTTGATCATCGTGCGCCGCGGCAGCATCGACACGGTCCAGAGCGGCAGGCTGCTGCGGCACAACGTGCGCTTCGTCAGTGCCATCACGCTGCGCACGCTGTCGGACTACGTGCCGTCGAGCTGGCTGTCGATCGACGGCACGACCGCTCGCCTGTCGGCCGCGCTGGTGCTGAGCACCGGCGTGACCCTCGACGTCGGCGCGCCCGTCGCCACACTGGCCCTCACCGGAGGTGCCGCGGCCCCCGCGGCCGCAACCGTCTTCACCGGTGGTGGTGCAGTGCTGATGCACGGCGTCACGGTTGTCTCGGCCGATCCCGTCACCGGCGCTCCCATGCCGGTCGGACCCGGCCGTCCGTACATCGTTGTCTCGCAGGGCGGCAGGCTCGACGCCGCCGACTCCGTGATCGGCGATCTCGGCGCCGTCGTCGGGCCGAAGTCCTTCGCAGGTCTGACGTTCGACGCAGGCAGCACCGGCTCTGTCGTGCGGACGACGTTGCCGCGCAATGCCGAGGGGCTGATGTTGGACCAGTCCGAGGGGGTGCGGCTGGAGAGCGTGACGCTGGCGCAAGCCGCGGGCGACGGCCTGGTGCTGCACGGCGACAAAGCCACCACCCTCGTGGGCGTCACTGCTCAGGGCAACGGCAAGAGCGGTGTGCTCGTCAACGGCCGGAGCACACCTCGGGCGATCACCGGCATCACCATGTCGGGCAACCACGATTACGGGTTGGTCGTCGTCGGGCAGGCGGGGGCCCGGATCTCGGGCATCACCACGACCGGCGACGGCGCGGGCGGGCTGGAGATCAGCCACTCCACTGACGTCGCCGTCAACGGCTTCTCCGCCAACGACGAGCCGACGGGCGTCTACTCCCACGTGAGCAGCGCTCGCCTGACGCTCGACAACGTGAACGTCATGGGCGGGCGGCAGGGCATCGTGATCGAGAAGACCACGATGGGCATGAACCTGACCCAGTCGCGGGTCGAGGGCACCGAGTTGGGTGTGTCGCTCGGCGGCCACGACATGCGGATGACTGATGTTTCCGTCGTCGACTCCCAGACCGCGGTGGCCGTCCAACGTGGGGCGGCAGGCACCATCGTCGACCGACTGACGATCAACGGTGGCAAGGACGGCTTCATCGCCAACCCCGGCACGACCGACGTGGTGCTCCGTGACTTGAGCGCCGCAGCCGTCACCAACACCGCAGTCCGGGCGTTGAGCCCGGGCGAGCAGATCTCGGGCGGCCGGATCGACGGTTCGAACACGGGCATCGACGTACAGGCGCCCACGACCCTGACCGGGGTCACGATCGACGGTGCCGACACCGGTATCCGGGCACGCACGACGAGCGACGTCAGCGCCTCTCAGTTGGACGTCGTGGCGGTCTCGGTCGGGATCAACATCGCCGACGGCACTCCGGTCGTGCTCTCGGGCTCCCGCGTCCAGGCGCTCGAGTCCGTCCGCGGGAACGTGTCGGAGCGGGGTGTCAACGACCTCAGCCTGCCGCCACTGTCGGTGCTGGGCGCAATCGGAGTGCCGTTGGTGCTGCTCGCGATCGTCCTGGAGATGGTGGCCGCGATCCGGCAGCGACGCCGGTCGCGCGGGCGCAACGAGCTGGCCGGACCCGGCAACCCGACGGTCCCGCCGCTGCGGACACACCACCGCCACGCGGCGGCAGCCCGATGAACGCCCGGCTCGTCGACTCCGTCGACCTCGACAAGGAGCAATCATGATCAGGATCGGGCGGGCGGCCGGTGCGGCCGCGGTCGTGCTGAGCGCGCTCGCCCTGTTGGCAGGCTGCGCCAACGCCGAGCCGCCGCCACTGGTGCCCCACCAGGTCGCGCCGATGGCGAAAGCCGACCCGGCCGTGCCGTGCAGCCGCGAGGCGCCCGTGGGAGGCGCGGACAACGCGCCCGCCCCCGCGGGCACCGCAGCGATGTTTGACCGGACAGCTCAGAAGATCGTCGTCACCGCGGGCAACGGGGTGTCGCTGCCCCAGCTGAGCCGGATCGTCAACGACCCGGCCGCGCTGAGCGAGACGGCGCCGGGGGAGTGGCTGCTGAACGTGGACCTGGAGATCGACAAGGGCGCCTCGCTCGTCGTATCCACGCCCGCCGTGCGCAAGCTCGAGCTGAGTAGCGCGGCAGGCCGCTTCGTCGCGGTCAGGGTGGACGGCGGAAAGCTGGCTGTCACGGGCTCGTGCGTCACCTCGTGGGACGTCGCGCAGCGGCACGCCGACACCGACTACGCGGACGGCCGCAGCTTCATCCTGGCCAGTGACGGCGCCACGATGACGGTCGACCGCGCCGAGGTCCGCTATCTCGGTTACGCCGACGTGCAGTCTTATGGGCTGGCGTGGCGCCTCGCGGGCACGACGGGCCGGGTGACCGACAGCATCATCTCCAACCTGTACTTCGGCGTGTACACCTTGCAGGTCGGGGGCTTGGTCGTCACCGGAAACGAGGTCTACGACAACATCGTCTACGGCATCGACCCGCACACCGGGTCGCACGACATGACCATCACGCACAACGTCGTGCACGACAACGGCAAGCACGGGATCATCCTGGCCGAGGACTGCGTCAACAACGTGGTCAGCGACAACGTCGTCTACGCCAACCAGCAGCACGGCATCGTGCTGTTCCTGCGGTCGGACCACAACACGGTCCAGCGCAACGAGTCGTTCAACAACGGCTC
>DASWUV010000159.1:0-1688 GCA_036401495.1 Pseudonocardia sp. | reverse complement strand
ACGCCGTTGCCGAGCAGGAAGAGGTGCTGGTCGAGGGGGTCGCCACGGCACGGCGGACCCTCGCGGAGATCAGCGAGGCGCGAACCAGCCATGAGCGCACCCTGGCCGCGGCCGAGCGGGCGCACCTCGCCGCCGTCCGCGCGCTGGCCGACCGGCGCGCCGGGCTCGCGACGCTGGCGGGGCGCGCCGAGGCCCTCCGCAGCGGCGCCGCGGCGACAGCGGAGGAGATCGAACGGCTCTCGGACGCGCTGGCCGAGGCGCAGGAGCGCACCGCCGCCGCGGCCGCGGAGCTGGAGGTGGCGCGCGCCGAGACCGTCGACGTCGAGGAGTCCCGCGTGCTGGACCGGCGCTCCGCCGAGGCGGCCGAGGCCCACGACGGCGCTCGTGCACGGGTGGCCGAGCTGGTCGCACAGGAGCGCGAGGCCGAGCAGCGCCGCGCCCACTGGCGGGCCAGGGTGGACGCGCTCTCGGTGGGGTTGGCCCGCCGCGACGGCTCGGCCGCGCTGCTGCAGGGCGCCACCGAGGGCGTGCTCGGCACCGTTCCCGCGCTGGTCACGGTGCAGCCGTGGGCTCGGGCTGCGGTGGCTGCGGTGCTGGGAGAGCTGGCCGACGCCGTCGTCGTGGCGGGTCCGGCCGCAGCCGCCGACGCCCTGTACCTGCTCAGGGCCCGCGACGCGGGTCGGGCCGCGCTCCTGGTGGCGCCCGCCGCAGCCCAGGAGAGCGCAGGCCGCCCGGACGTCGCCCGCAGCGAGGTGGGCGGCATCCCGATCCGCTGGGTCGCCGACGCGATCGGTGGTGGGCTGGCCGGTCCGGTCGGCGCGCTGCTCGAAGGCGTCGCGCTCGTGGACGACATCGACGCGGCCCGCCTGCTCGTCGCCGCCGACCCTTCGCTCACCGCCGTCACTGCGGAAGGGGACGTGCTGGCCGCCGACCGGGCCCGCGGCGGTTCCGGTACGGCATCCAGCGGGCTCGACGTCCAGGCCGCGGTGAACGAGGCCGTCGAGGCACGGGATGCCGTCGAGGCCGAGCTCGCGAGCCTGCGGCCGACCCTGGAGGGCGCCCGGTCCGAGGAGGCCGCGCGGCTCGCCGACCTGGACGCCCTGCGCCGGGAACAGCAGCTCGCGGGGCAGCGCAGGGCCGCGTCGAGCGCCCAGTTGACCCGCTTCGAACAGGTCGTCCATTCGGCCACCGCCGAGGCCGAGCGGCTGCGGACCCGCCGCGACCAGGTGGAGTCCAAGCGCTCCGACGCGCTGCTCGCGCTGGAAGCCGCGGAGCGGCAGCTCGCGGTGGCCGAGGACGAGCCGGTCGACGACGAGCCCGACACCGAGATCCGCGACGCCGCGGCGGTGGCGGTCGAGACCGCGCGGTCCGACGAGGTCGAGGCCCGGCTGGCGCTGCGGACCGCGGAGGAGCGTGCGCGAGCGATCGCGGGCCGGGCCGACTCCCTGCGTCGCCAGGCCGCCGCCGAACGCCAGGCCCGGCAACGGGCCGCCGCCGCGCACGCCGCCAGAGAGCGCGGCGCGCGCATCGCGGCGCTGGTCGTCGAGGCGGGGGAGACGGCGGGCGCCCGCATCGCGGAGTCGCTCACCCTCGCGGCCGCCGAGCGTGACGGCGCCGCGGCGGCGCGCGACTCGCGCGAGCGCGAGCTGGGCGAGGCCCGTCTCACCGCGGGCAGGCTCACCGCGCCC
>DASWUV010000158.1:0-2733 GCA_036401495.1 Pseudonocardia sp. | reverse complement strand
AAGGACTCTGGAGCCGCCACCAGCGGCGGGGGCGGAATCACCGGCGCGCAGCAGGCCGCTACGGCCTACTCCAATGCCGTGGCGGTCAGAAGCGCCGAGCAGGCCATCAGCGACGCCGAAACCCAAGCCGCGCGCTCTGCGGTGCAGTCGGCCGAGCAGATCCAGAGCGCGAAGCAGGGCGTGCAGGACGCCGAGCGGTCCGCGGCAACCGCCGCGCAGGCCTCGGCCGACCAGATCACCGCCGCACGGCAGCGGGTCGACCAGGCCACGTACGCCAGCGCGCAGGCCGAACAGTCGTATACGAACGCCGTGTACAACGAGCAGCAGGCGCAACTGGCGCTGATGAACGCCCGCCAGGCCGCCGCGAACCAGCTGGTTGACTCGCAGAACGCCGCGGCGGACGCGCACCTGTCGACTGAGCAGGCGGTGCTTGCCGAGCACCAGGCGCAGACGGCATTGACCGCGGCGAACGGCAACAGCCTGCTGACCGCTGACCAGAAACTGGCGGCGCAGCTGGCGCTGGAGCAGGCAACGCAGCAGGTTGCGGACGCGAAGCAGCACGAGAAAGAAGCCACCGAGGCCGCAGCGAAGGCGACCGCGGCCGGCGTGGACCAGGCGCCGACGGTGCTGGCTGCTCAGCGTGCCCTGGAGTTGGCGACACAGGCCACAGCGAACGCCCAGCACGGTGTGCAGCAGGCCGCGCAGGCCTCGGCCGACGCGCAGACCAGTTTGGCCCGGGCGAACGAGGCTGCCGCAAACCAGCAGATTACCTCTGCCGAGGCGGTGGCCAAGGCTCAGCAGCAGCTCGCGGACACGGAGCGGAACGCGGCCCAGCAGCGTGCGGACGCGGCAAAGACAATCGCGCGCGCGCAGCAGAACCTGGCCGACACCATCAAACAGCAGCAGCTGGCCGCGGCGGCAGCCGCAGCGTCGGGGTCGGCAGCGGTGAACCAGTTCGCCAAGGACATGAAAAACCTGTCCCCGGCGGGCCGGGACTTCGTCAACACCTTCAACTCGATGCGCGGCGAGTTTCACCAGCTGTCGCTGGACGCGCAGACCGCGACGCTGCCCGGGTTCACGCAGATGCTGAAGGACAGCCAGCATCTGCTGCCGGCGGTCGAGGTGGGGATCCGCAATACCGGTCGGGCCTTCTCAGACACCGCCGCGTCGGCCGGGCAACTGTTCGCGAACCCCCAGTTCGACGCTGCGGCGATGCACTTCACCCAGATCGTGACCGGTGGCTTTGCCCAGGTCATGTCCGGGCTGCCGCCGCTTCTGAACGCGATCGTCACCGACGGCGTCCGCGCCGCCCCGCTGATCAACTCGGTTGCGACCGGCGTCCGCGACCTGGTCGCCAGCGGGCTGCCTGCGTTCCTGTCCGGCCTGACCGTCAACGCCGGTGGTGCGGCTCAGGGTGTGTCTGCCCTGTTCGGTGCGGTAAACGGGCTTCTTGGGCCGGTCGGTACGCTCGTCGGCGCCGCCTCGGGCGCGCTCGGCCCCGCGCTGGCCACGCTGGAGCCCGGTTTCCTCACGCTCGTGGGCACCATCGAGTCCGGTCTGCTGCCGATCATGCCGCAGCTGTCCACAGACCTCGTCGACGTCGCGCAAATCCTTGATCAGCTGTTCGTGGTCCTCGAACCGATCATCCCGGTGATCTCCGATGGCCTGGCGAACGGGCTACGGATCGTCGATCCGCTGCTGAAGGACACCGCGGACTTCTTGCAAGAGAACCAGCGCTGGCTGACCCCGGTCGCCGAGGGCATCCTGGCCGTCTACGCCGCGGTGAAGCTGTGGCAGGGCGTCGCCAGCGTGGCCAAGTCGAGCATCGAATCCGTCCGCAGCGGCCTCCAAAAGTTCAGCTCCACTGCCGAATCCGTCTCGGCGAAAGCAGGAAAGGTCACCGACGCGCTCGGCGGCGCGCAAGGCCTGGCATCCAAGCTGGGACTCGTCGGAGCGATCACCGGCGGCGTCGCCCTCGGCATCATCGGCGTCGGGGAGGCCTTGAACCACGTCATCTACGGCGGCGGCAAGGCAGCGGCCAGCGTGGATCAGTTCACTGAGGCGCTGCTGCACTCCGAGGCGAGCACCGACAACGCCATATCGAAGCTCGACGGGTACTCGCAGACGGCGCAGGCTCTCGGATCCAACAACGCGGCAGTCACAGACTCTTTCGCGCAAGTCGGCCTCGGGCTGGTCGAGCTCGGGAAAGACACGCTCACGACCACCGGGGACATGAAAAACTACGACGCATCTCTGGCCGCGATGGTTGGCGGCGGCAACGCCGACCGCGCGGCTACTGTCGTTGCGCAGCTTGCCACCGCCACCGATGCTCACGGACAGCACCTCGTGGACGTCAACCGGGACCTGCCGCAGTACGCGGCGGCGCTGGAGAAGGCCGGCGTGCAGTCGGTATCTACGACACGCGCGACGAACCAGAGCGCCGATGCGATGCAGCAGCTGGGCCTGAACACGCAGGTCACTACTGACAAATTCGCGTACATGAACGATTCGCTGTCCCGTGCGCAGGCGCTGCAGCAGTTCCGGTCACAGCTGCTGAACCTGAAGGACTCCATCGACCAGAACGGCACCAGCCTCGACAGTAACAGCGCCAAGGGTTTGGCAAATGAGCAACAGTTTTCCAACCTGGCGGGGCAGATCGAAAGCTACGGCCAGCAGCTGAGCAAGTCCGGCGACTCCGATGGCCTGGTGGCCATAAAGATGCAGGGCTTGATC
>DASWUV010000157.1:0-2454 GCA_036401495.1 Pseudonocardia sp. | reverse complement strand
CTCCCCGTAGTGGTGTGTCAGGGTGGCGGGCCAGCCGGTGGCGAGGTGGCGCTGCGCCGTCAGCAGCTCGGCGACCAGCCTGCCGGTCTCCAGCCCGTAGTCGATGCCCTCGCCGTTGAGCGGGTTCACGCAGCCCGCGGCATCGCCGATCAAGGCCCAGTTGTGCCCGGCGACGTTCGAGACCGCCCCGCCCATCGGCAGGAGCGCGGAGGCGGGGAGCCGTACGGGGCCGTCGAGCTGCCAGTCGTCGCGGCGGGCGTCGGCGTAGTGCTGGATGAGGCTGCGCAGCCGGATCTGGGCCGGGCGCCGCGCGGTGGCCAGCGTGCCGACGCCGATGTTGACCTCGCCGTCGGACAGCGGGAAGACCCAGCCGTACCCGGCGAGCACCGCACCGTCCTCGTCGCGCAGCTCCAGGTGCGAGGAGATCCACTCGTCGTCACTGCGGCCGGAGCGGATGTAGCCGCGGGCGGCGACGCCGTAGGCGGTGTCGCGGTGCCACTCCCGGCCCAGCACCCTGCCCAGCGGGGAGCGGGCGCCGTCGGCGACGACCAGCCGTCGGCACGACACGACGCGGGTGGCGTCGCCGTGGGCGAAGACCACGCCGGTCACCCGGCCTGCGTCGCGCTCGACGCCCACCGCGCGCGCTCCTTCGAACGGCACCGCGCCGTCCTTCAGCGCCACTTCCCGAATCCGCGCGTCCAGCTCCAGCCGTGGCACCGCGCCGCCGTAGGAGGGCAGCGAGCCGCCGGGCCACGGCAGCTCCAGCACCGTGCCGAACCCGGCGGCGCGCAGACCCCGGTTGATGCCGTGGGCGCGCACCCAGTCGCCGAGGCCGAGCCGCTGCAGCTCCGCGATCGCCCGCGGGGTCAGTCCGTCGCCGCAGGGCTTGTCGCGGGGGAACTGCGCCGCATCGGCAAGGACGACGTCGAGCCCCGCCCGCGCCGCCCACGCCGCGGCAGCGGAACCGGCCGGTCCGGCGCCGACGACGAGCACGTCGGTTGTGGTCGGGGGCGCGGAGGTGGGCACGACTCCAGTGTCCAGGTGACGGCGGCTGCGCGCGGTGTGAGCCCCACCGCTGCCCCGCGAAAGGTGAGTCGTGCAGCTTGGCACGCCGTGTGGGCCGATCCCGCACACCGAAAGGCGAGTCGTGCAGCTCAGCACGGTGAGTAAGCCGATCCGCCACCGGCGGGTGTGCTCGAATGCCGGACTCGCCGTGCCGAGCTGCCGGACTCACCCTTCGGTTGGGGTTGCGTTGCGGCGGCGGCTCACGAAGCCGGACTCGTAGGCCAGCACGACCGCCTGCACGCGGTCGCGCACCCCCAGCTTGGTGAGGACGCGGGCGACGTGGGTCTTGACCGTCGTCTCCGCGATGACCATCTCCCCGGCGATCTCGGCGTTGGAAAGGCCGCGGGCCATGAGCCGAAGAACCTGCAGCTCCCGGTCGGTCAGGCCGCGCATCGCCGCCGGGACTCCCACCGGCTCGGCCTCGGGCGCCGCGAACTGCTCGATGAGCCGACGGGTGATCGAGGGCTCGATCAGCGCCTCGCCGCTCGCCGCCGCCCGGATCGCCGCGATCAGCCGGGACGCGGGGGCGTCCTTGAGCAGGAAGCCGTAGGCGCCTGCCCGCAGCGCGCGTACGACGTACTCGTTCTGGTCGAAGGTCGTCAACACCACGACGCGCGGCGGTTCGGGCAACGTCATGAGCCGCTCGGTCGCGGACAGCCCGTCGAGTCGGGGCATCCGGATGTCCATCAGCACGACGTCGGGCCGCGTGCGGGCCACCAGGTCCACCGCCTCGATTCCGTCCGCGGCCTCACCGACGACCTCGATGTCGGGCTCCGACTCGAGGATGACCCGGAAGCCAGCGCGCAGAAGCTGCTGGTCGTCGGCGACGAGAACGCGGATCGGGTCGGGCACCGGCTCATTGTTGCGGCGGCCGTCCTCCCTGAGGAGTACCCGGCCCCGAGAAGATCGTCCCCGGTGATGACGACCCGACGAGGCCCCCGCCCATAGCTTCTCCCCAGGCCGGACGCCCCGGTCCGCAGAGGGAAGGAGCCTACGATGACCAGCATCTTCGGCGGCGTACGTAAGGGCGACGTCGTCCTCGCCGTCCTACTGACCGGTCTTGGTGTCGCGCTCATGCTCGAGAACATCGTCGCCGGGGACGACGCGGGGGTGCGCATCGACTCGCACTCCTGGCTGTCCATTCCGGTGTTCGCGGTCGCCACCGTCGCGATCCTGTGGCGACGGCGCAGCCTGCCCGCCGTCTACCTCGTGACGGCGGCCGCGCTGGCCGTGCACGTGCTCGACGTCGGCTGGATGGTCAGGTGTGGTGCGGGGCTGCCGCTGGCCTTCGCCCTCGCCTACGGGGCAGGCCGACTCGACGACGGGTGGCGGTCGTGGGCCGGGCTGCTCGCGGTGACCGGGATAGAGGTTCTTGTCCTGGTCGAGGAC
>DASWUV010000156.1:0-16398 GCA_036401495.1 Pseudonocardia sp. | reverse complement strand
CGGCCAGCTCGACGAGCCGGTCCACGGTCGGCTGCAGCACCTCGGGCGCGAACATCCCTGCGTCGGAGGCGTCGTACTGCTCGGCGACCTCGGTGTCCCAAACGGCCTCTTGGCGCATGCGGCCACGATCGCCAGACCGCGCGGGCTTGTCCACGGAATTGCGCCGCGGCCCCTCTCATGCTGAACCCGGATGTCTCCCCAGGCCAAGGGTGGGCGCGGCAGGGATCGAACCTGCGACCGCTCGGGTGTAAGCCGAGTGCTCTCCCGCTGAGCTACGCGCCCCGGAAGCCGGGGCCACGCCCCGGTGCCGACCTCACACCGCCGCGAGGGCCTTCTTCCACGCCGCCTGGTCACGCGCCTCACCGGGCCCGTTGACTTCGGCGAACTGCACCATACCGGTCTTGTCCACCAGGAACGTGCCACGCAGGGCAAAGCCCGCCTTCTCGTTGAACACGCCGTACGCCTGTGCGACCTCGCCGTGCGGCCAGAAGTCGGCCAGCAGGGGGAACTCGTAGCCCTGGGCGTCCGACCAGGCCTTCAACGT
Organism: Pseudonocardia sp.; assembly: GCA_036401495.1. Taxonomy (GTDB): domain Bacteria; phylum Actinomycetota; class Actinomycetes; order Mycobacteriales; family Pseudonocardiaceae; genus Pseudonocardia. Next base: position 15,854 of record DASWUV010000156.1, on the reverse strand, counting down.
GAAGGGGTGGTCCACCGACACCGCGACGATCTGCACGTCGTCGTTCTGGAAGGACGAGAGGTCATCGCGGACGGCGCACAACTCGCCCGTGCAGATCCCGGAGAACGCGAACGGGTAGAAGACCACCAGCACGCTGCGGTCGCCGCGGAACGACGACAACGTGACGTCCTGGTTGTTTTGGTCCTTCAGGGTGAAATCAGGCGCTTCGGTTCCCACTTCGGGGGCCATGCGGAAAACTCCTCGAGAGAGTGGATGGTGGCGTGCTGAGCGTAGTCGGGAGGCTGCGGCGGCGCGGAACACCAGAACGAGATCGCCGGGGTCGGGACGGGACATGACGGCCCATGCGGCAGCCACGTCCCACGACCGGTGATCGTGGGGCCGGCATCATCTGGCCGCTCAACGCGCGGCCGCGCGCCCTCAACGTCGAGACTTGCCTGCTTTCGGTGCGACCAGCCGGGAGCCCGCCCAACCGTCGCTCACCGTCGCGTTGGAGGTCTGTGAGAGCCCGGCCGTCGGGGCGACCTCGGCGATCTCACTCGGCTCTACATGACCTGCTCGGCCGGTCTTGGGGGTGAGCACCCAGATCACGCCGTGGTCGGCGAGCGGACCGACGGCGTCGACCAGTGCGTCGAAGAGATCACCGTCACCTTCGCGCCACCACAGCAAGACAAGGTCGACGACTTCGTCGGCATCCTCGTCGAGCAGTTCGTCGCCACACCGCTCCTCCACGGCGTCCCGAACCGCCTCGTCGACATCCTCACCCCAGCCGAACTCCTGCACGACCATCCCCGGCTCAACGCCGAGCTTGCCCGCGATGTCGGGCGAACGCCCGCCATCTCCCGCGGCGACCACGCTGCTCCTACCCCACTTCCTGTTGACCGGTGTACGGATGCGGAATCCGAACACGGGACTCGTCTCGGCGCAACCACTCGTTACGAGAACGGCCCCTGAGGGGCACGATAGGGGACAACCACACCGATACCCGAGCACGAGCCACCGCAGGGAGAAATCTTGACCGGCCAGTCAGGCGGCGACACGCCGCCCCGGCGCGTCCATGTCATCCGTGACGGGCTCGCCGCCCACCTGCCCGACATCGACCCGGAGGAGACGGCCGAATGGCTGGACTCCTTCGACGCCGTGCTCGACGCTGCGGGGCAACAGCGCGCCCGCTACCTCATGCTGCGCATGTTGCAGCGCGCCCGTGAGCGCAACGTCGGGGTCCCGTCACTGACCAGCACGGACTACGTCAACACGATCCCCACCGACCGCGAGCCGTGGTTCCCCGGCGACGAGGAGGCGGAGCGCACCTACCGTCGCTGGATCCGGTGGAACGCCGCGATGACGGTGCACCGCGCGCAGCGCCCCGGCATCGGCGTCGGCGGCCACATCTCGTCCTACGCGTCGTCCGCCACGCTGTACGAGGTCGGCTTCAACCACTTCTTCCGCGGCAAGGACCACCACGGCGGCGGTGACCAGGTCTACATCCAGGGTCACGCCTCCCCCGGCATCTACGCCCGCGCCTACCTGGAAGGGCGCCTCTCGGAGGACCGGCTCGACGGCTTCCGCCAGGAGCTCTCGCACGGCGGCCCAGGGGCCGGGCTGCCCTCGTACCCGCACCCGCGGCTGATGCCGGACTTCTGGGAGTTCCCCACCGTCTCGATGGGCCTCGGCCCGATGAACGCGATCATGCAGGCGCGGTTCAACCGCTACCTCGGCGACCGCGGCTTCACCGACACGACCGACCAGCACGTGTGGGCGTTCCTCGGCGACGGCGAGATGGACGAGCCGGAGTCGCGCGGGCTGATCCACATCGCGGCGACGGAGGGCCTGGACAACCTCACGTTCGTCATCAACTGCAACCTGCAGCGCCTCGACGGGCCCGTGCGTGGGAACGGCAAGATCATCCAGGAGCTGGAGTCGTTCTTCCGCGGTGCGGGGTGGAACGTCATCAAGGTGATCTGGGGCCGCGAGTGGGACGCGCTGCTCGCCGCCGACCGCGACGGCGCACTGATCAACTTGATGAACACCACCCCCGACGGGGACTACCAGACCTACAAGGCCAACGACGGCAGCTACGTCCGCGACCATTTCTTCGGCCGCGACCCGCGCACCAAGGCGCTGGTCGAGCCCATGACCGACGCCGAGATCTGGAACCTCAGGCGCGGGGGCCACGACTACCGCAAGGTCTACGCCGCCTACGCCGCCGCGCTGGAGAACCACGGCCAGCCGACGGTCATCCTGGCCAAGACGATCAAGGGGTACGGCCTCGGCGCGCACTTCGCGGGCCGCAACGCCACCCACCAGATGAAGAAGCTGTCGCTGGCCGACCTCAAGCAGTTCCGCGACGAGCAGCGCATCCCGATCAGCGACGCCACCCTCGAGGCCGACCCCTACCTGCCGCCCTACTACCACCCCGGGGAGAACGCGCCGGAGATCCGCTACATGGCCGAGCGTCGCGCCCGCCTCGGCGGCGCGCTGCCCTCGCGCCGGGTCGTCGCCAAGCCGCTCGTGCTGCCCGGTGAGAAGGCCTACGAGGTCGTGCGCCGCGGCTCGGGCAAGCAGGAGGTCGCCACGACCATGGCGTTCGTCCGGCTGCTGCGTGAGCTGATCAAGGACAAGGAGATCGGCAGCCGGTTCGTGCCCGTCATCCCGGACGAGGCGCGCACGTTCGGCATGGACTCGATGTTCCCCACCCAGAAGATCTACAACCCGCACGGGCAGCAGTACACGTCCGTGGACGCCACGCTGATGCTGGCCTACCGGGAGTCCGAGCAGGGTCAGCTGCTGCACGAGGGGATCAACGAGGCGGGCTCCGTCGGCTCGTTCACGGCAGCGGGCACGTCGTACGCCACGCACGGCGAGCCGATGATCCCGGTCTACGTCTTCTACTCGATGTTCGGCTTCCAGCGCACCGGCGACTCGATCTGGGCGGCGGCCGACCAGATGGCGCGCGGCTTCCTGATCGGCGCGACGGCCGGACGTACGACCCTGACCGGCGAGGGCCTGCAGCACAACGACGGGCACTCGCTCGTGCTGGCCGCGACGAACCCGGCCGTCGTCGCCTACGACCCGGCGTTCTCGTTCGAGATCGCGCACATCGTGCGTGACGGGCTGCGCCGCATGTACGGCGGCGACGGCGCGGAGCTGTCGGGCGAGAACGTCATGTACTACCTGACGGTCTACAACGAGCCCTACGTCCAGCCCGCCGAGCCCGAGGGCCTGGACGTGGACGGCGTGCTGCGGGGGATCTACCGGTACGCCGGGTCCCCGCGCGAGGACGGTCCTGTCGTGCGGCTGCTCGCATCGGGCGTCGCCATGCCGTGGGCGCTGACCGCGCGCGACATGCTCGCCGAACAGTGGGGAGTCGGCGCCGAGGTGTGGTCGGTGACGAGCTGGGGCGAGCTGCGCCGCGACGGCGTCGAGGTCGAGCAGCACAACCTCGTGCATCCGGAAAGCGATCCGCGCGTCGCGTACGTGACGCAGGTGCTCGGCTCGGGTGAGCACGCCGACACGCCGGTCGTCGCGGTCTCGGACTGGATGCGGGCGCTTCCCGACCTGATTCGCCCGTGGATGCCTGCGCCGTTCACCACTCTGGGCACCGACGGCTTCGGCCTTTCCGACACCCGCCCGGCCGTGCGTCGCCATTTCAATGTCGATGCGGAATCGATCACGGTGGCGGCGCTGGGTGCGCTTGCCGCGCGTGGCGAGATCGACCGCTCGGCCGTGATCGAGGCGGCCGCCAAATACCGGATCGACGACCCCCGGGCCGCCGGACCCCAAACAAGCGACAGCGGCGTCGCGTAGTCGCGGTCGAGCCGAGTCCCGATACGGGGCAAACCCACAGCTCATTGGGACTCGGCAAGGCCGCGATTAGGCGATACGCTCCGCCCGACGCCACCGCGGGGTGATCGTGGAAGGCGCCGCAGGCCGGTCCGCGACCTTTGTGGCCCGGCGAGTTGCCGAGGATCAGGGCCTCGGCGCAGGGGCACGAGGAGAGCAAGAATGGCAGAGGGCACCGTCAAGTGGTTCAACAGCGAGAAGGGCTATGGCTTCCTCGCTCCCGACGGCGGTGGGGCAGATGTGTTCGTGCACTACTCCGCGATCCAGACCAACGGCTATAAGAGCCTCGACGAGGGCCAGCGCGTGTCGTTCGACGTCGAGCAGGGCCAGAAGGGGCCGCAGGCCAGCAAGGTCACGCCGCTCGGCTGACCAGCGCGGGCGCTCAGCCGAGCGTCGCGTGCATCTCCCAGATCAGTACTTCGGCTCCGTCAGGACCCGCCGTCACGCGCTGTCCTTCGGCTCCGCTGATCCGCGCCGAGTCACCGACTCCGACGAGCCCCGTGCCCTCGAGTTCCACCGAGCCGCGGGCTACGAAAAGGTGCGCGAGCGGAGCAACCGGCGTCTCCGTCGAAGCACCCGGACGCAGCCGGGCGGCGTAAAGGGCAGCGTGTTCCTGGCGGATCGAGATGGCGCGATCGTCGGCGTGCTTTGCCATTCCCGAGGCGACGACGACCAGTTCGCCCGCGTCCAATTGCGAGCTGATGTCGAGCTGCTCATACCCCGGCGTGATCCGCTCGGTGTCGGGCACCACCCACATCTGCACGAAATGCACGCTGTTGTTGTGGCGGGCCTCGTCATGGCGAGGGTGCTGCGCCAGCCGCCACGAATCGTTCTTCTCCGAGTGCAGGATGCCGGTGCCCGCGCTCATGCGCTGGGCGAGGCCGGGATGGATGAGGCCGGTGTGGCCGGTGGAGTCCTGGTGCACCAGGGAGCCCTCGAGCACCCAGGTGACGATCTCCATGTCGCGATGCGGGTGGGTCTCGAAGCCTGCACCCGCCCTGACCACGTCGTCGTTGCTCACCATGAGCACGCCGAAGTGGGTGTTGGCCGGGTCGTAGTGCGGGCCGAAGGAGAAGCTGTGATGCGAGTCCAGCCAGTCGATATTCGTATGGAAACGCTGGTCTGCGCGCCGGACGTCGACGGTCATCGGGCGACCTTTCCTCGGTGTGATGTAGTTGTCTGCGCAACAATCTGCGCTCGGCGGCTGTTCCCATGCTGCCGCAGGTGACGTCTGGCGGCCTCTCCCTCGCCACCCTGCGCCGCATCGAGCTGGCCTCCGGCGAACTCGCCGCCACGTGTCTCGCCGAGATGGAAGACCGCCAGCCGTGGTTCGCGGGGCTGCCCGCCGACCAGCGGGCGGGCGTCCTGCTGGTGACCCAGACCGGTGTCGCCAACTTCGTCGCGTGGTTGGGCGAGCGGGGTGAGTCGATCCGGCTCACCGCCGAGGCGTTCCGGATCGCCCCCCATGATCTGGCCCAACGGCTGTCGCTGCGCCAGACCGTCGATCTCGTGCGCATCGCCACCGACGTCTTCGAACGGCAGCTGCCGCCGCTGGCCGCCGACGAGGCCGAGCGGCACACCCTCGTCGAAGGCATCCTGCGGTTCGGGCGCGAGATCGCCTTCGCCGCCGCCACGGTCTACGCGGGCGCCGCGGAGACCCGCGGCGCGTGGGACGCCCGGCAGGAGGCACTGGTCGTCGACGCCGTCGTACGCGGCGAGACCGACCACGCGCTGGTCTCCCGCGCCTCCGCGCTGGGCTGGGACGCGGCGGCCGCGCTGCGGGTCGTCGTCGGCAGCCCGGCGAGCGGGCCCGCCGAAGGCACGGGACGGCTGCGCCGCGAGGCGACCCGCGCCGGTCGCTCCGTGCTGGTGGGCGTGCAGGGCAGCAGGCAGGTGGTGCTGGTGTCGGAGCCCGCGAAGATCCACGCCGGGCCCCAGGACGTCCCTGCTCGGCTGGCCGCGGGGTTCGGGCCGGGTCCGGTCGTCGTCGGTCCGGTGGCGCCCGACCTGGCCGGGGCGCACGGCAGCGCCCGCGCCGCGCTGGCGGGCCTGCGCGCCGCTCCAGGGTGGCCGGGCGGCCCCCGTCTCGTCGCGGCCGACGACCTCCTGCCCGAGCGCGCGTTGTCCGGCGACGCGGTCGCCCGCACGCGGCTCGTCGAACGGGTCACCGCACCGATCGAGGCCGCGGGCGGCGAGTTGCGGCACACGCTGGAGGTCTACCTGGAAGGCGGGGGCGTGCTGGAGTCGTGCGCGCGCGCCCTCTTCGTCCATCCCAACACGGTGCGCTACCGGTTGCGTCGGGTAAGTGAGATCACCGGCCTTCTGCCCACCGATCCCCGTGACGCGTTCGTGTTGCGCACCGCGGTGGTGGTGGGCCGCCTGAAGGCCGACTGAGCTGCGGATTTCTACAATCCAACCCTCGGCAACGGGGCGGGACACGGACATGTTTTGGAGGAAACCTCCAAATGTCCGCCGCGGAGTTGGTGCCCCGCGCTATCCCGCGGAGCCACCGCACGGTGTTCGCTGGGGAGTGTGATCGCCCTGCTCGCTCCCAGCCAGGGATCCCAGACCCCCGGCATGCTCACTCCCTGGCTCGACGATCCGGACGCTGTGGCCACGCTCGCCCGCTGGTCGGACCGCACCGGCCTGGACCTGCATCGGCTCGGCACCACGGCAGGCGCCGAGGAGATCAAGGACACGGCGGTGACCCAGCCGCTCGTGGTGGCCACTGCCCTGCTCGCGGCCCGTCGGCTGGACCTGCCCGCCGACGCCCCGGTGGCGGGTCACTCGGTCGGTGAGCTCGCCGCCGCGGCCATCGCCTGTGTGTTGGACGCCGACGCCGCCGTGTCACTGGCCGCAGTGCGGGGGCGGGAGATGGCGGCAGCGTGCGCCCTCGAGCCGACGGGCATGAGCGCGGTGCTGGGCGGGTATCCCGGTGACGTGCTGGCCACGCTCGAACGGCTCGGGCTCGACGCCGCGAATCGCAACGCCGCCGGTCAGATCGTCGCCGCGGGCCCGTTGGCCGCGCTGGCGCAGCTCGCCGAGGAGAAGCCGGACAGGGCTCGGGTAACGCCGCTGGCCGTCGCGGGCGCGTTCCACACCCGGTTCATGGCGACCGCGGAGGAGGCGCTGCGCGCCCACACCGCGTCGATCGTTCCGGCGGATCCCGTGCGGCCGCTCCTGTCCAACGCCGACGGCAGCGTCGTCGACACGGGCGCGGACGCGCTCCGCAGGCTCGTCGCCCAGGTCACCCGCCCGGTGCGCTGGGACGCCTGCATGTCGATGCTCCGTGACCTCGGCGTGACCGCGGTGATCGAGCTGCCGCCTGCGGGCACGCTGGTCGGGCTCGTGAAGCGCGACCTCAAGGGCACTGCCACGCTGGCGCTGAAGACCCCTGACGACCTCGAGAAGGCGGCTGTCTTGATCAAGGAACACGCGTGAAAGCCGCGCTGCGGCTCGTGCCCGCCATTGCAGGCGCCCGAATCCTCGGGCTCGGCAGCGTCCAGCCGGACAACGTGGTCACCAACGACGACCTCGCGGAGCGGGTTGAGACCAACGACCAGTGGATCCGCGACCGCGTCGGCATCCAGAGCCGCCGCATCGCCGACGAGGACGCTCTGCTCGTCGACATGGCCGCGGGCGCAGGCGAGCTGGCCGTCAAGGACGCCGGGCTCACCCCGGCCGACATCGACACCGTGATCGTGGCGACGTGCACGATGCCCAACCCGATCCCCAACGCCGCGGCCCAGACGGCCACCAGGATCGGCATCAACGCGCCCGGTGCGTTCGACGTCAACGCCGCCTGCGCAGGCTTCTGCTACGCCCTGGGCGCCGCGGCCGACCTGGTGCGCGCGGGCAGCGCGCGCAACGTGCTCGTGATCGGCGCCGAGAAGCTGTCGGACTGGCTGGACTGGGACGACCGGTCCACCGCGATCATCTTCGCGGACGGCGCGGGCGCCGCGGTGGTCGGTGCGGCCACCGAGGAGGACGCCGTCGGGGTCGGCCCGGTCGCGTGGGGCAGCGCGGGCGACATGGCCGCGGCCATCAGCATCCACGACGACGGCACCTCACGGGCGGGCGGCGGGCTGCACCAGGAAGGCCAGGCCGTCTTCCGCTGGGCCACCACCCAGATCGCCCCCATTGCGCTGCGGGCCATCGAGCTCGCCGGGCTCACCCCCGCCGACATCGACGTGTTCGTGCCGCACCAGGCCAACCTGCGGATCGTGGAAGCCGTCGCCAAGCGGCTGCGGGCCAAGGGCGCACGGGACGACATGGTCGTGGCCGACGACATCGTGCACTCGGGCAACACCTCGTCGGCGTCGATCCCGCTGGCGCTGGACCATCTGCGGACGGCGGGTCGGGCGCGCTCCGGCGACACCGCGCTGCTCGTCGGGTTCGGTGCGGGTCTGTCCTACGCAGGACAAGTCGTCGTCCTTCCCTAAGATTCCCCCAAAGACCCCTTCAAAGGAGAACACCGTGGCTGACAACGCCGAGATCCTCACCGGCCTCGCCGAGATCGTCGAGGAGGTGGCGGGCATCGACACTGCCGAGGTCACCGCCGACAAGACCTTCGTCGACGACCTCGACATCGACTCGCTGTCCATGGTCGAGATCGCCGTGCAGGCCGAGGACAAGTTCGGGGTCAAGATCCCCGACGACCAGCTCGCCGAGCTGAAGACGGTCGGCGACGCCGTGGACTACATCGCCGCCCACCAGTGACGAGCTGTCACCCACACCCTTCAGGGAAGGCCCGATGAGCACCCCGTCCTCGCAGGGAGGCCACCCCCCGATCGTCGTCACCGGGCTCGGGGCCACCACCCCACTCGGCGGCGACGTCACCTCGACGTGGGACGCGTTGCTCGCCGGGCGCTCCGGAGTACGCCGCATCGACGACGACGACCACCCCTGGGTGCGCCGCTTCGACCTGCCCGTGCGCATCGCCGCACCGCTGGCCGTGTCGCCGCTGGAGGTCCTCCCCCGGGTACAGGCGCGGCGGCTGGACCGCTGCGAGCAGGTGGCGTTGGTGGCGGCCAAGGAGGCATGGGGGCAGGCCGGGCTGGGCGAGCCGGGATCGGTGGTCGACCCGGACCGGCTGGCCGTCGTCATCGGGACCGGCATCGGCGGCGCGGTCACCCTGCTCGACCAGGACGACCTCCTGGAGGGCCCCGGCCTGCGCAAGGTCTCGCCGCTCACCGTGCCGATGCTGATGCCCAACGGGCCTGCCGCCTGGGTAAGCCTCGAGTACAAGGCGCGGGCGAGCGTGCACGCTCCGGTGTCGGCGTGCGCGTCCGGCGCCGAGGCGCTGGCCTGGGCGGTGCGCCTGCTGCGCGCGGGCGAGGCCGACGTGGTGATCGCAGGCGGAGCGGAGGCGTGCATCACCGGCATCACCGTGGCCGGGTTCGTGCAGGCCAGGACCCTTTCGCAGCGCAACGACGAGCCTGAGCGGGCCTCGCGGCCCTTCGACGCACAGCGCGACGGGTTCGTGCTCGGCGAGGGCGCGGGCATCATGATCCTCGAGACGGCGGAGCACGCCGCCGCGCGCGGCGCGACCGTGTTCGGGCAGATCGCGGGCTACGGCATCACCGCCGACGCCTACCACATCACCGGGCCCGACCCCAGCGGCCACGGGCAGGTCCGGGCGATGCAGAAGGCCGTCGCGGACGCAGGCCTCTCCCCCGCCGACATCGACCACGTCAACTGCCACGCGACCTCGACGGTCGCGGGCGACATCGGCGAGGCGAAGGCGGTGCAAAAGGCGCTCGGCGACCACCCCGTGCTCACCGCTCCGAAGTCGGCACTGGGCCACATGGTCGGCGCCGCGGGTGCGGTGGAGAGCATCATCACGCTGCTGTCGATCCGCGAAGGGATCATCCCCGGCACGCTGAACCTGGACGAGCTCGACCAGGGCGTGGAGCTGGATGTCGCGGCCGAGCCCCGCAAGGTCGACATCGGCGCCGCGGTCTGCAACTCGTTCGGCTTCGGCGGCCACAACGCAGCAGTCACGTTCACGAAGGTCTGACCCGCAGACGCCGAACTCCCCGTCCTCGTCGCACGCGATGAAGGCGGGGAGTCCGCAGCAAGCGCAGCGCCCTTGGTCAGCCGACCTGGTACAACCACGTGATGGGGGCGCCGTCGCCCGCAAGACGGTAGGGCTCCAGCGCCTCGTCCCACGCCGTGCCCAGCAGCTCGTCGATCTGGGACGGCAGCTGGGCGGACGGGGTGTGGGCGACCAGCGTGCGCAGCTGGTCCTCCGCGACCACCGTGTCACCGTTGGCGCTCGTGCGCCCACGCCACAGACCGAGGGTGGGCACGTAGGAAAACCGCTCCCCGTCGACGCCAGGCGTCGGCTCCTCGGTCACCTCGAACCGGAGCATCGTCCACGCACGCAGCGCACCGGCGATCGCGCCGCCGCTGCCGACAGGCCCCGCCCAAGTGCACTCCGCACGCATCTGACCCGGCGAGCCCGGCTGAGGGGTCCAATGCAAGGAGACCTTCGTGCCGAGCACGCCGGAGATCGCCCACTCGACGTGCGGGCATACCGCAGTCGGCGACGAGTGGACGAAGACCACGCCGCGTGCTTCCACTACAGACCTCCATCAGAGCCGAGGAACGTCTTCCCCTACGTCCTCACGCTGTGGCGGTCTGCCCAAAATTTTGTGTGCTCCGGTTGTGGGCGCCAGTCTGCCGGGCGGTCGCCCACGACGCCAAATGCGACACGCCGAGATCAACGATCAGTGCGCGTAGTGCGCCACCCCGTCCTGCTCGGTCATCGTCGCCAGGCCGCGCTCTACCAGCACCTCGAGGTGGGCCATGGTCTCCAGCGTCGCCAACATCTCGTTGAAGGGATCGAGCTCGGCCAGTGTCCGTTCACGGCGTGTCCACACCAGTGCGGCCGCCACCGCGTACGCGGTGCTGCGGCCCTCGTCGAGCGCCGCGAGCGTGGCGTCGAGGCGTTTGGCGTGGTGCACGAGCAGCTCGTCGACCCGCTCGTGCACCCGCATCCCGACCGGCCCGTGCGCAGGCAGCATCGCCGCGTCCGGCCGGGTCCTGATCAGCTCCAACGACATCAGGAAGTCGGCGAGCGGGCTGACGGCCGGGTTCGGCTCCAGCCCGATCGACGGGGTGATGCGGGGCAGGACGTGGTCGCCGGAGAACATGATGTCGGCCGCCTCTTCGGCGAAGACCACGTGCCCGCGGGTGTGCCCCGGCGTCTCGACGGCGACGAGCGTGCGGTCGCCGACCGTCAGCCGCTCCCCGTCCTCGATCCAGTCATCAGGGCTCGCCCAGTCCGTCCGGTCGGTGTGCGGCGACTCCATGCCCGCCATGCGGTGCGCCAGCGCCTCCGCCCCGGCGCGGCGAAGCCTGCCCAGCTGGCGCGGCCCCTCGGGGCTGTTCGGGTCGTTGATGGTCTCCAGACCGGGCCGCTCACCCCGGCCGAGCGCCACGCGCATGCCGAACTCTTTGCGCAACGCCACCGCCTGCGTGTAGTGGTCACGGTGGATGTGGGTCACGAGGAAGCGCCGAACGTCGGGGAACCCGGCGTCCAGCTCCGCCAACCCGGCCGCGAGCAGCTTCCGCGACTCCGGGATGGACCAGCCCGCGTCGATCACCGTGATGTCGGAGCCGTGCCGCATGGCGTAGACGTTGACCGCACGCAGGCCGTCCTGCGGCAACGGCAGCGGGATCCGGTACACGCCGGGCGCGCACCGGTACACACCAGGGCGGGTCCAGTCGCCGGTACCGGACAGGTCGTCGTCCTCGATCACCGGCCGACCATACGTCGTCTCCGCCGATCGAGGTCCCTGCCTGTGCTGCCGGCAGACGCGGGGCGGGCATGATCACCGAGATCGGGACGTGAGCGCCGTATACAGCGCTCTTGTCCCGATCTTGGCGATCACCCCAGCGTTGGCCGAAGTGCGGCCTGCGGCAGCGTCAGCTGCAACCGCTGGTGGAGCCGCAGCCCTCACAGACGTAGCAGCTGCCCGCAGGCCGCATCTTCGTGCCGCAGGTCATGCACAGCGGCGCGTCGGCGGCCTTGCCGAGGCGCAGCTCCAGCAGTTCTGTGGAGCTGCCCACCTCCACAGGCGCGGGGGCGACACCGGGGGCGTGTGGCCCCTGCACGACGTCCACGCCCGTGCGGAGGCCCTCCACGTCGACCTCGTACGTGTCGTTGACCTGCGCGGTGCGTTCCGCCGCCGAGAAGATGCCCAGCTGGGCGCGCTTCTCGTAGGGCAGGTAGTCCAGCGCGAGCCTGCGGAACAGGTAGTCCAAGACACTGGTGGCGATGCGTAGGTCGGGGTCGTCGGTCATGCCCGCGGGCTCGAAGCGCAGGTTGGAGAACTTCGAGACGTAGAACTCCAGCGGGATGCCGTACTGCAGGCCCACCGAGATCGACATCGAGAACGCGTCCATGACGCCGGACAGGGTCGAGCCCTGCTTGCCGAGCTTGACGAAGATCTCGCCCAGCCCGTCGTCGGGGTAGGAGCCCGCCGTGAGGTAGCCCTCGGCGCCGCCGACGGTGAACGACACGGTCTGGCTCGGCCGCTTCTTGGGCAGGCGCCGCCGCACCGGGCGCGCCTCGACGACCACGGCGGCCTTCTCCTCACCCTTCGCCGACTTGCCCGCGGAGAGGGGCTGACCGACCTTGCAGTTGTCGCGGTAGATCGCAAGCGCCTTGAGGCCGAGCTTCCAGCCCTCCAGGTAGATCTGCTCGACGTCCTCGACAGTGGCCGCCTCGGGCATGTTCACCGTCTTGGAGATCGCCCCGGACAGGAACGGCTGCACCGCGGCCATCATCCGCACGTGGCCCAGCGCGGCGATCACCCGCTCGCCCATCGCGCAGTCGAACACGTCGTAGTGCTCGGGCCGCAGCGCGGGCGCGTCGACGACGTGCCCGTGCTCCGCGACGTACGACACGATCGCCTCGACCTGCTCTGGCTGGTAGCCCAAGCGGCGCAACGCGCGCGGCACAGTCTGGTTGACGATCTGCATCGACCCGCCGCCGACCAGCTTCTTGAACTTCACCAGCGCGAGGTCGGGCTCGATGCCGGTGGTGTCGCAGTCCATGGCCAGTCCGATGGTGCCCGTCGGCGCCAATACCGACGCCTGCGCGTTGCGCCAGCCGTGCTGGGCGCCGGTCTGCAGGCACTCCTGCCAGGTGATGGTGGCCAGCTTGTGGATCGGCGCGCTGGCCGGGAACGTGCGCACGTCGTCGTTGGCCGCGGCGTGCTTGCGCATCACGCGCTGGTGGGACTCGGCGTTGCGGGCGTAGCCCTCGTACGGTCCGACGACGCCTGCCAGCTCGGCGGAGCGCTTGTAGGCCGCACCGGTCATCAGCGAGGTGATGGCGGCGGCGAGTGCGCGACCGCCCTCGGAGTCGTACGCGTGGCCGGTCGCCATCAGCAGGGCGCCGAGGTTGGCGTAGCCGATGCCCAGCTGCCGGAACTTGCGCGTGGTGTCGCCGATCGGCTCGGTCGGGAAGTCGGCGAAACAGATGGAGATGTCCATCGCTGTGATGATCAGCTCGACGCACTTGCGGAAACGCGCCGCGGCGAACTGGCCGTCGGCGTCGAGGAAGGTCAGCAGGTTGAGCGAGGCCAGGTTGCACGAGCTGTTGTCCAGATGCATGTACTCGCTGCAGGGGTTGGACGCGGAGATGCGCCCGGACTCGGGGCAGGTGTGCCAGTCGTTGATGGTCCCGTCGTACTGGATGCCCGGGTCGGCGCATTCCCACGCGGCCTGCGCGATCGTGCGGAACAGCTTCTTCGCGTCGATCGTCTCGATGACGTCGCCGGTCATCCGGGTGCGCAGGCCGAACTCGCCGTTCGACTCGACAGCACGCATGAACTCGTCGGTGACCCGCACCGAGTTGTTGGCGTTCTGGTACTGCACCGAGGCGATGTCGGCGCCGCCGAGGTCCATGTCGAAGCCCGCGTCACGCAGCACGCGGATCTTCCGCTCCTCCTTCGCCTTCGTGGCCACGAACTCCTCGATGTCGGGGTGGTCGACGTCGAGCACGACCATCTTCGCCGCCCGGCGGGTGGCGCCGCCCGACTTGATCGTGCCCGCGCTCGCGTCCGCGCCGCGCATGAACGAGACCGGGCCGGACGCGGTGCCGCCGGACGAAAGCAGTTCCTTCGAGGAGCGGATGCGGGAGAGGTTGAGGCCCGCGCCCGAGCCACCCTTGAAGATCAGGCCTTCTTCCCGGTACCAGTTGAGAATCGACTCCATGGTGTCGTCCACGGCGAGGATGAAACACGCCGACACCTGTTGCGGGCTGGCTGTGCCGACGTTGAACCAGACCGGGGAGTTGAAGCTGAACACCTGGTGCAGCAGCATCCACGTGATCTCGTGGGCGAACACCTCGGCGTCGGCCTCGGTGGCGAAGTAGCCGTTCTCGATGCCCGCGCGGTGGTACACCGCCACGACCCGGTCGATGAGCTGGCGCAGGCTGGACTCGCGCTGGGCGGAGCCGACGGCCCCGCGGAAGTACTTGCTGGTGACGATGTTCGTGGCGTTGATCGACCAGAAGTCCGGGAACTCGACGCCGCGTTGTTCGAAGTTGACCGACCCGTCACGCCAGTTGGTCATGACGACGTCGCGGCGTTCCCACGCGACCTCGTCGTAGGGGTGCACGCCGGGGGTGGTGTGGATCCGCTCGATCGTGAGGCGGGCCGACCGTTGCACCGCCGAGGTCTTCCGGCCCCGCCCGCCCGGCGACCCTCCTGCACCCGGCTCTCCTGCGCCTGATCCCTGCGTGGTTCCGACGATCTCGGTCATGCTGTTCCTCTTCCTGCGGCGCGAAGTCTGGGGTTCGACGCGCCGTGGTCGGCGATTACGTGCTGGTGGAGAGAAGTGCTGGACCGGCGACGGTGCCGGGAGGTGCTTCGTTCCGGTCGGGGCATCCGGGTGTGGGGCACCTGGACGGACATGGACGGAACGGGGCGGTCGGGAACGAGGCGGTCAGGGAACCTGGCCGCCGTCGGGACGACGGAGGTCGGCGATCTCCTTCTCGAAGTCCTCTATCGAGGAGAACGAGCGATAGACGCTGGCGAAGCGCAGGTAGGCCACCTCGTCGAGCTCACGGAGCGGGCCGAGGATGGCGAGCCCGACCTCGTGGCTGGGGACCTCCGCGGCGCCCCCGGCCCGGACGGTCTCCTCGACGCGGTGGGCGAGTTGGGCGAGCGCGTCCTCGTCGACGGGCCTGCCCTGGCAGGCGCGGCGCACGCCGCGCACGACCTTCTCGCGGCTGAACGGCTCGGTGACCCCGCTGCGCTTGACGACGGCGAGCACGGCCTCCTCGACGGTGGTGAACCGGCGGCCACACGAGACACAGGAGCGGCGGCGTCGGGTGGCTTGCCCGTCGTCGACCTCTCGGGAGTCGATGACGCGACAGTCTGAGTGCCGACAGAACGGACACCGCACAGCAGCGCACCCCCTCCCCGATTCCGGCTGAGACCCAACCGGTAGGCGAACAACACTAGTGTAACCACAAGATGTGGGGTGAGGAAGCGCGACTCCCAACTTGTGGTCTCCTAGTCGAACGGACGCCGTGCGCGGGCTGGGCTATCGCAGCGGCACTCGCAACACCTCCCCTGGCCGCACCCGCAGGGAGGTGAGGGAGTTGGCCACGACGATGCGGTCGACCATGGCTGCCCGCTGCGGCCCGGTTGCGTTCGGCGCTACCCCGTCGGCGACGTCCCACACGGTGCCCGGTGCGTCGACGGCGACAGTGACCTCGGCGACCTCGGCGACCTCGGCGACCTCGGGAGCCACGGGCTCCCGGGCGTGGGACACGGCGTCCGCGACCCGCCCAAGACCGAACACCACCGCAGCCGTGACGAGAGCGACGACGAACCCGGCGACGATCCGGCGCACCGGACCCGCGGCAGGCCGCATGACCGGGACAGGACTGCGGACCAACAGCCGCGGCCCGCGCGCGCTCGACACCCGCCGGGTGAGCCGAACCGCGGTGCGGCCGCAGGCGCCCGCCCGACCGGCGGCCGCCGAGCCGA
>DASWUV010000155.1:0-37377 GCA_036401495.1 Pseudonocardia sp. | reverse complement strand
AAGGTGATTCTCGACGTCGTCGTGGCCGCGAAGAATCTGGTCAGGGCACGGTTCAAGGCCGCGTCCTCGCCTGGCGGCAAGGTGATCGCCGCGGTGCTGCTGTGGGCTGTTCTCTTCGGCAGCACGTTCCTCGTCTTGGAGGCGGTCGCCCTTGTCTTCGGCGAACGGGTCAGCCTCGGCGGCTTCTTCTCCGTGACACTGCTGATCCTGACCTTGTTGGTGTCCCGCGAGGCCGTCCAGCGTCTGCTGCGCGCGTAGGTGTCCGTCGGCCGCCTGCCGCGGTCACTCCGACAGTTGGTAGGCGGTCAGCCAGAGCCGCAGGTCGAGCAAAGCGTCGATGTCGGCCTGGTAGTGCGGGATCAGGGCGGCGTAGCGCGGGCTGGTGCCTTTGGCCCTGGCGCGCAGCGCGGCGATCTGGTGATCGATCGCCGCCAGGTTCTCGAGCGGGTCGTCATCCGCCTTGGCGGCATCGCCGCGCTGCTCGACGTTGGACACATGGCTCATGGCACAGAGTGCCCGCTGGGCCGGGCGGGAAACCCTCGACGACGAGCGTTGCAGGCTTGTTACGGCGCTGGGTCGATCCAGACGGTCTTGGCGTTGACGAAGGACCGGGGGCCGAACTCGGCGAGCTCGCGGCCGTAGCCGGAGTTCTTGGCCCCGCCGAAGGGAACCTCGGGCGTCGATTCCGTGACGTGGTTGATGTAGATCATCCCGGTCTCGATCTCGTTGACGAACCGCTCCTGTTCGGCGGCGTCCGTGGTCCACGCGCTGCCGCCGAGCCCGAAGTCGGAGTCGTTGGCGATGCGGATCGCGTCGTCGACGTCGCGGGCGCGCCAGACGAGCGCGACCGGGCCGAAGAACTCCTCCCGATGTCCGGGTGAGCCGTCGGGGATGTCGCTGAGCAGGGTCGGCGGGTAGAAGCTGCCTGGTCCGCCGAGCGGCTTCCCGCCGGTGTGCAGGTGGGCGCCCGCCGCGACCGTCTCCTGGACCTGGCGGTCGATGGTCTCCACGGCGTCGGGGTTCGCCAGTGGGCCCATGTCGGTCGTGGCCTCCGCGGGGTCGCCGATCGTCATGGCCTCCAGCTTGGCCACCATGCGTTGCACGAACTCGTCGGCGATCTGCTCGTGCACGATGAAGCGCTTGGCGTTGATGCACGACTGGCCGTTGTTCAGCGTGCGCGAGCCGACGGCCGAGGCGACGGTGGCGTCGAGGTCGGCCGAGGGCATCACGACGAACGCGTCGCTGCCACCCAGTTCGAGCACGCTGGGCTTGATCATGCGCCCCGCGGTCGCACCGACCGCGCGCCCGGCGTCCTCGCTCCCGGTCAGCGTGACCGCCCGTACCCGCGGGTCCTCGATGATCTTCTCGATGGCGCCCGAGGCCACGAGGAGCGTTTGGAACGCGCCCTCGGGGAAGCCCGCCCTGCGCAGGACGTCTTCGATCGCCAGCGCGCACTGCGGCACGTTCGACGCGTGCTTGAGCAGCCCGACGTTGCCCGTCATCAGCGCGGGCGCGGCGAAGCGGAACACCTGCCAGTACGGGAAGTTCCACGGCATGATCGCCAGCACCGGGCCGAGCGGCTCGTAGCGGGTGAACACCCTTGAGCCCTCGATCGGGTGCGGCTCGTCGGCCAGGAGACCCTCGGCGTTGTCGGCGTACCAGCGGCAGCCCTTCGCGCACTTCTTGACTTCGGCCACGGCCGAGGCGAGCGTCTTGCCCATCTCGAGCGTCGCGAGGCGGCCCAGTGGCTCGGCTTCGGCGTCGAGGATGTCGGCGGCGCGGCGCAGCCATCCGGCGCGCTCGGCGTACGTCGTGGTGCGGTAGGTGCGGAACGCATCGGCGGCGGTCTGCAGCTTCTGGTCGATCTGCTCCTCGGTGAGCGCGTCGAAGGCGGTGATCTGCTGTCCGGTCGCGGGGTTCGTCGATGCGATGGCCATACCTGAAGATACCCACGTCGACACGTGTCGGAACACGGTTTGCGGCAAGTCACCAGCACACCGGCAGGTTCCTCAAGCCGCCGGTCAGCAGGTCGGTGCGCAGTTCAAGGCGGTCGAGGGGCACGGCAAGCTCCAGGGTCGGGAAGCGCGCAGGCAGCGCGCCGAAGACGGCCTGCAGCTCGACGCGGGCGAGTGCCGCTCCGATGCAGTACCGCGGGCCGTAGCCGAACGCCAGGTGGCTGCCTGCAGCGTGGGCCGGGTCGAACCTGGTGGGGTCGGGGAAGGCCGCGGGATCCCGGTTGGCGACCGCGGGGGCGAGGATGACCGCGTCGCCTGTGTGGATGGTCGTCCCGGCGACGGCGATGTCGGCGTGGGCGTAGCGCGGCAGGCCGTTGCTGCCGGGTGCCGCGAGCCGCAGGATCTCCTCGACCGTGCCCGCGACGAGCGTCGGGTCCGCGGCGAGCGCCCGGTAGTGCTCGGCGTGGGTGAGCAGCAGGACGGTGCCGACGTCGATGCGGGTCGCGGTCGTCTCGTGCCCGGCGAACAGGAGCGCCGCGGCGAGCCCCGCGGTCCGGTCGTCGTGGCGGCCCTCCGGATCACCCGCGACCAGATCGGAGATGACGTCCTCGCCCGGCTCGCGCCGCTTGCGGGCCACGAGCTCGCCGATGTAGGCGACCAGCTCGTGCAGCGCGCGGGTGGACGCCTCCCGGTCGGTGAGCCCGCCGATGCCCTCGGACAGCGCGCGGAACCGGTCGCGGTCGGCGTAGGGCACGCCGAGCAGCTCGCAGATGACCAGTACCGGAATCGGGAGGGCGAGCTGCTCGTGCAGGTCGGCGGGGGAGCCGTGCGCGGCCAGCTCGTCCAGTGCACGCGCGACCAGCTCCTCGACGTGGGCGCGCAGCCGGTGCATGCGCCGGGCGGCGAAGGCGGGGGCGAGGAGCTTGCGCATGGTCGCGTGGTCCTGCGCCTCGTCCTGCGCGTCGCCCATCGGGCCGCCCAGCAACACCGAGGTCGATATCCGGGAGGCCCGCTCGGGATGGGGATGGGAGCGGCCCAGCCGCGGGTCGGCGAACAGCTCGCGGGTCAGTGCGTGGCTGCTGACCAGCCAAGCGGGGTCGCCTGCCGGAGTGCGGACGGCGCAGATCGGTGCCTCTGCGCGCAGCCGCGCGTAGAGCGGGGCGATGTCCAGGACGTCGGGGCGGGGGAAGGGGAGTTGGGGAAGCGCCTTCATGGTGTGCCTCCTCAGCGGTTGTCGGCGCCGGGGCGCAGGTGGGCGCGGCGGCGCATGGTCCAGAGCGCGACGGGTCCGATGAAGGCGGCGGCCACCAGCGGCGAGACGAGCAGCAGCACACCGTGCGGGATCAGCAGGGCCAAGACGATCCGCGCGGTGGCCTCGGCCAGCAGCGTCGCGCCCCAGACGGCGGTCATGCGGCGCAGCGCGCGGCGGAACGCGGGCTCGGCCCAGCGCCCGTCGAACACGTCCGCCCGTTCGGGCGCCTGCGCCCGACCGATCGTGAAGACCATCGGGCGGGCCGCGAACAGCGAACCGAGGAACGCCAGCCCGATCGTCGCGGTCACCAGGGAGTCCTTGATCAGCAGGAACTCGGCGCTGCGCAGCACGAGGCCGCCGCCGAGGCCGATGACGATCGAGGCCAGCGAGATCGCGCTGACGGCGTCGAGGTGGCGGGTGCGGGCCAGCCCGACCACGATCGCGGCGAGCGGGAACACCGCGCCCCACGCCAACGCGGCCATCTCGCTGGCCCCGAGGCCGGTCGCCAGCTGGTAGACGGCGAACGGCGCGAGGACACCGAGCAGGATCCCCGGCCGCTTCAGCAAGGCCCGCGCTCGGGCGGTCGGGCTCGCCGGGATCGGCGTGGCGGCGGGGGTTGCCGCGGTGGTCGTGTCGGCCATGGGGAAGACGCTAGAGACGAGGCCACGGCGACGCGTCAACCCGCGGGTCGGACCCGTTCCACCCCGGGGTGGAACCGGGGGCCGAGAGGTGCAGCGGGCGGGCGCGGACGACCTCAGCAGGGGAGCAGGTGCAGCGCCTGCTTGGCCGTGAGGACGCGTCGGGCCGCCGCCCGCACGGTCGCGGCGAAGTCGGGATCGGCGGTGGCCTTCGCGACGAGCCCTTCGAGCATCGCCGGGGCCGTGTCAGGGGAAGCGGTGAGCACGATGTCCCCGCCTGCGGCGACGAACCGCACCGCCCGGTCGGCCACGGGCACTGCCGCGACCGCGACCGCCTTGCCCAGGTCGTCGGAGATCACGACGCCGTTGAAGCCCATGCGCGTGCGCAGCAGGTCGGTGATCACCGGTCGGGAGAACGCGGCGAGCTGGGTCGGGTCGATCTGGGTGTAGATGGCCGACGAGACCATCACCACCGGGACTCCCGCGTCGACCGCCCGGCGGAAGGGGTCGAGCCAGGGGCTGTCCACGGAGGTGGTGGTGTCGTGGACGTTCGCGGTGAGGTCGGTGTTGGGCCCCACGCGCCCGAGCCCCGGGAAGTGCTTGACGGCGCCCGCGACGTCCGACTGGGCCAGTCCGGCGGTGAAGGCGAGGACGCTGGCGCCGACCGAGCCCGGTTCAGTGCCGAACGTGCGGTGGCTGACCCCGACGGCGAGGTCGGCCGAGCCGAGCTGAGCGGACAGCACGTCCGAGACCGGCGCGAGGTCGAGGCGAACCCCGGCGGCTTTCAGCTCCGCGCCCCACTTCGCGGCCGCCGTGATGAGCCGCTGGGAGCTCCACCGGCCCTGCTCGACCGCCGTGGGGATCGCGGAGAACCCGGGCCCCGTCAGCGTCTGCACCTGCCCGCCCTCCTGGTCGGCCGCGATGAGCAGGCCCGCGCCTGCGCTGTTCGCCTTCTGCAGCGCCGCCGTCCTGGCCGCGACGGCGGCGACCCCTTGCCTGCTGCGCCCGGTCAGCAACACGCCGCCGACCGGCAACTTCTTGATCAGGTCGAGGCTGGGCTGGACCGCGGCGCCCAGCGGTGAGCCGACGATCAGCAGCTGGCCTGCGAGCTGCCGGAGCGGAAGCGTGGTCAGCAGGGTGTCGACACAGGACGGGGGCGGTGGTGCGGCCGACGGCGACGGCGTGGCGGAACCAGGGGCGCCGCCCGGACCGGCGGACGGCGAACCGCTGCGGGGAGCCGAGCACGCGCTGAGCAGGAGGGCGCACAGGAGCAGGAGGGGGAGCACCACGGGGCCCGGCATGCACTCAGCTCAGCACGGCAGGCGGCGCCCCGGCGGATCGACCCCGTCGAACCGCATGCGGTGGGCCTGCGCTACTCGGCAAGATCGACGGACGGGAGGGGGCCGAGCAGGGCGAAGGCACCGAGGTAGGGCCCGACGTCGCCCTTCTCCGTCCAGCCCCGCAGCTGGCGCTCCGACCGGCGGGTGACCAGCGCTCGTGCCAGGTCGAAGTCCGGTGCGCGCACCACGACCTCCGCGGTGTCCGGCACGCCGTTGGACACCCACTGCCACGCGTCGCCGACCAGCGCGAGCGGCGCGAGGTCGCCGACGTGCTCGCCGAAGCGGAGCAGGAACCGGTCGCGGACGGCGCGGACCCCGCCCGAGTCCTGGGCGCCTGGCACGCCGAGGGCGCCGCGCAGGTCCTGCTCGTGGATGATCACGTCGCCCAGCGGACGAGTGCCGTGCGTGATCATCCACTCCTGCAGCGGGGCGGCCACCGACAGCCACTCCGCCACCAGCGCGGGGATGTCGTGTCCGCGGCGCTGGGCCACGTGGCGTGCCGTCCACGCGCTGTCGTGGTCGTCCGGCTCGTCGCCCGCGACGACGTCGACGCCGAGCCCCACCATGTGCGAGAACAGGTCGCGCACCGTCCAGTCGGGACACGCGGGCACGGGCAGCTCGGCGTACTCCGGCGGCAGGTCCGCCACGAGCTCGATCACCCGCGCCTGCGCCTGGGTCCACTCGTCAATGAGATCCACGGCCCTATCCTGCACTGGTGTCTGCGCCGATCAGTGGGCCCATCGCTCCGCTCAGCGCCGTTCCGGTCGGCGGTGGCGTGATCGTGGCCGAGCGCGGGGTGGTGGTGACCCAGCCCGTCGAGGGCGAGGTGGTCGCGTTCGCCACGGTGTGCCCGCACCGCGGCTGCCAGGTGCGCGCGGTGGCCGCCGGTACGATCAACTGCTTCTGCCACGGTAGCCGGTTCCGGATCGCCGACGGCGCCGTCGTCGGCGGCCCGGCGACGCAACCGCTCACGCCGGTGCCCGTGCGCGTGGTCGACGGGATGGTCGTGGATGCTGCTGGGTGACGAGCGGGCCGCCGTGGTGCAGGCGTGCCAGGCGCTGCGGCGTGAGCGGCTCGTCGTCGGGACGGCGGGCAACGTCTCGGTGCGGGCGGGCGACCTCGTCGCGATCTCGCCGGGCGGGGTGGCCTACGAGACGCTCACGCCCGGCCAGGTCGGCGTCCACCGCCTCGACGGCGAGCCGGTGGAGGCTCCGCTGCGCCCGTCCAGCGAGCTGCCCCTGCACCTCGCCGTCTATCGCGCGACGGCCGCGGCCGCGATCGTGCACACCCACGGCGTCGCCTCGACGGCCGTCTCGACCGTGCTCGACGAGCTGCCCGCTTCGCACTACTACACGGCGATGTTCGGCGGCCCGGTCCGCGTGTCCCCGTACGCCACCTTCGGCACGGACGCGCTCGCCCGCAGCGTGGTCACCGCGCTGCGCGACCGCAGCGCGGCGATCATGGGCAACCACGGCGCCGTCACCGTCGCCGCGACGCTGAGCCAGGCCTACGCGCTCGCGGAGTACCTGGAGTACCTCTGCGACGTGCACCTGCGCGCGCTGGCCACCGGCCTCCCGGTGCGCACCCTGGGCGCCGTCGAGCTTGCCGAGGTGGCCCTCAGAATCGCTCCGGGTTCCAGTACACGTCCTCGGCGCTCCCCGTCATGATCGCCTCGACGGCCTCGATGCCCTGTTGGAACGCGTAGTCCTGGTTGCACGACTCGTAGCGCCATCCGCCGAAGCGGCCGCGGGAGCGCACGCCGCGGCGGATGAGCCCGGCGTCGACGTCGCGCAGCAGGTCGTCGCGGCCCAGGGTGGGGACGGGGTAGCCGCGCGGGATGTCGTGCACCCACGTGCTGCACAGCGCCGCGGGATCGGCGCCGAGCTTGGTCATCTCCTCGCGACAGCTCGCGACGGCCGTCGCCCTGTCCACGACCCGGAAGGCGCTGTGTCCCACCTCGCAGAGCACCGACCACCGTCCGTCGCCCGCGTTGGCGGGGTCGTAGTTCGACAGCAGGGTCGCCCGGTGCCACGCCACGTCCTTGTCCGGGCAGTACAGCCACGACTTGTCCGCGAGCGCGGCAGGCGGGCTTCCCGTGTAGCCCAGGCCCACGACCAGCGTCGCGTTGGCGACGAGGGACGTCGAGCGGGCCGCCCAGTCCGGCCTGCCGACCGAGCGCAACAGCGTCGTCAGCGGCATGCTCGACACACAGTCGACGAAGTGGATCACCTCGCCGCCCGTGAGGTGGGCCGTCCGCGCGTCGAGGTCCAGTGCGCACACGCGGGATCCCGTCGCGACGCTGCGTGGGTCCAGGCGGCCGCCGATCGCGTCCCAGAGCGCCCCCGTGCCCCCCTCGGGATAGGGAAACGTCACGCGCGGGTGCTCGGCCGTGTCGTCCTTGGTGCGGATGGTGGGCACGTTGCGCTCGCCTGAGCCGCTGCGCATCGAGGTCCATGTGTGGTCCATCCGCTCCACCGGCGTGGCCCACATCTTCTCCGTGAACGGCTTGAAGAACGCCCCGTGTAGCCGGGCGCCGAGGTGGTTGCGGTAGTAGTCGTCGAGCGTGGCCGCGGGCGCGTCGGGCGCGAGGTCGTCGGGGAGTTCGTCGACCTGGTGCTGGATCGGGGCGGCCACGAGTTCGCCGTCCATCCAGACCCAGCCGTTGCGCACCGGGGAGAGCATCCGGACGCCGGACTCGGCGATGGCCCGGTCGAAGTCGGCGAAGTGGCTGTGCAGCACGTGGCCGCCGAGATCCCAGCGGAATCCCGCGTCGTCGGTGATCGTGGCGGCCATCCCGCCCAGGCCGTCGGCCGCCTCCACGAGGTGCCAGTCCGCGGCGCGCTCCTGCAGTCGGGTCGCCGCCCCCAGGCCCGTTGGTCCACCACCGATCACCAGAACGTCCACTCGCCGTGTCGCGCTGGTCATCCTGGAGTAACCCCTTCCATCGAAAGGCGCATGAGATCACGACTGTCGACGGTTGCGGGGGATCGTCACCGACCTGGGTGACGGGGGAGTGTCGAGCGGCGGCGGGCAGGCCCGAGGAGGCGGATAGCGTGCGCGGGTGGACCCCGCCGCTGATCCCGTCGCGCGGTTCGCGGCCTTCGACGCAGGCGAGGGCCGCGAGCTGATGGCGCTGCTGCGGGCCGAACGGATCACCGACGACACGGCATTGGCCCTCACCGACCGCCTGCGCGCGCGGTTCCCGGCGCAGCTCGTGGCCGACGGGCTCACCCTGCAGAGGCTGCGCGACCGCGCCGAGGTCAAGTTCACCCGGGCGCAGGACATGATGCTGACGAGGGATGGTGCGGAGCAGGCCTCCGGCGAGGTCGTGGCGGCGCACCGGGCCCGCAGGCTCGCGACGGGCGGCCTGGTCGTCGACCTGTGCTGCGGGATCGGCGGCGACCTCGTCGCGCTGGCCGCGCACGGACCCGTGCTGGGCGTCGACCGCGATCCGCTGCACGCGTGGATGGCCGCGCGCAACGCTGCGGTGCTGGGGGTCGTGGGACCGGTGACGACCCAGGTCGCCGACGTCCGCGACGTCGATCTGAGCGCCGCGACGGCGGTGTTCGTCGACCCCGCGCGCCGGACGGAGCGCGGCCGGACCCGCGACGGCGAGCCGCCGCTTCCGTGGTGCCTCGGGCTGGCGGACCGGCTGCCCGGCGTCGCGGTCAAGGCTGCACCCGGTCTGGCGCACGACGCCGTGCCCGTCGGTTGGGAGGTCGAGTTCGTCGCGCTCGGCACCGACCTGAAGGAGGCGGTGCTGTGGTCGCCCGCGCTCGCGACGTCGGCGACCCGCGCGACCGTCCTGCCTGATGGCCACACGCTGCTGCCGCAGGGCGCGTGGGTCGATGTCGGTGAACCGGGCGAGTACCTGCTCGATCCGAACCCCGCGGTGACGCGGGCAGGGCTCGTCGCGGAGCTGGCCGTCGCGGTGGGCGGGCGGAAGATCGACGAGCGGATCGCGTTCCTGGCCGTGGACTCAGCCGTCCGTACGCCGTTCGCGCGAACGCTGCGGGTGTTGCACTCCGGGCCGTGGCGGGAGAAGGAGCTGCCTGCCCGGCTCCACGCGCTCGACATCGGGGCCGTCGACATCCGCAGGCGCGGCCTCGCGGGTGACGTCGACGTCCTGCGCAAGCGGTTGCGCCTCAGTGGTTCACGGCGGGCGACGCTCGTGATGACCAGGGCCCGCGAACGCCCGTGGGCCCTGATCTGCGTCGACCCCGACTGATTGCCCGACTTCGCATGTCGGTGCCGACTTTGCACGTCTCAGCCGACTTCGCACTCGGCGGGCGGCAATGCCGCACTGCCGAGAGGAACGTGACGGGGTTCGCCGCGCGAGCCAACCCCGCTCGTGTTCACCTCGGCCGCTGCATCCCACTGTTGCGGCCGTGTACCGGCTGGACGGCGGGCACCGGCGACGACCTTGTTGGTCATCGGCGACCACCGACAGTTTCGACGACTTCGCAGAGGCTACGGTGTCCTCGCAGAGGTTCGGCCATCTGCGAGGACGCCACACGGTCTGCGAGGTGGGGCTGCCCTCGGCCCGGCCGCACCAATGGCGGGCGACTTCGCAGAGGTTCGGCCTCAATGCCTGAGCTCGGGGTGCCGAGAGTCACGGATCCGTTGTTTGGACAACACATTCATGACTCTCGCCCAGCGACGGCCGCCGGGACGGAGGCCGCGCGCCCCGTCCGGTCAACGGCCGCCGGGTGTGCGGTGAGCAGTACTCCTGGGTTCGGGCGCGGCGCCTACAGGAGTTCCAGCTCATCCAGCGTCGGGGTGGCCGGGAGCGTCGAGGCGGGGCGGTCCAGGTAGAACAGCGCCGTCGAGGCCAGATCGTCGTGCAGGGGCAGGTAGCGGCCCCCCGCGCGCCAGCCGAGCGCCTGCACCGTGACCCGCAGCTCCGCGGCGAAGCGGATCGGGTCCGGGACGTGCCAGCGGTACATCCCGAAGCGCAGCTGGCTGTCGTAGAGCCCGTCCGGCCTGATGATCTGATGCAGTCCCAGGTACGGCGTCGAGTAGGCGGAGTAGCCCTGACCGGGCACGTCGAAGTTCCATGCGCCGCCGAAGTAGTCCTCGGTGCCGGTGCCGCAGATGGTCGGGAACTCCTCGTCGCCGTCGAGGTAGAACTTCATCTCGCCCTCACCCCACCAGCCGCGCGAGTTGCTGCCCCACGCCAGGTAGGTGCCGACGTACTGGCCCGCGCCGTGCACCCCCTCGACCAGCGTGTGCACCGACCCCGCCGCGACCGGGTTGGACCGCCGCCAGTGCGCGTGCAGGTAGGCGCTCGCCGACTCCTCGCCCCCCGTCTCGTAGGTGACCTGGAAGTACACGACCGCGGGGGACGCCGAGAGGTTGGCCAACGTGAGGTGTGCGCCCGTCCGGAACGGCATGGGCCAGTAGCAGTTGAGCCCGCCATGCGGGTTGACCGCGATCATCGACGACGAGAGCTGGGCGAACCGGCCCCAGCCCTGGCCGAACAGGTCCCCGACCGGCAGCTCGACCGCAGGCGTCGGCGCGCCGTCCCACCGCGCGCGCAACAGCAGTGACCGCCAGTGGTCGGGGTGGGTGGTGAGCCAGATGTGGGTGATCCGCCCGGCCCCTTCGATGGTGGCCAGATCGACGCTCGCGTGGGCCGGGATCTCGATGCTCGGCGACACCTTCCAGCCCCGCCCCAGGTCGCGGGCAGGCCCTGCACCCGTGCCCTCGACGGCCATCCCACCCGCGCCCGCGGCCCCGGTCGGGTTCTCCGGGCTGATCGAGCGGGTGACGACGCCGGGACGCAGGCGGGCGATGTCGTCCATAAAACCCCCTGTGCGCGGATAACGTTGTTCCGGCAACGTTATCCGCGCACGGGGGCTCTTAGCTCGATCGCGTAACCGAAGTCGGACGCGGTGGCGCGCACCTGGACGGCGTCGGTCAGCACCCGGTGCAGCATGAGGAACTCGGTGTCGAGCCCGCTGGCCGCAGCCTGGGCCACCGTCTCGGCCCGGCTCGCGGGGGTGAGCTCGCAGCCCGGCCCGATCGTGAGGCGCGCGGCGGGGCCGCCGTTCATCGTGATGGTGACGCCGGTGTCCGCGACCGAGCGCGTCAGCAGCAGGCCCTCCTGCGCCCCCGCCCACAGGTCGACGCAGAACTCGTTGTCCACGACGTGACCCGGTTCGACGCCGGTGTAGTCCACGTGCAGGACCGTGCCGTCGAGGGTGAAGGTCTTCGCGAACGTCGTGTCCTCGTGCCAGGTCATCCGGTCGGTCGTGCCCGCCCTCCTGGCAGCGCCGTCGCGCCGCCACAGGTCGATCAGCTCGGCCTCGGACGTGCTCGCGGGCGTCCAGCCGCGGTCGTAGGTGCAGCGCACGCCGTTCCCGACGACGCCGCAGGTGTAGGCGTTGAAGTTGTCCGGGACGACCCTGGTCACCGGGGGTGTGGCCGTGCCGTCCACGTAGGTCGGGCGCGCGTAGGTCCAGTCCACGTGGCGCTGGCTGAGCAGGTCGACGTCAGAGCCGATGTAGCGGTGGTTGGGCGTCCACACCGTGTTCTGCAGCATGTGCCCGTCGCACTCCACGTCGGTCCGGTCGCGGTACTGGTAGCTCTTGAACGTCCCGCTCACCGTGCGCGGCACGCCGTCGCGCAGCACGAACGCGTGGGTGACGCGGCCACCGTTGCGGTCGATCACCACCAGGGCGTCGGGGTTGTAGAGCACGAGGGTCGGGTTCGGGTCGGCGTCCCAGTGCCGCGGATCGACGCGGAGCTCGGGCGGGAGCCCGGCCAGCGCGTCGAGCACCGGCCCGTCGTCGACGAAGCTCTGCCCCGGCTGCGCGGTGGCCGCCCAGGCCGCCCACACCGACGCCGCGAGCCACACGAGCGCGTTGCGCACCTGCAGGCCCTCGACGATCGTGAACTCCTCCGGGTCGCCGGTCGCCTTGACGTTCGGGTCGTCGCCTTCCAACGCCTGCATGTTCCAGGCGTTCTCGTGCTGTGCCATGAGGAACGCGAGCCACGCCGTGTCGTAGAGCTGGTCGCGGTGTTCCTCGGGCCACAGGAGCAGCGCGTTCTCGACGCGGTCGGTGATGCCGCCGAGGGTGTCCCCGAGCCAGTACGCGGGCGTCGTGCGCCAGCGCTGCTCCCAGCTGTCGTAATGGAAGACGTTGCCGTCCAGGTCGACCGAGGCCAGGCCGCCCGGGTCGAGAGTGGCGTCGATCGAGGCGAGGACGTCGATCGTGCCGACGGAGTCGCGGGCCGGGTCGAGGTCGGCCGTGGTGACGACGTGCAGCCACGTCCGGTGCGCCGCGACCCAGCCGAGGAACGCCGCCCACTTCTCCCGCATGTCGGGCGCCGGTTCGAACCAGCCGTTGTTGCAGGCCTTCTCGAAGTCGTCGCCGTAGGTGAGCAGGGTCTGCTCGCGCAGGTGCGGGTCGAGCGCGAGGCGCATGAACCGGCGGCGCACCGACAGCGGCGGCTTCCACGGCGACGGCTGCTCGGGGTCGAGGTTGGCGCCCAGCGCCTGGTCCTTGAGCGTGGTGTCGATGAACAGCACGTGCGCCCCGCTGGTCCGGTCGGTCCAGAGCATGCCGGGCCCGAGGTCCTGGCCGGTCACGGAGGGCTGCACCGACGACTCGTTGTCGTAGAAGCCCGTGGCGGAGTCGAGCACGACGTAGCGGACGGGCGCGGTCTTCAGCGCCGCGACCGTCGCGGGCCGCTGCCGGTAGAGGCGCTGGTCGGGGTAGAAGACGTCGGCGCCTGCCGCGGACCCGAGGTAGGCCGTGATCACCGCGACGTCCGCGGTGATGTCGCGGACGTTCGCGTCAGCCGAGTAGTAGGGGATCCGGTGCGAGCCGTAACCCGCGATCGCCGGGTGCAGCAGGCCCCTGCCGACGTCCATGCGCATGTCGGCGAGATCGTCGGGGCAGTCGTGGCGGGTGAGGATGAGCACGCCCGCGTTGAGGGCGAGGTGGTAGGGCACGTCGAAGCGGCGCTGCATGGCCAGGCCGTCGCGGTAGCCGCCCGCGTGCGTCTGGGCGCGGGAGACGCCGGGGCGCGACGAGTACACGCCGCGCTCGTCGGCCATCGTGACCTGCATGTACGTGCGCGGCGGCGCGTACACGCCGCCGGAGTAGGGCGCCTCGAGCAGGTCGTTGACGGCCTGGATGCAGAAGTGGGCGATGAGCACGCGGCTGCGGCCGGGGCCGCCCGCGTCGGCCTCGGCGACCTGCCTGCCACCGACGTCGATCACGACCGGCGCACCGCCGGGATCGGGGGCGCTGAAGGTGACCGTGTCGGCAGGCCAGTCCAGGATCGGCAGCATGCCGCCGGGGTTGTGCGGGGCGCCGCCGTAGTCGGCCGACAGCCAGGTCCCGCCGATCCGCACCCGCACCGGCAGCGGCCCGTCGGTGGGGATGTCGTCGAGGTCCACGCGGACGTGGGTGACGCCGTCGTCCCTGCGGACATGGCCGATCCACGTGGGGCCGCCGTCGACGAGGTCGCCGAACCGGCCGCCGATCACGTCGGACGGCCCGAACTCGGGCAGGACGGCCTGTACCGAATAGGGGCCCAGCGTGACCGGCGGCCCAGAAGGCGGCGCGACGTCGATGGAGTACTGGACCGTCGCGCCGCGCGGCACACCGCGGAGCACTGCCTCGACATAGCGGTTGCCGCGGGCCCGCCGGGCCAGCGCGAGCCGGTAGGGCGCCACCGCCAGCGGGCGCGGCCCGGTCACCGGCGCGCTGTCGATCGCGGAGAGGCGGGCCGCCAGAGCGTCGTCGATGGCGGTCAGGTCCGCCGCCGGGACGACGGTCTCCTGGCCGCCCGTGGCCGACCAGCGGACCGTCACCGACTCGTGGGTCGGCGCGGCCGACCAGGACCCCACCACGACGTGCATGTCCAGCGTGGCCGGGGTACCCGGAGTGACACGGACGAGGGCGTCTGGGGCATAGTGCCAAGCGGAGTAGCCAGAGCGTGTCACGGTGTGATGCTTCGTCCCAACCGTCTCAGCTGTTACCGCATTAGACCGAAGACCAACGCAGTGCGCCGAATGGGCTGATGGCCTCGACGTCACTCGGAGGAGTTGGTAGGAACCTCGTTCGGGTCACCCTAGACGGGAGGGGTCACGGGTGTCGGGAACCTCGACGGTCACGCTGCGCGTGCTCGGCACGTTTGCTGCCTCCGCCTCCGGTGAGGCGTTGCGGCTCGGCGGCCCCATCCAGCGTGCGGTGCTGGCGCGCATCGTCGTCGCCGGGAACGTGCCGGTCTCGGCCGAGCGCATCGTCGAGGACGTCTGGGGCGAGCGGGCGGCCCCCGAGGCCGTGCATCCCCAGGTGTCCCGGCTGCGCGCGCTGCTGGGCGGGGACGCGATCCCGAAGCGCCGCGGCGGGTACGTCGTCGACCGAACGGTCGTGCCGGTGGACGCTGACGCGTTCGTCGCGGAGGTGAACCAGGGCAGGCAGGCGCTGGCCAAGGGCGCCGACGTGGACGCGGTCGCGGCGCTGGAGTCCGCCCTGGCGCGGTGGGTCGGCGAGCGCGCCTTCGCAGGCGTCGTCGACGTGGAGATCGTCGACACCGAAGCCGTCAGGCTCGCCGAGCTCGAGGTGGTCGCCGCTGAGGCGCTCGCGGACGCGCATGTGCGGTTGGGTCGCGGCGGCGAGGACGTCGGGCGGCTCAGCGAGCTGGCGCAGCGCTATCCCCTGCGCGAGTCGCTGGCGGCCCGGCTGGTCACCGCGCTCTACGCGGCGGGCCGCCAAGCCGACGCGCTGGCCGCGTACGAGCACTGCCGCCACAACCTCGCCGAGCAGTTGGGGGTGGACCCGGCGCCGCCGCTGCGCCGGGTGCACGAGCTCGTGCTGGCCCAGGAGGCACTGGTGTCGGTCGCCTCGGCGGGACCCACCGCGGGGTCGAACCTCCCGCCGCGCACACACGCGTTCGTCGAACGGCCCGAGCTGACCGCAGTTGTCGACGCGGCACTGGACGACCCGAGCCGCCGCCCGTCCGCGGTCGTCCTCTACGGCATGCCGGGGGCAGGCAAGACCGAGCTGGCCTGCGAGTTGGCGCACCGCCGCCGTCGAGAGGGCCGGGTGGCGTGGTGGGTCGCCGCTGAGGACCCTTCGGGCACCGCGGCAGGCCTGGCCGACCTGGCCCTGGCGCTGGGCATCGGCATGCATGCCCGCGAGGAGGACACCCGGGCGGCGCTGTGGGCGGAGCTGGACCGGTCGCCGGGCTGGGTGCTCGTCTTCGACAACGCCGACGAGCCCGCCAGACTCGAGCCCTACCTGCCCACCGCGGTGCACGGCGACGTCATCATCACCTCCCGCGACCAGGCGTGGCGGCGGCTGGCCAGGCCGATCGCCGTCCCCTCGTTGAAGCGCGCCGAGTCGGTCGCCTACGTCGTGGAGCGCAGCGGCGACACCGACACGGCCGCCGCGGGTGAGCTGGCCGAGCTGCTCGGCGACCTGCCGCTCGCCCTGCAGCAGGCGTGCGCCTACGTCGAGCAGACCGGGATGGCGGTGCCGGACTACGTGCGGCTGTTCCGGTCGCACCAGGACGAGCTGCTGCGCGACGCAGGCACCGTCGCAACCACCTGGGGACTGGCCTTCGACCGTCTGCGTCGGCGGTCGGCGCAGGCCGCGGGCCTGTTGGAGACGATGTCGTTCCTCGCCGCCGACGCCGTCGCCGTCGACATGTTGCGGCCGTTGGCCGCGGGCGACGAGCTGGACGTCCAGGAGGCCATCGGGGAGCTGCTGCGCCTCTCGCTCGTCGACCGCAAGGGCGCGACGCTGCGCGTGCACCGGCTCGTGCAGGACGTGGTCCGCGCCCGCCTCTCCGCGGCGTCCGCACGGGAACGGCTGGACGCCGCGGCCGCGCTGTGCCTGGCCGTCGCCGACGTCGAGAACGAGGCCGCCCACCTTGTGCAGCTCGCGGCGCACAGCGCCGCGCTCGCCTGGGTGCCGCCGGGGATCGTCGACGGCTTGGCGGGCGTGGCACGCCGGTTCGCCAGGCGGGCTCTCTATCCGGCCGCCGAGCAGGTTCTCGTCGCCGCGCTGGAGCTGGTCGACGTGTCGGGCACCCCGGTCGAGCGCGGGGCGCTGCTGTGTCAGCTCGGTGAGGTGCTCGACGCCGCGGGCAGGCTGTCGGAGGCGCTGGACCTGCACGAGCGCGCCGTGGAGTTGCTCGACGCCGAGCCTGCGGTCGATGACCTCGTGGTCGCGCACGCGTACAACCGGCTCGGCCACGTGCTGAACTGCGCCGACGAGACCGGGGGTGCGGTCGCCGCCCACGAGCGGGCGTTGAAGATCCTGCGCTCGGCGGGTCGCGACGATCTGGCCGCGCCGGTGCTGGTCGACCTCGGGTACACCCTCTGGGCGGACGGCCTGCTCGACCGGGCCGCCGACGCGCTGAACACGGGGCGCAACCGGTTGCGGCCCGGCGACCGGACCTGGGCGCACGCGACGGCGGGGCTCGGCATGGTCGCCCAGGACGAGGGGCGCATCGAGGAGGCCGTGGCCCTGCAGCGAAGGGCCATCGACGAGTTCACCCGGATCAGCGGCGCCGACCATCCCGACACCGCGCAGGCGATGGACAAGCTCGGCTACGCGCTGCGCCTCTCCGGGCGGCCCGACGAGGCCATCGTGGAGCACGAGCGGGCCGCGCGGCTGCTCGAGCGGGTGCTGGGGCCCGACGACCCCCGAGTGGCCATGACGCTGTCCAACCTCGGCCTCGCGCTGGGTGCCGCAGGCCGCGCCGACTCCGCCGTCGACGCCCAGACGCGCGCCCACCAGCTGTTCCTCACGGCGCTCGGCGCTGCTCACGCGAGCACCCTGATGGCAGGGCGGCGGCGCGCGGTCGCACTGGCGGTGGCGGGTCGCGGTACGCAGGCGGTCGCCTTGATCCAGGACGTCCTCGCCGACCTCGTCGACCGGGGCGGCGCCGCCGAGCTCGGGGCGGTCGCGGCTGACGTCGCCTTCGTCTTCGCCGCCGCGGGCGACGAGGACACCGCCCGGCAGTGGCGGGCCCGCGCGACGGCCTAGTGACGGCCCAGCGCCGTCAGCCCCGTGACCTGGGCGGCAGGGTCCTGCAAGGTCACTGCAAGCCCCACGAGCCAGGGTAAGGGTCGCATCGTCGTGCCCCCGAGGAAGTCAAGCCGCCATGCGCTCGTCGACCGGCCTTGTGGCCGACCGTCCCCCCGCTCCGACCACTGACGCTCTGACCACCGACGCTCTGACCACTACGGCGCTCGTCGCCGCCGCGTGCCGACGCGACGAGCGCGCCTGGACCGAGATCGTGCTCCGTTACGGACGGCTGGTCACCCTGGTTGTCGCCTCCTACCGCATGCAGGAGGCGGACGCGGCCGACGCCGAGGCCAACACCTGGCTCCACGCCGTCGAGTCGCTGGCGTCGCTGCGCGACCCGACCAAGCTCGGCGGCTGGCTGCGGACGATCGCGCGGCGGGAGTGCCTGGCAACGCTGCGCCGCACCGGGCTGGAGGAGCCCAGCGACCTCGTCGCGGCCGGAATCACCGATGTCGAGCCCGGCCCGGAAGAAGCCGTCATCGGCGACGAGGTGTGCCGGGCGATCGCCGAAGCGATGGGCCAGCTGCCGCGGAAGGGGCGGTGGTTGATTCTCGCCCTGTTCTTCCTTCCCGAGATGGCCTACGCCGACATGGCCGAACAGACCGGCATGCCCGTCGGCAGCCTTGGCCCCACCCGCATGCGCGCGCTGCGCACACTGCGCACCGGGCTGGAGGACGCAGGTTTCGGCCCGGACGCTCTGGCCGCGGCCTGAGCGCCCCCGGCGGCCAAGGCGCGGTTCGGAGCCTGCGTCAAGCCTCTTCGAGCTCGCAGATCAGGCTCTGGACGTCGGTGAGCCGGGTCAACGTCACCATGTCGTCGGCCGCTGCCCGGCCCGCAGGCGAAGCGAAGGCGGCGCGCAGTTCGTCGATGCCGTCCCACTCGAGGGTGGCGACCAGGTAGCTGTCGTCCCCGCGCACCGTCTGCGGCCCTCTGGCGAGGCTGTAGCGGCGTAGCCCAGGAAGGGTCTTGGTCAGCGGAATGTGCACCTCGCGGTAGTGGCGGTCGAAGGCCTCCGGATCGGTCGGGGTGGCGTACACGACGAGGAAGGTTGTCGTCACGGTCGGAATCCTCCTGAACGGGGCCCCGTGCTGGGACCGGGTCGCTGACGTCGGTATCTACCGGCCGGACGGCGGGAACTCATCGCAGGGCCCGTAGGGCGCCGCGTTCGTCGATCCGCAACGCTGGGTGCGTGGAGATCCTCGTGCTCGTCGTCGGGCTGATGCTGTCGGCGGTGCTGCTCGTCGGGGTGGGCGACCGGGTGAGGTTGCCGTGGCCCGCCTTGATGCTCCCGTTGGGCGTCGCTGTGGCGTTCATCCCGGGCCTGCCCGACCGCTTCGACCTCGAGCCCGAGCTGATCTTGCCGCTGTTCCTGCCGCCGCTGCTGTTCGCGACGGCCCAGCGCACCTCGTGGGCGCTGTTCCGGGCCCGCTGGCGCAGCATCGCGTTACTCGCGGTCGCGCTGGTCGTGGCGACGGTCGCCGCGGTGGCCGGTGCGGTCTTCCTGCTCGTGCCGGGGATCGCGGTCAGTGCCGCGATCGCGCTCGGCGCGATGGTGGCTCCCCCCGACCCGGTGGCGGTGGAGGCGGTGGCCGGTCCGGTGCGGATGCCGCGACGGCTGCTCACCGTGCTGCAGAGCGAGGGCCTGTTCAACGACGCCACCGCCCTGGTGATCTTCCAGACCGCCGTGCTCGCCACGGTGCGGGGTGCCTCGGTGTCCGCGCCCACGCTGGTGATCCGTTTCGTGCTCGGCGTCGCGGGCGCCGTCCTGCTCGGCCTCGCGGTCGCGTGGGCCGCGCGCTGGGTCACCGCCCGGGTCACCGACACGATCGGGCGCAGCGCGCTGACGCTTGTGCTTCCGTTCGCGGTCTACCTCGCCGCCGACGAGATCGGCGCCTCTGGCGTCGTCGCGGTCGTCGTGCTGGCGCTGCAGCTGCGCTCGGCGAGCGCCGCCGACGAGGCGGAGGAGCGGCTGGTGCAGCGCTCGTTCTGGGAGGTCGTCGAGCTGCTCGTGACCGGCGTCGCATTCGGCCTCGTGGGCCTGGACCTGCGGCAGATCATCGAGGGGGGCGGCGTCGAGCTCCCGCGCATGCTGCGGGACGCGGCGGTGGTCTGCGCGGTCGTGGTGGGGGTCCGTGCGGTGTGGATGGTCATGGCGTGGTGGTTGGTGCGGCGCAGCGACGACCCCGAGCGGGCGCCCCGCACCGGTCGCGAGGCCGTCGTCCTCGCCTGGTGCGGCATGCGCGGCCTGGCCACGCTCGCGCTGGCCCTCTCGCTGCCCGCGACGACGGAAGCAGGCGAGGCCTTCCCCGCCCGTGCGGAGCTCGTCCTGATCGCCGCCTCGGTGCTCGTGGTGACGCTCCTCGTACCGGGCTTCACGCTGCCCATGCTGGTCAGGTTGCTGGGCGTGGCCGCCGACGCGGAGGCCGAGCACGCCGTCGAACAGGCCATCGCCAAGCGGGCGCGGGCGGCCGCGCTGGCGACCCTCACGCCGGACCGGGTCGAAGCGCTGCCCGAGGGGGTCGGCGCGAGCCTGCGGCAGCGGATGGAGCGGCTCGACGGGCTGCTGCGCGGCGACCCGGCCTCCGCCGAGGACCGCGAGCAGGCCGAGAAGGTCCGCCGCTACCGCGAGGTCTCCGCGACGGCACAGGCCGAGGCGCTCGCCGCGGCCCGCGCGGAGGTGCTGGCGGCCCGCCGCGAACCCGGCATCGACCCTGAGGCGGCCGATCGGGTGCTGCGCCGACTTGACCTGCGCACCGTCTTGTTGGACTGAACGGAGGCGCTCCTCGACTGAACCGATGCCGAACGGGTACACCAGTGGCATGACGGCGACAGATCGGGCCTCGCGGCTGCCCTGGGCAAGCCCCGCTGCTCCGCGGCACGAGACAGAGAACGTCGTCGACTCCGTCCCACGGGGGCTGCGGGTGGCCGCCGCGCTCGGCTGGCGGCTGCTCGTGGTGGCGGTATCCCTCTGGGTGCTCGGCCAGATCATCGCGTACCTGTCCGGCATCTTCATTCCCGTGGCGATCGCGCTGCTGCTCGCCGCCCTGCTCAGCCCGGCCGTGAAACGGCTGACGGACTGGCGGGTGCCGCGCGGGCTCGCCACCGCGATGGTGCTGGTCGGCGGGCTGGCCGCGCTCGGTGTTCTGATGACCTTCGTCGTCCGCACCATCGTCGGCGGCGTTCCGCAGCTCGGGGCCAGCATCAACCAGAGCATCGGTGAGCTGACGAGCTGGCTGGCGAACGGTCCGCTGCACGTCAGCGCGACGCAGCTGCAGGCCGTCCAGCAACAGGTTCAGAGCTTCCTGCAGCAGAACGTCGCAGGCATCACGGCGGCCACGCTGACCACGGCGGCGACGGTGGGGGAGCTGCTCACCGAGCTGCTGCTCGTCGTGTTCACGCTGATCTTCTTCCTGCAGGACGGCGGCGGCATCTGGGGATTCCTCACCAAGGCCGTTCCGGGCCGCATCCGCGCCCGGGTCGACGTCGCGGGAAGGCGGGGCCTCGCCGCCCTCGTGCACTACGTGCGGGCGACGGCCATCGTCGCGGCCGTCGACGCCATCGTGATCGGGATCGGCTTGGCCATCCTGCGCGTCCCGTTGGCGGTGCCCCTCGCGACGCTGGTGTTCCTCGGCGCGTTCATCCCGATCATCGGTGCGGTGGCGACGGGCGGGTTGTCGGTCGTCGTCGCGCTCGTGGCGGTGGGCCCCGTCACCTCGCTGATCGTGCTGGGCGTGATCATCGGGGTGATGCAGCTGGAAAGCCACATCCTGCAGCCGCTGCTGCTCGGGCGCGCCGTCGCCTTGCACCCCTTGGCGGTGGTGTTGTCGATCGGCGCAGGCCTGTACGTGTGGGGGATCGCGGGCGCGCTGCTGGCCGTGCCGCTGCTGGCCGTGCTCAACGCAGGTATCCGGTCGCTGACCAGCCCGGCGGATGCGCTGATGTCGCCCCAGGACGTGAACACCAGCGAGCCAGAGGACTCCGCGGCCGCCGACACCCCGGATTCCGAGCTGGAATGACGGGGTGCCCGGCTACGGTCAGCCCGTGACCGACCGGCATCCGCTCGACCCCCTCACCGAGCCCGAGATCCGGCACGTCCGGGCGCTGTTGACGCGCGAGCGCGGCGTGCGGCGGCCAGGGTGGCGGATCGCGTCCATCGAGCTCGCCGAACCGGCCAAGGACGTCGTGCGGGCGCACCGGGCGGGCGACGCGGTGCACAGGGCGGCCCGCGTGGTGCTGTGGCGCACCGACGACGGGCTCGCCTTCGTCGCCGGGCTGTCGCTGACCGACGACGCAGTGGTCGCGTGGGCGCCGCAGCCGGGTCGGCAGCCGCCCGCGACCGTCGACGAATGGCACGACTGCGACACCGCCATGCGCGCCCACCCCGACGTGCGCGCCGCGCTGGCGGAGCGCGGCATCAGCGATCCCGAGCTCGCGCTCATCGACATGTGGACCTACGGCGAGCACTTGATCCCGAAGCAGTACGTGGGGCGGCGCGTCGGCTGGTGCGACATCTGGCTGCGCGCCACGCCGGGTGGCAACCCCTACGCGCACCCGGTCGCGGGCCTGAAGCTGGTCGTGGACCTCAACACGATGGAGCTGCTGGAGATCGACGACAGCGGCGACCCCGGACGGCCGCCGGTGCACGGCGAGTACGACCCGGACCTCGTGCCCGGGTTGACGCAGCGCACCGACCGCAGGCCGCTGCACGTCGTCCAGCCGGAGGGTCCCTCGTTCACCCTGGACGGCCACGAGCTCGCGTGGCAGCGCTGGCGCCTGCGGATCGGGTTCACCTACCGCGAGGGCCTGGTGCTGCACACCGTCTCCTACGACGGGCGCCCGGTGGCGTACCGGATGTCATTCGCGGAGATGGTGGTGCCCTACCGCGATCCCACTCCCGACCACTACCGGCGCACCGCCTACGACATCGGCGAATGGGGCCTCGGCTTCATGACGACGTCGCTCGAGCTGGGGTGCGACTGCCTCGGCGAGATCCGCTACCTCGACGCCGTGCTGCACGACTCGGCGGGGGAGCCGCAGGTGATCCGCAACGCGATCTGCGTGCACGAGGAAGACGACGGTGTGCTGTGGAAGCACGTCGACGGGCGCACCGGCGCGCAGGTGCGGCGGCGGCGTCGGCTCGTCGTGTCGTTCCACGTGACCGTGGCCAACTACGAGTACCTCGTGTACTGGCGGTTCTTCGAGGACGCGGGCATCGAGTGCGAGGTGCGCGCCACCGGGATCATGGTCACCACACCGTTCGTCGACGCTCCGCCGCCCTACGGCCCCGTCGTCGACGCGCAGACGTACGCGCCGATCCACCAGCACTTCATCGTCGCGCGTCTGGACATGGAGGTCGACGGACCGGCCAACACGGTCGTGATGACCGAGACCGCGCAGCTGCCGATCGGGCCGGACAACCCGCACGGGCTCGCGCTGAGCACCGCCTCCGTCCCGCTGCGCACCGAGGCCGAGGGCCGCCAGGACGTGAGCTGGGCGACCCAGCGGGCGTGGCAGGTGACCAACCCCGGGCGGCCCAACGCGGTGGGCGCACCGACCGCGTACAAGCTGGTGCCGGGCGGGGCGATCCCGCCGATGCTCGACTCGGCGTCCCCGGTGTTCCGGCGCGCCCGGGTGCTGGGCCACACGCTGTGGGTCACGCCGTTCCACCCCGAGGAGCGCTGGCCGTGCGGCGAGTTCGTCAACCAGAGCGGGGAGGACACCGGCCTGCCGGTGTGGACGGCGGCGGACCGGTCGATCGAGGAGACCGACGTGGTGCTCTGGTACGTGTTCGGCATCCACCACGTGCCGCGCACGGAGGACTGGCCGGTCATGCCGGTGGATGTCGTGTCCTTCCACCTCGCGCCGTCGGGATTCTTCGACGCCAACCCCGCGCTGGATGTTGCGCCGTGAGCGAGCGCGAACCGTCGAGGCCTGCGCGGTACGGCGCGCAGTACGGACCGGACATCACGTTCCTCGGCGTCGGGCGCTGCGACTGGGCCGAGCCGTCCACGTACGCCGACGCCGACGTCGTCATCCTGGGTGCGCCCTTCGACGGCGGCACCTCGCACCGGCCGGGCACCCGGTTCGGTCCGCAGTACATCCGCCAGACCTGCTACCTGGCCCACGACGGGTCGCGGCCCTCGCTGGCGTTGCGGGTCGACGGCCTGGGGGCGGACCTGCGGGTGCTCGACGCGGGCGACGTCGAGATGTTCTCCGGCGACGCCGAGCGCTCGGTGCGGGACCTGCAGGCGGCCGTGCACGCCGTCGCGTGCACGGGCGCGATCCCGCTCGTGCTCGGCGGCGACCACACGATCGCCTGGCCCGACGCTGCGGGCGTCGCCCAGCACGTCGGACAGGGCCGGGTCTCGATGATCCACTTCGACGCGCACGCCGACACGGGCGACATCGAGTTCGGCTCGCTCGTCGGGCACGGGCAGCCGATGCGGCGGCTGATCGAGTCCGGCGCGGTGCGCGGCGACCGGTTCCTGCAGCTGGGGCTGCGCGGCTACTGGCCGGGCCCCGAGACCTTGGCCTGGATGGCGGGGCAGGGGATGCGCTCCTACGAGATGACCGAGATCGTCGCCCGCGGGTTCGAGGAGTGCTTGACGGAGGCGTTCGCGACCGCCGTGGACGCGTGCGACGGCGTGTTCCTCTCGGTGGACATCGACGTCTGCGACCCCGGGCACGCGCCGGGCACCGGCACCCCCGAGCCGGGCGGGCTGAGCGCCCGCCAACTGCTCGACGCCGTGCGCCGGATCGCCTACGAGCTACCCGTCGTCGGCGTGGACGTGGTGGAGGTCTCCCCGCCCTACGACCATGCCGACATCACGTCGCTGCTGGCCAACCGCGTGGTGTTGGAGGTGCTGTCCGGGCTCGCGCGGCGTCGTCGGGACGCCGCCGACGGCACCACGTGGGACCCGCGCCTGCCCCTGCTGTCGGGCAGGTGACCACCGAGCGTCGAGCTCTGATGGTTCGGCGTCGAATCGTCGCGGTGGCGCCCGCTGCGCCGGGTCGCCGTCATAGCATCGCGCCATGGCTCAAGCCGAGGATGACATCCCAGAACGCGTGACCGCGCTGGAGCAGGAGGTCGGCAGCATGCGGCAAGAGCTGTCGGTTGCGCGAACCGACGCCGAGGCTGCGCGCGTGCTGGCGTCCGGCTCCGATCACGACGTGTCCGAGGTACGCGCAGAGCTGCGTGCGCACATGCGCGCCATCGGCGCGCTCCGGGAGGACCAGGTTGCGCTCGGGCACCGGATGGACCGGGGCTTCGCGCAGTTCAACCGGAACTTCGTGCAGGTTGACCGGAGACTCGAGCAGGTCGACCAGAGATTCGAGCAGATGGATCAGAGATTCGCGCAGGTCGACCAGAGATTTGCGCAGGTCGACCAGAGATTCGAGCAGGTCGACCAGAACTTCGCCCAAGTTGACCAGAACTTCAGGCAGGTGGAGCGGGAGTTCGCCACCGTCCACGCGGGGATCCAGCAGATCGTCGGTCTCATCGAGGGGATCACACCGGAATAGGTCGCCGGGGCCGGTCGCTGCACTTGGCATGAGTGTGAAGACCTGGTTCATCACCGGCGCCTCGCGCGGCTTCGGCCGCGAATGGGCGATCGCCGCCCTGGAGCGCGGCGACTCCGTCGCCGCCACCGCCCGTGACACCACGACCCTCGACGATCTCGCGGAGAAGTACGGCGAGCGGCTGCTGCCGTTGCGCCTCGACGTCACCGACCGGGACGCCGCGTTCGCCGCCGTCGCCCGGGCCCATCAGCAGTTCGGCAGGCTCGACGTCGTCGTCAACAACGCGGGCTACGGCCACTTCGGCATGGTCGAGGAGCTGTCGGAGGCCGACGTCCGCGACCAGATCGAGACCAACCTCTTCGGCGCACTGTGGGTCACGCAGGCCGCGCTGCCGTTCCTGCGCGAGCAGGGCTCCGGCCACATCCTGCAGGTCTCGTCCATCGGCGGCATCTCCGCGTTCCCCAGCGTCGGCGCCTATCACGCCTCCAAGTGGGCTCTGGAGGGCCTGAGCCAGTCGCTCGCGCAGGAGGTGGCGCAGTTCGGCATCCACGTCACGCTGATCGAGCCCGGCGGCTTCGCCACCGACTGGGCAGGCCCGTCCGCGAAGCACTCGGCGCCGCTGCCTGCCTACGACGCCTTCCGCGACGAGGTCCAGCGCCAGCGGGCCACCCGCAACGGCAGGCCGGGCGACCCGGCAGCCAGCGCGAAGGCTGTCCTCGAGGTCGTCGACGCCGAGGAGCCGCCGCTGCGGATCTTCTTCGGCGACGGTCCGCTCGCGATCGCGACGAAGGACTACGAGTCGCGCCTGGCCACGTGGCGGCAGTGGGAGCCGGTGTCGATCGCCGCAGGCGGCCACGGCTGACGCCGGATAGTCCACCGGGCGCGGCCTGCGCTGGTGCGGGAGCTCAGGGCGGCGGGTCCCCCGACAGGTCCAGGGCCCGCGCGAGGGGGACGCCCGGCCGGTACGCCAGGTGTCGGTAGCTCGGGGCGTCCAGCACCGTGAGGTCGGCCCGGCGGCCGGGGGCGAGCACCCCGATGTCGTCACGGCGCAGCGCCTGCGCGGCGCCTGCGGTGGCCGACCACAGGGCCTCCTCGGGCGTCATGCCCATCTCTCGCACGGCGAGCGCGATCATCAGCGGCATCGACGACGAGTAGCACGTGCCCGGGTTGCAGTCGGTGGCGAGCGCGACGGTCACCCCCGCGTCGAGCAGCCGCCGCGCGTCGGGGTAGGGCGAGCGGGTGCTGAACTCGACGCCCGGCAGCAGGGTCGCCACCGTCGAGCCGCCCGCGAGCGCGTCGACGTCGGCGGCCTCCAGGTGGGTGCAGTGGTCGACGCTGGCCGCGCCGAGCTCGACCGCCAGCCGCACCCCCGGCCCGTGGCCCAGCTGGTTGCCGTGCACCCGCAGGTCAAGACCCGCGGCCCGGCCCGCTGTCAGTACGGCGCGGGCCTCGTCGCCGTCGAACGCGTGGGGGCTGCGCGGTTCACAGAACACGTCGATCCAACGGGCGTGTGGCGCGCAGGCGGCGAGCATCGGGCCGACGACGAGCTGGACGTAGTCGCGTCGGTCGGCGCCTGCGGGGACCACGTGCGCGCCGAGGAACGTCGTCTCGGGCGTCACTTCGCGGGCCAGCCGCAGGGCGCGCTCCTCGTCGGCCACGGTGAGCCCGTACCCGCTCTTGATCTCGACGGTCGTGGTGCCCTGCGCCCGCATCTCCGCGACCCTCGCGGCAAGCAGCGCGCGGAGCTCCGCGTCGCTCGCCGCCCGGGTCGCGGCCACCGTGGACGCGATGCCGCCCCCGTCGTAGCGCACGCCTGCCATCCGGGCGGCGAACTCCGCTGAGCGGTCGCCCGCGAAGACCAGGTGGGCATGGGAGTCGACGAATCCCGGTACGACCGCGCGGCCGCCGAGGTCGATCCGCCGGTCCGCCGAGGGCGCATCCCGCTCGGCCCCCACCCACAGGACCTGCGAGTCGGCGATGACGACGGCGGCGCGCGGGATGGTCCCGAGCCCGGCGTCGTGGGTGGTGAGCTCGGCGATCCCGGCCACGAGCACGGCAGTCACACACACCCCCGGTAGGCCGCGCACACGTCCCGCAGTGTGTGCGAGCGCCCGACGGTGTGTGCGGCCGGACGCTGCCCTGCGGGCGTCACCGGAGCGCGCCGATCGCCGAGGCGAGCAGGGCGCCGACGTCGCCGAGCCGGTGCGCGCCGCCCTCGACCACCGGGTTGCCGTCGATGACGACGGTGTCCACATCGGCGGCCGTCGCGGCGAACAGGACCTGCGCGGGGTCGGTGCCCGCGGTGCGGACGGTGTCGAGCCGGACCGCGACCAGGTCCGCGGGTGCTCCGACGGCCAGGCGGCCCGCGCCGGGGGTGCCCAGCGGGGCGTGGTTGGTCAGCGCGGCGTGCAGTTGCACCGGGGTGAACCGGCCGCGCTCGCCGCTCGCCAGCCGCTCGTGCATCTCCAGCGCGCGCGCCTCCTCGATGAGGTCGACGACGGCGTGCTGGTCGCTGCCCAACGACAGCGCAACGCCTGCGTCGGCCAGTGCTCGTGCCGGGCCGATGCCGTCGGCGAGGTCGCGCTCGGTGGTCGGGCACAGGCACACCCCGGTGCCCGACGCGCCGAGCAGAGCGATGTCGGCGCCGGTCAGGTGGGTGGCGTGGACGGCGGTGGCGTCCGGCGAAAGCACCCCTTCGGCCGCGAGCAGCCCGGTCGGCGTCACCCCGTGCCGGGACAGGCAGGCGGCGTTCTCGGCGGTCTGCTCGGACAGGTGGACGTGCAGCGGCCGCCCCCCGGCCGCCTTCGCCACCGCGGCCAGCGCCTCGCGCGGGACGGCGCGCACCGAGTGCACCGCCACCCCGTCTGCCCCCGCCGCGCGTACGGCCCATGCGTCGACGTCGCGGTCGCCGAACCGCAGCTGGGGACCGGCGAGGGGCGTGTCGAAGCCGCCCGCGAGGTAGCACGTGTCCAGCAGGGTCAGGCGGACGCCCGCGTCGGCCGCCGCGGCCCGCAGCGCCCCGCGCATCGCGTTCGGGTCGGCGTAGGGGACTCCGCCGGGTCCGTGGTGCAGGTAGTGGAACTCGGCGACCGCCGTCACCCCGGCCATGGCCATCTCGGCGTAGGCGGCCGTGGCGAGCCTGCGGTACGAGTCGGGGTCGAGCCTGCCCGCAACGGCGTACATCGCGTCCCGCCAGGTCCAGAACGTGCCGCCGCCCCCGTGGGTGCGCCCGCGCAGCGCGCGGTGGAAAGCGTGGCTGTGGGCGTTGGCGAACCCCGGCAGGACGACGCCGGGCAGCCGTCGGGCGTCGCCGGGCTCGGTGCCTGGCCGCACCGCGGTGAACCGCCCGTCGCCCACCTCGAGCGTCACGCGCTCGGCGATCCCGTCGGGCAGGTGCGCGCACTCGGCCCAGTAGGCCGTGCTCGGAAAACGTCGCCCCGGCGACGTTTTCCGCGCACGGTCGCTCATCGGGTCAGCTCCCGCAGAACGGCGGCGAGCGCCACGACCCCGGCCGCGCAGTCGGCCTCCTCGGCGTGCTCCTCGGGACTGTGTGAGACGCCGGTCGGGTTGCGCACGTAGAGCATCGCGGTGGGAACGCCCGCGGCGGCGAGCACACCGGCGTCGTGGCCTGCGCCGGTGGGCAACCGGGGCGCGTCGTCCAGCAGCGTGGCCAGCCGGGCGGCGAGCGCGGGGTCGAACGCGGTGCGGTCGGTCCACGACTCCTCGGTGACGGTTCCACCGACCGCCGCGACGTCCGCCACGACAGCCCGCACCCGTTCGGCGTCCTCGCCTCGGGCGTCGAGCCAGGCGGTGACGTGGGCGGGGATGGCGTTGACGCCGTTCGGGGCGACGCGCACCTTGCCGCAGGTCGCGACGGCAGCGTGGCGCTCGGCGGCCGCGCGGGCCGCGAGCACGACACGGGCGAAGCCGAGCATGGGGTCTTCGCGGTCGGCGAGGCGGGTGGTGCCCGCGTGGTCGGCCCGGCCTGCCAGGTCGATGCGCCAGCGGCCGTGCGGGTGGATGGCCGTGCCGACGGCGACCGCGCGGTCGAGATCGGCGAGGGCCCGGCCCTGCTCGACGTGCAGCTCGACGAACGTGCCGATCCGGCGCAGCGCCTCGGGATCCGGGCGAAGCGGCGGGTGGCCCGCGCGGGTGACCGCTTCGGCCATCGTCGTCCCGTCGGCGTCGGTGAGGGCGGCCGCCCTTTCGGCGTCCAGAGCCCCGGTGAGCAGGCGCGACCCGGCGCACGCGACGCCGAACCGCGCCCCCTCCTCGTCGCCGAACAAGGCGACGCCGAGCGGCCTGACCGGCGTGTGGCCTTCCCCGCGGAGGGCGTCGAGCGCGGCGAACGCCGAGAGCACGCCGAG
The DNA here is from genome assembly GCA_036401495.1 of Pseudonocardia sp. Taxonomy (GTDB): domain Bacteria; phylum Actinomycetota; class Actinomycetes; order Mycobacteriales; family Pseudonocardiaceae; genus Pseudonocardia. The sequence continues at coordinate 8,251 of DASWUV010000155.1, read as the reverse complement.
CGGGCCGTCATACGCGCCGCCGTCGGGAACGGAGTCCAGGTGTGAGCCTGCGACGACGCCGGGGTTCGCGGCGTCCGGCGTCCCCCACCAGGCGACGAGGTTGCCCGCCAGGTCGGCGACGACGTCCAGGCCGCGTGCGGCACTCTCGCCCGCGAACCACTCGCGCAGTGCGGCGTCCTGCGGGGTCCAGGCGAAGCGCCGGTAGCCCCCGCTGTGCGGATCCCGGCCGATGGCGGCGAGCGCGGCCAAGCCCGCCGGGACCGCGTCGGGCTGCGCCTGCTGCGGACCGGCCGCGGCGCCCGGCCGCAACCCCCGCGTCACCCCTCCGCCATCGGGGTGCGGATTCCCTGCGCCGCCGCCGTCGTGCGCGCCTCCTCGTAACCGGCGTCGACGTGGCGCAGGACGCCCATCGCCGGGTCGTTGCTCAGCACGCGCGCGAGCTTCGCGGCGGCCAGCGGCGTGCCGTCGGCCACGCTGACCTGCCCGGCGTGCTGCGACCGCCCGATCCCGACCCCACCGCCGTGGTGGATCGACACCCACGTCGCGCCCGACGACGCCGCAGTCAGCGCGTTGAGCAGGGGCCAGTCCGCGATGGCGTCGGAGCCGTCGGCCATGGCCTCGGTCTCGCGGTAGGGGGAGGCGACCGAGCCGGTGTCGAGGTGGTCGCGGCCGATGACGATCGGCGCCGACACCCGTCCGTCGGCGACCATCTCGTTGAACCGCAGGCCCGCCTGGTCCCGCTCGCCCTGCCCCAGCCAGCAGATCCGCGCGGGCAGGCCCTGGAACGCGACCCGCTCCTGCGCGGCGCGGATCCAGCGGTGCAGGTGGTCGTGGTCGGGGAACAGCTCGAGCACGGCCTCGTCGGTGGCGGCGATGTCGGCGGGGTCGCCCGACAGCGCGACCCACCGGAACGGGCCCTTGCCCTCGCAGAACAGCGGCCGGATGTAGGCGGGCACGAACCCCGGGAACGCGAACGCCCGGTCGAAGCCGCCGTGGCGGGCTTCGTCGCGGATCGAGTTGCCGTAGTCGAACACCTCGGCGCCCGCGTCCAGGAACCCGACCATGGCCTCGACGTGGCGGGCCATCGACTCCCGGGAGCGGTCGGTGAACTCCTCGGGCTTGCTCGCCGCGTAGTCCGCCCAGTCCTCGACGGCGACGCCCGCAGGCAGGTAGGAGAGCGGGTCGTGCGCCGAGGTCTGGTCGGTGACGATGTCGATCGGCACGCCCCGGCGCAGGAGCTCCGGAAGCACCTCGGCTGCGTTGCCGACGACGCCGACCGACCACGCACGCCGCTCGCGCACCGCGGCCGCGCAGCGCGCCACGGCGTCGTCGAGGTCGTCGGCCAGCTCGTCGAGGTAGCGGTGGTCGACCCGCCGCCGCAACCGCGCCGGGTCGACGTCGATGACCAGGCAGACGCCCCCGTTCAGGGTGACGGCGAGGGGCTGCGCGCCGCCCATTCCGCCGCAGCCGCCGGTGACGGTCAGCGTGCCCGCCAGCGTGCCGCCGAACCTCTTGACGGCCACCGCGGCGAAGGTCTCGTACGTGCCTTGCAGGATGCCCTGCGTCCCGATGTAGATCCACGAGCCCGCGGTCATCTGGCCGTACATGGTGAGGCCGAGCTGTTCGAGGCGGCGGAACTCCGGCCAGGTCGCCCAGTCGCCGACCAGGTTGGAGTTCGCGATCAGCACCCGCGGCGCCCACTCGTGCGTCCGCAGGACCCCGACCGGCCTGCCCGACTGGACGAGCATCGTCTCGTCGTCGGCCAGCGTCGTCAGCGTGCGCACCATGGCGTCGAACGAGCGCCAGTCGCGGGCGGCGCGGCCGGTGCCCCCGTAGACGACGAGATCGTCGGGGCGCTCGGCCACCTCGGGGTCGAGGTTGTTCTGCAGCATGCGCAGGGGAGCCTCGGTCTGCCACGACCGGGCGGTGAGCGTGGTGCCGCGCGGCGCGCGGACGGGGCGTGCGCCTTCCATCAGGTGCCCTCCTTCATGTCGTTCAGGCCAGGGGTCCGGTGACAGTCTCCGCGGCGGCCACGGCCGCGCCGGTGACGACGTAGTCGTGAGCGGCCTCGATCTCGGGGCCGAGATGGCGGTCGGGCCCGGGTCCGGCAACCCGTCGGCGCAACCCCGCGACGACCGCGGCGGTCGCGGGCGCGGGGCGCAGCGGCGCCCGCAGGTCCAGCGCGCGGGCGGCCGTGAGCAGCTCGATCCCGAGCACGCGGGCCAGCCCGTCGATTCCTCGGCGGAGCTTGCGCGCCGCCGACCACCCCATCGACACGTGGTCCTCCTGCATGGCGGACGACGGGATCGTGTCGACCGACGCGGGCGTGGCGAGGCGTTTGAGCTCGGACACGATCCCGGCCTGCGTGTACTGGGCGATCATGTGCCCTGAGTCGACGCCGGGGTCGTCGGCGAGGAACGGCGGCAGCCCGGCGGAGCGCGCGACGTCGAGGAACCGGTCGGTGCGCCGCTCGGAGATCGACGCGAGGTCCGCGACGGCGATCGCGAGGAAGTCCAGCACGTAGCCCAGCGGGGCGCCGTGGAAGTTGCCGTTGCTCTCGACGCGCCCGTCGGGCAGCACGACCGGGTTGTCGATCGCGGAGGCCAGCTCCCTCGACGCGACGGTCTCGGCATGCTCCAGCGTGTCCCGCGCCGCTCCGTGCACCTGCGGCGAGCAGCGCAGGGAGTAGGCGTCCTGCACCCGCGTGCACTCCGGGTTGCGATGGCTTTCCATGATCGCGGAGTCCTGCAGGAGGGCACGCAGGTTGGCGGCACTGGCCGCCTGGCCGGGATGCGGGCGCAGGGCCTGCAGGTCGGCGGCGAACACGGCGTCGGTCCCCAGCAACGCCTCGACGCTCATCGCGGCGGTGATGTCGGCGGTGCGCAGCAGCATCCGCAGGTCGCGGGCCGCAAGCACGAGCATGCCGAGCATGCCGTCGGTGCCGTTGATCAGCGCGAGCCCTTCCTTCTCGGCGAGCACGACCGGGGCGATGCCCGCGTCGGCCAGCGCGTCGGCGGCAGGCAGGAGCGCGCCGTCGGCGTCGCGGACCATCCCCTCGCCCATGACGGCGAGCGCGCACGCGGCCAGCGGAGCCAGGTCGCCCGAGCAGCCGAGCGAGCCGTACTCCGCCACGACCGGAGTGATCCCCGCCGAGAGCAGCGCGGCGTAGGCCCGCGCCGTCGCGGGGCGCACCCCGGTCCGGCCGGTGGCGAGCGTCGAGAGGCGCAGGAGCAGCAGCGCGCGCACGACCTCCCGCTCCACCTCCGGCCCGTTGCCCGCGGCGTGCGAGCGCACCAGCGACCGCTGCAGCTGTGCCCGCTTCTCCAGGGGGATGTGCCGGGTCGCCAGCGCGCCGAAGCCGGTCGAGATGCCGTAGTGGGCGACCGTGTCGTCGGCGAGCGCCTCGACCACCTTGCTTCCGACCTCCAACTCGTGCTCGGCCTCGGCTGAGAGCGCTACGGGGGCGCCGGAGCGGGCGACGGCGAGGATGTCGGCGGGGGAGAGGGGGGCGGGTCCGATGCTCACGGTTTCAGGCACGCGCCCCATGGGACACCCGCGCCCGGTCCCCGCACCATGCCGCTGAGCGCGAAGTCCCTCCGGTAGCTCCGATGACCTCCGTGCTCCTGAGCCGAATGGCGGAACCGATACCGAGATCGGTCAAGGACCTGCGGCGACTGGTCCAACGCTGCTTAGGCAGGCGGCGGTACCGCGCACCCGGCACTCAGCTCCCAGCAGGCGGTATCGGTGTCGACGGAGGGTGTATGCCCCTGCGCAGGCAGTGGCGCCTCGCGCAAGTGGGTGGGTTCGGGGACGCGGGCGTCCTACATGTCCAGCCCGCCGTTGACGGAGATCACCGAGCCGGTGATGTAGCCCGCTTCGTCGTCGACGAGGAACTGCACCGTCCGGGCGATCTCGCTGGCCTGGCCGAGCCGCCCGACCGGCACCCCCGCGAGCAGCTTCGTGAGCACCTGCTCGGGGATCGCGGCGACCATCTCGGTCTCGATGTACCCCGGCGCCACGCAGTTGACCGTGACGCCCTTGCGCGCCACCTCCTGCGCGACGCTGCGGCTGAACCCGATCAGCCCGGCCTTTGACGCCGAGTAGTTGGCCTGCCCGATGGCCCCGGTCTGCCCGATCACCGAGGAGATGTTGACGATGCGGCCGAAGCCGTTGCCGAGCATGTGGTCGAGCACCGCTTTGGTCATGTAGAACGCGCCGGACAGGTTGATCCGCAGGACGGCGTGCCAGTCGTCGACGGTCATCCTCCGGACGGTCTTGTCCACCGTGATGCCCGCGTTGTTGATCAGGTAGTCGACCCGGCCCTTCTGCTCCAGCACCTCGCTGACCACGCGCTCGCAGTCGGTGGGCTCGCCGACGTTGCCCTGGTGGACCGAGACCGACGCGCCTTCGGCGCCGAGCTTGCCCGCCAGCTCTTCCGCCGTGCGGCTGTTGGAGCTGTAGCCCGCCGCCACGTGCACGCCCGACCGCGCGAGCGTCGTGGTGATCGCGGCGCCGATGCCGCGGGCGCCGCCGGTGACGATCGCGACGCGCTGCTCGGGGCGGCCGTCGGTCGGTGCGGTCATGGTTCGCTCCGTTCGTGGGGTGGGGGATGGGTCGCTACTCGCCGAACGCCGTCGCGATGTCCTCGCTCGTCGTGGGCGCAGTCGTGGTCGTGTCCGGCTCCGGGCCTGCCAACAGCACTTCCGGCGCGATGACCTGCGGGTCGATGGTCAGCACCGCGTAACCGCCGACCGCGCCCGCGCCGAAGCCGGGAGCGAAGACGCGGGTGGGTCCGGTGATGACCTTGTCGCGCACCGCGTCGGCGATCGCCACGGGGATGGACGCCGCGGAGACGTTGCCCATCGTCTCGATGTTGAAGTACAGCTGGTCGGCGGTGATCCCGGCCTTGCCCGCGATCTGCAGGATCATCGTCTTGTTGGCCTGGTGGGGCACGATGAGGTCGATGTCGGCCAGCAGGGTGTCGCCGCCCGCGCCCGGCAGCGTGCCCAGCTCGTCGAGCATCTGCGCGAGGTAGCGGCCGACGAGCGCCTTGACCTCCGGGCCGTAGACGGTGATGTCGTTGTCGAACTCCGGGTTGGGCCAGATGATCGAGTTGACCTGGCTCCACGGGCCGCTGGCGTAGGTCTGCAGCACCTCGACGTCGCCCGGCCGCCCCGCGGGCGCAGGCGCTACGACGATCGCGGCCGCCCCGTCCCCGAAGATCATTCTGGACGTCCGCACCGCGCCGATCTTGTCGGAGAACTTCTCGACGCAGACCAGCAGCACCGGGCGCTCGACCTCCTGCAGCTGGCGCACGGCCTCGGACAGCCCGTACGGCAGGCCCGCGCAGGCGGCGATGATGTCGGCCGAGCAGTGCGTCTGCAGGATCCCCAGCTCACCCGACAGCCACGTCGACAGCGAGGGGATCAGCCGGTCGCTCGTGCAGGTGGCCACCAGCACGGCGCCGATCTCCTCCGGCGTGCGGCCTGCGTGGGCGAGCGCGGCCTTCGCCGCCGCCAGCGCCATCTGGTCGATGCCGTGGGCGGTGTAGCGGCGCTGCTCGATGCCGGTCTTGGCGCGGATCTCGTCGGCGCTCATCGGCGACCACGAGAAGCTCGCGTTGCGCACGACGTCGGCGTTGTCGCAGACGATCTCGCCGCGCGCGATCGCCAGCGACTCGATCCGCGGCTGCACGCGGAACGCGTCGGCCACCACCACCGGCGGGTACGGCCGCACCGGGGCGACTGCCTCGACCATCGGCCCGGCGGGCGCGCGCACCGGTTCGGCGCTGGTCCGCACCCGGTCGAGGAACGCGGTGACGTCGCGGTTGTGCGGGTGGAACGCGATCACCCAGTCGTCGTCCCCGATCTCCGAGGCCGGGCGCAGTTCGGTGCGCGAGCGGTCCCACGGGTACTGGTTGTGCAGCACCATGGCCCACCGGTGCAGCGCCTCCAGCTCGGGTACCGGGCCTTCGGCGTCGAGGATGTCGTTCAGCCCGAACACGGGGTAGTCCGGGTTGTGCTCGGGCACGACCCACGTGAGCGCGCCGGGCCGGTCCAGGAACTCGGCGACCGTCGGTTTGACCGCGGGCAGCTCGGCCGCGTGGTGGCGCTTGTGCCGGTAGAGGTCGAAGAGCAGGTCGAAGATGTGCTGCTCGGCGGCGGCGTCCCAGGCGGGCGGCAGCTCGTTCCACGCGCGCTCGACGGCGGCCACCTTCGCCTCGCCGTCCTCCCACGGCGTGAGCACCGGAAGGAAGACGTCGTCGCGGCGCCGGGGGAGGTCCCGCCAGCGGGTGGGCCGCTTGTCGAACATCGTCATCGAATAGCGGTTCACCCAGAAGAGGTTCTGCCCGACGTCGCGCAGCAGCCCGAAGCGATCGGCATACGCGCCGGACTCGACCCGTTTGCGGATATCGCTTCCGGTGGGCGCCTTGGCCTCGAAGTCCCGACCTATCACGGCCGTGAACTGGTCGAGCGTATGCAGGACGGAGAAGTCCAGCTCGCCGAGGACGGTCGCTGGGAACACCAGCTTGCCATGCTTGTTTAGCACGAAGGGTTTCACGCGTGCTCCCCCGTCTGAATGGCGATCATGCGGCGCGCTTACCCTAGTCAGTGTCGGCCCGTGATCGATACGTAATGGGTGCCCGCCCACAGCGGATTAGGCCATTTGCTTAGTGAGTGCGCGCTCATCTACGGTGGTGACCATGGCCGTCCGCACCGAGCGCGCCCGTCGCATGCCGCCCGCGCAGCGGCGGGAGGCGTTGATCGCCGCGACGCTGCCGCTTGTGCTCTGGCACGGGCCGGGCGTCACCACCCGGCAGATCGCCGAGGCCGCCGACGTCGCCGAGGGCACGATCTTCAGGGTGTTCGACGACAAGGAGGCACTCATCCAGGCGGTCACCGATCGGGCTTTCGACCCGGCGCCCACCCTGTCGGAGATCGCGGCCATCGACCGGGCGCTGCCACTGCGTGCGCGGCTCGTCGCGCTGGTCGAGATCTTGGCGGACCGGGTCGGCACCGTGTGCGCGCTCGTCAACGCGCTCGGGATGGCGCGCCCGCCGGAGGGGCACCGGCCGCAGTTGCTGAACGACGAGTTCCGCGAGGCGGTGGTCGAGCTCGTCGGCGACGACCGGACGCAGCTGCGCGTGCCGCCGCCGGAGCTGGCCGCGACGCTGCGGATGTTCGTGTTCGCGTCGACGCACCCGTTCCTGTGTGCGGGAAATCCGCTGACGGCCGAACAGATCGTCGGCATCCTGCTCGATGGCCTCGCCCGCCGCGACCATGATCTGACCGAAGGAAACCGAACGTGCTGATCCGCCTCTTGGGCAACCACCTGCTGGCCTACCGCAACCCGCTGCTCGCGGTGCTCGGGCTGCAGATCGTGGGCACGATGGCGTCGCTGTACCTGCCGAGCCTCAACGCCGACATCATCGACAACGGCATCGCCCGCGGCGACACCGACTACATCCTCGGCACCGGCGGCTGGATGCTGGCCGTCACGCTGCTGCAGATCGTCTGCTCGATCGCCGCCGTCTACTTCGGCGCCCGCACGGCGATGGGCTTCGGCCGCGACGTCCGCTCCGCGATCTTCCACCGCGTCGGGACATTCTCCGCGCACGAGCTCAACCGCTTCGGCGCCCCTTCGCTGATCACCCGCAACACGAACGACGTCCAGCAGGTGCAGATGCTGGTCCTCATGTCGTGCACGATGCTGGTCGCGGCGCCGATCATGTGCGTCGGCGGCGTGATCATGGCTCTGCAGGAGGACGTCGGGCTGTCCTGGCTGGTGGCCGTCAGCGTGCCCGTGCTCGTCATCGCGATCGGCCTGGTGATCGTGCGCATGGTGCCCTTGTTCCGGCTCATGCAGGTGCGGATCGACGGCATCAACCGGGTGCTGCGGGAGCAGATCACCGGCATCCGGGTGGTCCGCGCGTTCGTCAGGGAGCCGGTGGAAGTCGCGCGGTTCGACCGCGCCAACACCGACGTCACGCGCGTCGCGATCGAGGCGGGCCGGCTGCAGGCGCTGATCTTCCCGATCGTGCTGCTCGTGCTGAACGTGTCCAGCGTCGCGGTCCTGTGGTTCGGCGCCGGACGCATCGACGCGGGTCAGATGCAGATCGGCGCGCTGACCGCCTTCCTGGCCTACCTGCTGCAGATCCTCATGGCCGTCATGATGGCCACGTTCATGGCGATCATGATCCCGCGTGCGTCCGTGTGCGCCGACCGGATCACCGAGGTGCTCCAGACACGCG
>DASWUV010000154.1:0-11440 GCA_036401495.1 Pseudonocardia sp. | reverse complement strand
CGCGATCGGGGCGAGGGTTGCGGCGCTCAGCCGGGCCAGGTCGGCCGGGGCGAGCTCCACCTCGAGCCCCCGCCTGCCTGCGCTGCAGAACACCGTCTCGAAGCCTTCCGCGCTCCTGTCCAGCACGGTCGGCAGCCGCTTGCGCTGCCCCAGCGGCGAGATGCCGCCCGCCACGTACCCGGTGGCGCGCTCGGCCGCGGTGACCTCCGCCATCTTCGCCCGCTTCCCGCCGACGGCCGTGGCCAGGGCCTTCAGGTCGAGCTTGGCGCCCACCGGGACGATCCCGACGGTCAGCCTCCCGTCGACGTCGGCGACGAGGGTCTTGAACACGCGCGCCTCGTCGAGGCCGAGCGTCTGCGCCGCCTCCGGCCCGTAGGCGGCGCCCGCACCGTGCTCGTAGGCGTGCAGCCGGTAGGGCACACCGGCCTTTTCGAGAACTGCTGTCGCCCGGGTGGCGCTGCCTGCCATACTCGCTCACGATAGGGAATCCCTGCCGACACGTCGGTGTTGAGTGGGCCGTGATGGCAGCAGTTCTCGATAGTCCGACAGGCTCGGCGAAGGTGGGGCGGGTACCCTTCACCCGTCAGCCGGTCGCCGAGCAGGCGACCGACGCACCGGTCGCGTACCCCGCGATCCGGCTCGAGAGGAGCGCGGTGCCCGAGCAGGGCTTGCACAGCGAGCGTCTCGCCGACGTCGCGGAGGCGGATGTCGTCGACCAGGAGAACGAGACCGCCCAGGAGCGCGCGGCTCGGTTCGAGCGCGACGCGATGCCGCTGCTCGACCAGCTCTACGGCGCGGCACTGCGGATGACGCGCAACCCGGCTGATGCCGAGGACCTGGTGCAGGAGACCTTCCTCAAGGCGTTTTCCGCGTTCGGCACGTTCCGCGCGGGCACCAACCTGAAGGCCTGGCTGTACCGGATCCTGACCAACACCTACATCAACGGCTACCGGCGCAAGCAGCGCCAGCCGCAGCAGTCGCCCACTGATGAGATCACCGACTGGCAGATCGCCCAAGCGGGGGAGCACACCTCGCTGGGGCTGCCCTCCGCCGAGGTCGAGGCGCTCGACCGGCTTCCCGACGACGACGTGAAGGCCGCTCTGCAGCAGCTGCCTGACGACTTCCGGATGGCCGTCTACCTCGCCGACGTCGAGGGGTTCGCCTACAAGGAGATCGCCGACATCATGGGCACGCCCATCGGCACGGTGATGTCCCGGCTGCACCGGGGCCGTCGCCAACTCCGCGACATGCTGACCGAAACCGCCCACGACCGGGGATTCCTTCGCGGCGAGCCAACGGAGGCTGCGTCATGAGCTGCGGCGATCCGCACGAGACCGACTGTTCAGAGGTACTCGCTGAGGTGTGGCTGTTCCTCGACAACGAGTGCGACGGCGAGCAGCGGCGGCTGCTCGCCCAGCACCTCGACGAGTGCGCGCCGTGCCTGGCCGAGTACGGCCTCGAGGAGAAGCTGAAGAGGCTCCTGGCCACCAAGTGCGGCGGTGAGCAGGCCCCGGCGTCCTTGCGCGAGCAGATTCGCGGCGCCGTGCTGCGTCAGGCCGAGGTGACGCACACGGAGAACGCCGACGGCACCACCTTCACCAGGGTGGAAGTGCGCACTTCCGCGCGCGTCGAACGGTCCTGACGCCGGGCAGACGAAGCCTGCCCGGCCAGTGCATCGGCTCAGGTGTTCGGCTTCTTGCCGTGGTTCGCGCTCTTCTTGTTCCGGTCGCGCCGCTTCCGTGCCCGCTTCGACATGATCTTTCCTCCTTCCGCTGGACCTGACCTCATGGTCGCACGTGGTTGGATGGAGACAACGCGCGCGGGGGAGGCTGCGAAAGTGTCCACGCTGAGCGAGCTGCTCGCCGACCACACCGAGCTGTCCGGCGGCACGGTCGAGCACCTCCAGCGGGTGGTGGCCGAGTGGCAGCTGCTCGCGGACATGTCGTTCGCCGACTTCCTGCTCTGGATCCCGATTGAGAGTGACGCGTTCCTCTGCGTCGCTCAGGCGCGCCCCACGACCGGTCCCACCGCGCATCCCGAGGACGCGGTCGGCCTGCGCGCGACGTTGCTGGAACGCCCGCAGCTGCGCCGTGCCGTCGTCGAGGGCCGGATCTGCCGCGACGAGGAACCGCGATGGCATCTCGAAGTGCCGGTGCGCTCGGAGACCATCCCCGTGCGCCACGACGGGGCGGTCGTCGCCGTCCTCTCCCGCGACGCCAACCTCGCCATGCCCCGTGTCCCCAGCCCGCTGGAGATCGCCTACCTGGGCAGCGCATCGGACCTCTGCCAGATGGTCGCCGACGGCACCTTCCCGCCGCGGGCCTCGGTCGCGGGCGCCGACACGAGTCCCCGCGCGGGCGACGGCGTCATCCGGCTCGACGCGCTCGGCCTCGTCGCCTACGCGAGCCCGAACGCGCTTTCCGCGTACCACCGGATGGGTCACGCCAGCGATCTCGTCGGCCTGTCGCTGGCCCAGGAGACCCGTGAGCTCGTCGCGGACCCCTTCGACGCCGCCGAGATCGCCGCCCGGATCGCCGCGGCGCTGGCGGGGCGGCACTCGTTGCGCATGGAGGTCGGCGCGCGGGGCGCCTCGATGCTGGTGCGCGCGCTTCCGCTGCGCCCGCGGGGAGACGCGGCGGGCGCGCTGGTGCTCGTGCGGGACGTCACCGACCTGCGCCGCCGCGACCAGGCGCTGCTGTCCAAGGACGCCACGATCCGCGAGATCCACCACCGGGTGAAGAACAACCTCCAGACGGTGGCGGCGCTGCTGCGGCTACAAGCCCGCCGCACCGCGATCCCCGAGGCGCGCCGCGCGCTCCAGGAGAGCGTCCGGCGCGTCAACTCGATCGCCCTCGTGCACGAGACCCTCTCGGCGTCGGTAGCCGAGCTCGTCGACCTCGACGAACTGGTCGACAAGGTGCTCCCCGCGATCGGTGACGGGGCCACCGCGGAGGTCAGGGCCAAGGTCCGCCGGGACGGCAGCTTCGGCACGCTGGCTGCGGCGCTCGCGACGCCGCTCGTGCTCGTGCTCACCGAGCTGGTGCACAACGCACTGGCGCACGCGTTCGACCCCGGCACCACGGGTGAGGTGGTCGTGACGGCTCGCCGCTCGGCAGGCGTGCTCGACGTGGTGGTGGCCGACGACGGGAACGGCCTGCCCGAGGGCTTCGACATCGAGGCGTCCGCGGGATTGGGCCTTTCGATCGTACGGACGCTGCTCGAGTCGGAGCTGGACTCGACGCTGTGTGTCCGACCTCGGCCGGGTGGGGGAACCGAGGCCCTGATCACGCTCTCATTGCGAGGGCGTTAATCTCCTCCCTGTGACCGTGGCCCGGTCGCCGAAAGTGGGCCGCGGTTCCTCGTCGGAGCTGCTCGTGAGTGCGCCCGGCGAAACGACCGCGGGCCCGCAACCGGGTGCTCTCCGGTTTCGGGCCCGCGGTGGTGGGGAGACGTGTTCGACGTTGGTGTGGTGGTGTTGTCCGTGCGGTGTTGCTGTCTTCGAGGCTGTGAGGTCAGGCCGTGCGTGCGCGCGTGCGCGCGTTGCGACGCTTGAGGGCTCGCCGCTCGTCTTCGCTCATGCCGCCCCAGACGCCTGCGTCCTGGCCGCTCTCGAGTGCCCAGGTGAGGCACTCGCTGACCACGGGGCAGCGCCTGCAAACGGTCTTCGCCTCGGCGATCTGCAGGAGCGCAGGCCCGCTGGTCCCCACGGGGAAGAACAGCTCGGGGTCCTCGTCGCGGCAGATAGCGCGGTGACGCCAGTCCATGGTGCTCTGCTCCTCGTACTTGCGCGATCGGGGTCGCGCCGATCGTCTGTCACGGTGTTTCCGCGCTTGTGAAGGGTTTCACGAGCGCGCTCGATCTTCAAGGGCCGAGACTCAACCCAGTCGGTGGGAACTTCCACCTACTCACCGCAACGAGTGACCTGTCCTACGGTTACCCGGTGCAGCGTGGCCGACCTCGGTCGCCCGTCAGATACCCAGTTGCCCAAGTTTCCAACGGACCATGCGGTAAATCGTTCCCCGCAGCCGTTCTGTTTCGCCGTCACCACCTTGGAGCACCGCTATGTGCAGGTGCGACCCCTTATCGGCTCGACGGTCCGGTCAGCGCGGTGAATGGCCGCCGTCTGTCACCCATGCGTGTGATGACACAGGGCACAGGAGCCCGTGACCGTTCGTCTCACGACACAACGCGTAGCGCACCGGTTACCGCACGGAACTGCACGTGGCGGTGCTCGCCGAGGTACTCCCCGTCGAGCTGCAACGCGACCGGTTCGGCCGCGCTGACCTGCAGATTCGCTACAGAATCCTGGCGGAGGACATGCCTGCCGCGCGGGTCTCCGCCCGCCTGCAGGATGCGGTGGAGGGTCGCCGAAATGGTCGCGAGGCCCATATCGCGCAGTCCGAAGACACCGAGGCCTGCTCCAAGTGCCGTACCGGGGTTGGTCCGGACGGCCCGGGAACCCAAGTACGTCCAGGTGTCGGTCGTGCTGACGAATGCCGCGCGGACCTCGTCCACCGCAGCCGCGCCGGGGATCTCGATGGTCATTGCGCGGGGTGTGCGGCGCTGGTCGAGGTACTGCCGCACGGCCATCGCCGCGTAGCGCAGCGGGCTCGCCTCGTGGCCCGCCGCCCGTGCGCGCTCGACCGCCGCCACGACCTCGGCGTCCCAGCCCAGGCCTGCGTTGAACGTGAACCAGCGGCCCGGCGCAGCCCCGTCGGGCTGCGCGTGGCCCAGCGCGACCAGCGTGTTCGCCCGTCGTTCGACCGACTCGAGCAGGCGCGCCGTGGCCGCCATCGGGTCCGTCGGTATGCCCAGGGCCCTGGCGAACACGTTCGCCGACCCGCCGGGGACGATGCCGACGAGCGGGCCGTTCACGGCCTCACCCGGACGGCCACCCGTGGCGGCGAGCACCCCGTTGACCACCTCGTTCACGGTGCCGTCGCCGCCGTGGGCCACGACGAGCTCGATCCCGTCGCGGGCGGCCTGATCGGCGGCCTCGGCCGCGTGGCCACGGCGCTCGGTCTCCAGGACGTCGAGCTTGACCTCGCCCGCCATGGCCCGCGCGATGACGTCCCGGCCTGCCGCCGTGGTCGTCGTCGCGTGGGGGTTGACCACGAGCAGTGCACGCACCGACGCAACCTACTGCGCACGGTCTCGCGGACGTCATCGGCGCCTATCGTGGAGGCGTGAGCGTTGACCGTCCCCCGCCCCAGGTCCGTTTGGCGGCTGTGCTTGTGGGCCTTGAGGGCGTGGTGTCGCTGGCGTTTGCCGTAGTGATCGGCATCCAGACCCAGGGGCAGCCGTTGGGGTCGGTGCTGGGGGAGCTGGGCTACTTCGTCGTGATCGGGCTGGCTGTGGTGTTCGTGGGCGCGACGCTCATGGTCGGACGACGCGGCGCCCGCACTCCCGCAATCGTCACTCAATTGTTATTGCTGCCGGTGGTCTACTCGCTGATCGGGCCGTCGCAACAACTCGTTCTGGGTATCGCGGCGGGCGTTTATGTGGTTCTGACATTCCTGCTGCTGATCAGCGAGCGGTCCCGGATGTGGGCGATGGCCCCGTACTCGCCAGAGAAGTGAGCGCCTGGCCGTCGAGCCGGAAGGTGAGCCAGTCCTCCACGGCGGCGGCGCCCAGGGCGCGGTAGAAGCCGATCGCGGGCTCGTTCCAGTCCAACACCGCCCACTCCAGCCGCCCGTACCCGCGTTCGACGCACGCTGCCGCGAGCCCCGCCAACAGCGCCCGCCCGACGCCGCGGCCCCGGAACTCGGGACGGACGAACAGATCCTCCAGATGGATGCCGTGGGTTCCCCGCCACGTGGAGAAGTTGCGGAACCACAGCGCGCAACCTGCCGTCGCGCCGTCGAGGTGCGCGACGTGGCCGAACAGCGCGGGCGAAGGGCCGAACAACGCGTCGGCGAGCTGTGCCTCGCTGAGGTGGCAGGACTGCGCTGCGTGTTCGTAGTCGGCCAGCTCGTGCACCATCGCGACCATCTCGGGGACGTCGTCCGGCGTTGCGGAACGGATCATGCCAGTGGACGGTAGTTCAGCCCGTCCACGCGAGGCACGCCGCGCTCGTCGCCGAGCACGGCCCAGCCCGCGGCGTCCATCGAGAAGTGGACACCGTCCGTGGCCGGGCGGCCGAGCCATCGGCTGACGAGCACCCGGCTGAAGTGCCCATGTCCGACGAGCACGACCGACGTCTCGGTCGCGCGGGCGTCGGCCAGCACGGCGTCGGCGCGCGCCGCCACCTGGTCCGCGGTCTCGCCGCCCGGACAGGAATGGGTCCAGATCGTCCAGCCGGGGACGGTCTCGCGGATCTCCTCGGTGGTGACGCCCTCGTAGTCGCCGTAGTCCCATTCGACGAGCCGCTCGTCCACCCGGTCGATGTGCAGTCCGGCCAGCTCCGCCGTGTCACGAGCGCGGCTGCGCGGGCTGCACCAGACGAGCATGGGCGCGTCGCCGAGCAGATGCCGTCCGACGTCGCCGGTGGCCTTCGCGAGCATGCGGCCGCGGTCGGTCAGGGGGATGTCGGTGCGGCTGGTGTGCCGCCCGTTGCGCGACCACTCCGTCTCACCGTGGCGGAGCAGGAACACCCGAGGTGTGGACACAGGGGCAACATAGCCGGTGCTCGGAACGAGTACTCAGAACATCGTTATCCGCGCACGGCTGGTTTGCGGGAGGAAGAAGCTGCGTGTTCGGGTACGCACATGACGAGCGCGAGCGGCACTGGCTCCAGGCGAAGGCGCCTGGCCCAACGTCGCCTCGCCGGGCTCGGCACGACGTGCGTCCAGGGCAGTCCCGACCATGAGTGAAGACTCGGTCTGGGGCGTGCGGGAGACCGTGCGCAGCAGCGATGGTGTCTCGATCGGCATGGTGACGGCAGGGCAGGGGCCGCCGCTGCTGCTCGTGCACGGCGGCATGCGCACCGCGGCGGACTGGGCGCCGCTGTGGCCGCTGCTCGTCGAGCGGTACCGCGTGACCGCGATGGATCGCCGCGGGCGCGGCATGAGCGGCGACGCGCCGGACTACCCTTCCGGCCAGGAGTACGACGACGTGGCCGCGGTGGCCCGGCATCTGGGGCGGGTGGACGTCCTCGCGCACAGCATCGGCGCGGTCTTCGCCCTCGGCGCGGCCTCCCGCGGCGCACCGATACGGCGCCTCGTGCTCTGTGAACCGCCCGGTCCCCCCACCCTCGGCCGCGAATGGCTCGACCGGGCGTCGGCGCGCATCGCGGCCGGGGAGGCGGGCCGGGCGCTGGTCGAGTTCCTCGTCGAGATCAACGGGCTGGACCCGGCGACGGTCACCGCTATGCGCGACTCGCCGGTCGCCGCGAACGCCGTCGAGATCTTCGCCGCGACGTTCCGCCGCGAGGGGGAGCTGCTGATCGCGCTCGACCTCGCCGACCTTGCGCGCGGTGTCACCGCACCCGTCCACTTCCTGCTGGGCGAGCACAGCCCAGCGTGGGCCGCCGCGGTGACGCGCGCGCTCGCGGCGATGCTGGCGGGGTCGGGCGTCACGGTCGTCGAGGGGCAGGGGCACGACATGGTCGACTCGGCGCCGGAGATCGTCGTCGCGGAGCTCGGCCTGCGGTGACCGCGCTCGCCGCTGCTTCGCAGAGGTTGCGGCGTCTCAGGGGCGGCCTGCGTGGGGGACGTCGACGCGTTCGGTCAGCACAACGCCGTCGCCTGCCGCGCCTGCGGTCCAGACGTTCGCGGTGACGAAGAGCGTGCGCCCGTCGTCGCCCCCGAGCATGCAGGCGAAACACCCGCGGTCGGCCCCGACCCGCTGCAGCACCGCGCCCCCCTCCTCGACGCGCACGCACTGCTGGTTGGGCACGTCGGCGTACCAGACCGCGCCCTCGGCGTCGAGGCAGATGCCGTCGGGCGCGGCGCCCTCGCCGAGGTCAGCCCACAGCCGCCGGTCGACCAGGTCGCCGTCGGCGGCGATCGTGAACGCGGTGAGCCGGTGCGCGTGTGACTCGGCGAGGATCAGCGTGGCCCCGTCCGGCGTCACCGCCATGCCGTTCGGGAACCACACGTCCTCGGCGACGACGCGGCTGGTGCCGTCGCCCGTGACGAGCCCGACCACGCCCGGCCGCGACTCCTCCCACGGCATAGCGCCCGGCATGTCGACGTACGCGCGCCCGTGCGGGTCGACGACGATCTCGTTCCAGCCGCGGTCGCCCCCGTCGTAGGCGCGCAGATCGGGCACGGTCACCACGCCCTTGGCCGTGGTGGCGAGCATCCGGCCGTCGGGGAGCCAGTCGATGGAGAAGGGCAGGCCGTCGATCCGGGCGACCACCTCCCGGCCGCCCGCCGCGTCGAAGACCAGCACCTCACCAGCGCGCCAGTCACACATCCAGAACCGTCCGTCATGCCAACGGGGCGACTCGCCCATCTGGATGCCGGTAGCGAAAACGTCGACCATGTCGTTGCGACTCTCGCCGCGCGGAGAACTCATCGCCCCCGGACGAAAAGCGACGCCGATCAGCGGATGACATCTCCGCTGCTCGGCGTCGCCGGTGAGCTTCTGGTCAGGCCGCGGCCTTGGTCTCCCAGAAGATCTTGTCGATCTGGGCGATCAGGTCGAGCAGCTCCTGGCCGGTGGCCGGGTCGGCGGAGGCCTTGGCGCCGCCGGGGCCGCCGCCTGCCTTCTTCGTGGCCTTGTTGAACAGTTCGTGCAGTTCCGGGTACTTCTCGAAGTGGGGCGGCTTGAAGTAGTCGGTCCACAGCACCCAGAGGTGATGCTTCACGAGGTCGGCGCGCTGCTCCTTGATCAGGAGCGCCCGCTCGCGGAAGGAGGGGTCGTCGTTGCCCTGGTACTTCTCCTGGATGGCTTTGACCGACTCGGCCTCGATGCGCGCCTGGGCCGGGTCGTACACGCCGCAGGGGAGGTCACAGTGTGCGGTGGCCTCCAGCCGCGGGCGGAGAATGCGAGACAGGGTCCGCATGGTTCCTCCCTGGAAGTTGATCGTTCTGGCTGGCCTGACACTACTCCGGGGGTCCGGCTCGGGCAGGGGTGAAGGGAGACACATGCGTTGGCGGCGGGTGGCGGTGCGCGGCCCTTCGATGTCGCCGACCCTGCACGACGGCGACGTCGTGCTCGCCCGCTTCGGCGGCGTGCCGCGGCCCGGCGACGTCGTACTCGTCGGGTGGGTTGCGCGGCCGGGGCAGCTGTCGGTCAAGCGCGCCGTCCGGCGGGTCGACGAGGGCTGGTGGGTGGTGGGGGACAACCCCTTCGGCTCGACGGACTCCCGCACGCTCGGCCCGGCGCAGGTGCGGGGGGTGGTGCGGGCGCGCCTGTGGCCTCAGCCGCGCCGCTTACCCCCTCGCACACACCGTCGGTAGCTCGCACCCACGTCCCGCACTGTGTGGGAGCCACGCGGGGTGTGTGCGAGCGCGGGGTGGGCCGAGCGCTAGACCGTCCGGCCGGTCAGCACCTGTGCGATGAGGGCGGTGCCGGGTGCCGAACGTCCGCCCGGGCCGGGGCGGACGGTGGTCGTGTCGGCGCGCAGCGGCTTGCCGCAGTTGGCGCACGACACCGTCGCGACGCACATCGCACCGCAGTCGTCGTGCCGGACCAGCATGGGTGGGCCGCCGTCGGGCGTCGTCCAGCGATCGCCCCACGCGGTGAGGGCCATCAGGACGGGAACGAGGTCGCTCCCCGCGGCGGTCAGGGCGTACCGGTGCCGGACCGGCCGGTCCTGGTAGGCCACCTTGGCCACGAGGCCGCCCTCGACCAGCGTGGCGAGCCGCTCGGTGAGCAGGTTGCGCGAGATGCCGAGGTCGCGCACCAGCAGGTCGAACCGATCCAGGCCCAGGTAGAGGTCGCGGACGATCAAGGGCGTCCACCAGTCGCCGACGACCTCCAGCGCCCGGGCGAGCGAGCAGTGCATCTCCGCGAAGCTGGTGTTGCGCATGGCCGACAAGTTAGTAAGTTGCTCTATTGAACTCAACTTGGGAGGTTTCGTTGACCGACATCGGGACGCAGACGGCCGAGGCGACGATCGCGCAGTGGCGCTCGGCGGGTGAAACGGGTGACGCTCAACGGGCGATCGAATGCCTTGCCGCCGACGTGCAGTTGGTGTCGCCGTTGACCGAACAGTTTCGGTTCCGCGGGCGCGCGCAGGTCGGCGCGGTCCTCGCCGCCGGACTCGGGGCGATCAGCGATATCGCCTACCACACCGAGCTCCACGATCCGGCCAAGCGGACCTGCGCGTTGTTCTACCGCGCCCGGATCGGGTCCACCATGCTGGAGGAGTCGCAGCTGCTGCGCCTGGATCCGGCCGGGCTGATCAGCGAGCTGACGCTGTTCGTCCGCCCGCTGCCCGCCCTGACGGCCCTGATGTCGGCGCTGGGGCCTGCCCTGGCCCGGCAGGACGGACGGCCCGGTCTCGCAGTGGGGTTGGCCGCGGCGACCGCACCCCTGCATGCGGCGACGGCGATGGGTGACCGCTTCCTCGTCCCGCGGGCCGCGCCCCGCTCCACTGCAGGCGAGGCCGTCGACTAGCCGTCCCCGTCCCGCCGCTCGCACACACCGCCGGTGGCTCGCACACACGTCCCGCAATGTGTGCGGGCCCGATGCGGTGTGTGTGAGCCGCCCGGCGCGGCCGCGGCAGGCCGCCACCGCCATCCGCGGTACCGTCATCCCCTACCCGACCGCCCACCCCGGCCTGCCGCCAACCCGCGGCTATGTCGAGGGGTGGCCGTCCGGCGCCGATCCTGAGGGCCCTCACCCGCGGCCCCGGTGCGCGACGAGCATGCCCGACCGCACCGGAGAAAGAACTCCCATGACTGTTCTCGACGACCTGCAGCCGACCACCGAGGAAATCTTCACCGCGCACCGGGGCGGCAAGCTCGCCACGGGCCTGACCGCGCCGCTGGCCGACGCCCGCGACCTCGCCATCGCCTACACCCCCGGCGTCGCCCAGGTCAGCAGGGCGATCGCCGCCGAGCCCGCGCTCGCCCGCACCTACACGTGGGCCGACCGCCTCGTCGCCGTCGTCAGCGACGGCACCGCCGTGCTCGGGCTCGGCGACGTCGGCCCGCGGGCTGCGCTTCCGGTGATGGAGGGCAAGTCGGCGCTGTTCAAGACGTTCGGCGGCCTCGACTCGATCCCCCTCGTGCTCGCCACCACCGACGTCGACGAGATCGTCGAGACCCTCGTCCGCCTGCGGCCCAGCTTCGGCGCGGTCAACCTCGAGGACGTGTCGGCGCCCCGCTGCTTCGAGCTGGAACGCCGCCTGATCGAGGCTCTCGACTGCCCGGTCATGCACGACGACCAGCACGGCACCGCGATCGTGCTGCTCGCCGCGCTGCGCGGGGCGGCCGTGGTGCAGGGCCGCCCGATCGAGGGACTGCGCGTCGTCGTCTCGGGCGCGGGCGCCGCAGGCATCGCGTGTGCCCACATCCTGCTGACCGCGGGCGTGCGCGACGTCGTC
>DASWUV010000153.1:0-20887 GCA_036401495.1 Pseudonocardia sp. | reverse complement strand
TGGCGATCATGACTCGTACGGCGGGTCGGCGATGAGGGGATTGGCGCTCGCGCTGTCCTGGCTGACCGTGCTGCCCGTCCGCACCGGCGCCCCCGACGCGCGAACCGCCGCCGCGGCGCTGCGCTGGTCGCCAGTGGTCGGCGCGATCGTCGGCGCGGCCACCGGCGCAGTGCTCGTCGGGCTCGCCCTCCTCGGCGTTCCGCCGCTGGTGGCAGGGCTGCTGGCCGTCGGGTTCGCCGGTCTGGCGACGCGCGGCATGCACCTGGACGGCCTCGCCGACACGGCCGACGGCCTGGGCTGCTACGGGCCGCCGGAGCGCGCCTTGGCCGTCATGCGCGACGGTGGCGCAGGCCCCTTCGCCGTGGTGACCCTGCTGGTGGTGGTCGGGGCACAGGCGGCCGCCCTCGCCGCGCTGGCCACACCCGTGCACGCCGTGACAGTGCTCGGGGCGCCACCTCCGGTCCGCACCGGCCAGGCGGCCGCCGTGTGGGCTGTCGCGCTCGGCGCCATCGCGGCGCCTGCGCTCGCGGCGGCGGCCGGGCGGGCGGCGTTCCTGTGGGTCGCCCGGCGGGGGGTGCCCGCCGCCCGGCCGGACGGCCTGGGCGCGACCGTCGCCGGGTCCCAGCCGTGGTGGGTCGCCGTCGTCTGGTGGGCGGCGCTCGCCACCTGCGGCTACGCCCTCGCCGGACCGCGTGGCGTGCTCGCGATCGGGCTCGGAGCGGCGCTGGTCGTCGTCCTCTCCCGGCACACGACGCGCCGCTTCGGCGGCATGACCGGCGACGTGCTGGGCGCAGGCTGCGAGCTCGCGACGACAACGGCGCTCGTCGTCCTCGTCGCCCACTGACGCAGGCGACGACGGCGATCAGGCCGCGACCGCCGAGACGCCCGACTCGCCGTACCGGGACGCCCGACTCACCGCGCCCAGACGCCCGACTCACCGCGCCGAGACGCACGACTCACCCTGCTCGGCGTCAGCCTGACGGGTAGAGCGTCCGCATCCAGCTGTGCGTGTCGGGGGCCGCGCCGCGCTGGATGCTCGTGAGCAGGGCGCGCAGCTGGCGGGTCACGGGGCCGGGCTCGCCGTCGCCGATCCGGACCTCGCCCTCGGCGTGCTTGACCCCGCCGATCGGGGTGATCACCGCCGCGGTGCCGCAGCCGAAGACCTCGGTGATCGTCTTGTCGGCCGCCCCTTCGAGCCACTCCTGCCCGGAGATGCGCCGCTCGGTGACCTGACAGCCCAGCTCCTTGGCCAGCACGAGCACCGAGTCGCGGGTGACGCCCGCCAGGATGCTGCCCGTCAGCGACGGGGTGACGACCTCGATCTGGTCACCCGACCCGTAGACGAAGAACAGGTTGTTCGACCCCATCTCGTCCACCCACTTGCGCTCTTCGGCGTCGAGGTAGGCCACCTGAGCGCAACCGTGCTGCGCGCCCTGAGCCTGCGGGAGGAGCGAGGCGGCGTAGTTGCCACCGCACTTGGCCGTGCCCGTGCCGCCGAGCGCCGAGCGCGTGTACTCCGTCGAGAGCCAGACGTCCATCGGCTTCACGCCGTCGGCGAAGTACGGCCCGACCGGCGACGCGATCAGCGCGTACAGGTACTCCGAGGCAGGCCGCACACCCAGCCCCACCTCGGTGGCCACCATGAACGGCCGCAGGTAGAGCGCGTCCTCGCCGCCTGCGGCGGGCGCCCACAGGTGGTCGACGGCCAGCAGTTCGGAGATCGACGCCAGGAACAGATCGTCGGGCAGCTCGGCCATGGCCATCCGCGAGGCCGAGCCGCGGAACCGCGCCGCGTTGGCCTCGGGGCGGAACGAGGCGATCGAGCCGTCGGGCCTGCGGTACGCCTTGAGTCCCTCGAAGATCTCCTGCCCGTAGTGCAGCACCATGGTGGCCGGGTCCAACGACAGCGGCCCGTAGGGCACCACCGCGGCGTCGTGCCAGCCGACGCCTGCCGACCAGCGGATCGTCACCATGTGGTCGGTGAAGTACCGGCCGAACCCGGGGTCGGCCAGGATCTCGGCACGCCGCTCTGCGGGAACCGGGGCAGGGTTGGGCGTGCGGGCGAACTGCGGACTCATGGGACCAGACGGTACCGCGGACGGCCGATGATCGGACGTCCTAACGCACGTGTGAAGGCACAAACGGCGGCCTCGTGACGACGCACGGCAGCATCCGCCCGCGGACATCGACGCTCACCTCCGCCTCGAGCCGCACGCCCGGGTCGAGCAGCGCCAGCGCGATCCCCGTCTTCAGCGTCGGTGAGAACGTGCCCGACGTCGTGGCGCCCACGCGCACCCCGTCGACCAGCACGTCCATCCCCGGCCGCGGGATGCCCCGCCCGGTCGCCCGCAGCCCGCGCAGCCGTCGCGCGGGGCCCGCGGCCTTCTCGGCCACCAGCGCGTCACGACCCCAGAACTCCGGCTTGCCCCAGCCGACCGCCCAGCCGCTACCCGCCTGCACCGGCGAGATGTCGGGGCTGAGATCCTGGCCGTGCAGGGGGTAGCCCATCTCCGTACGCAGGGTGTCGCGGGCGCCCAGGCCGCACGGCCGTGCCCCGGCCGCGACCAGTCCGTCCCACACCTCGCCCGCCGCCGCCCACGGCACGAGCAGCTCGTAGCCGTGCTCGCCCGTGTAGCCGGTGCGGCAGACCCGCATCGTCGAGCCGGTGCCCAGAGCCGTGTCGACGAACGCCAGGTAGTCCAGCTCGGCGCCTGCGGGCACCAGCTCGCTCGAGCGCGGGCCCTGCACGGCGAGCACGGCCAGCTCCCGGTGCCGGTCGAGCACCTCGATGCCCTCGGGAGCCGCCGCCCGCAGCAGCTGCGCGACCTGCGCGGCGTTGGCCGCGTTGGGCACGGCGAGGACCTCGTCCGGCCCGACGAGATACACGATGACGTCGTCGAGCACGCCGCCCGCACTGTTGCAGCACAGCGTGTACTGCGCCTGGCCGGGTCCGATCTTGTCCAGGTCCGCGGTGAAGCAGCGGTTCACGAACGCCGCGGCGCCCGGCCCGGTGATCGTCAGCTTGCCGAGGTGGCTGACGTCGAACACGCCGACGTCCGCGCGGACCGCGGTGTGCTCGGCGACCGTCCCGTCCGGGTACGCGATCGGCATCGACCAGCCGCCGAACGCACCGAGGGTGGCGCCGAGGGCGATGTGGCGGTCGTGCAGGGGGCCGGTGCGCAGGTCGTCCACGGCGCGCGACGCTACCGCGCCGTCTGCGTCCTGGCCTCGCTGCGCCGCTTGATCCCCTCGGCCTCCATCGTCACGTAGCGGTCGGTCAGGCGATACATGGCGAGACCGAGCACCGAGCCGAGCGGGCCGCTGTGGTCGATGACCAGCCGCAGCGCTGTGCCGTCACCCAAGGGCGTGACGTGGTGCTCCCCGATCGTCAGTGCCCCCGGCGCGCGCGCCACCCAGATGAAGCCCACAGGAGGGTCCCACCACGTGACCTCCCAGGTCGTCACCGGCAGTCGGGGCTGGCGGATCACGGCCTTGCTGCCCATCCGCAGGGGCCCGTCGTCAAGGCGCCGCACCTCGGCACAGGCCGGATGCCACTCCGGCCAGGCCTCGACGTCCGATACGACCGACCACACGACGTCCGGACTCGCCGCAATGGTGGCGGCACGCTCGATCTTCACCACCGGGCCACCGTACCGTCGGCGGACGTGGATCTGACCGATGTCGCCGCTGTCCTCTTCGACATGGACGGCACTCTCGTCGACTCCGATGCCGCCGTCGAACGCGCCTGGACCACCTGGGCGTGGGAGTACGGCGTGGACGTCGACCCCGCCACCCTGCACGGCAGGCCCGCCGACGCCGCCGTGCGATCGCTCTGCCCCTGGCTCGACGACGCCGCTGTCGCGGCCGCCGCGGCCCGCCAGCTCGACCTCCAGTACGACGACCTCGCCGACGTGGTCCCGACGCCGGGCGCGCTCGACCTGCTGGCCGGGCTCACGCTGCCCTGGGCCATCGTGACCAGCGCCGACGTGCGCCTGGCGCACGCCCGCCTCGGCGCGGCGGGGATCGCGGCCCCCGTGCTCGTCACCGTCGAGGACATCAGCCGCGGCAAGCCCGACCCCGAGGGCTACCTGCTCGCCGCGCAACTGCTCGGCGTGCCGCCCGCACGCTGCCTCGTCGTCGAGGACGCCGCGGCCGGGGTCGCTGCGGGCCGGGCGGCGGGCGCCACGGTGGCCGCGCTCAAGGGCGTCGAGGGCGATGTGTCGATCACCGACCTCAACGAGCTCGCCACGCTCATCGGCGCAGCGGCAGGAACGTGCACGCCGTCCACGCCACGGCCAGCGCCGCCGCGGTGATCAGCACCTGGGCCAGCGGCAGGAGCACGGCCAGCAGGACGCACAGCACGAGACCGAGCACCGCCGTCCACCGCGGCCACGAACGCTCCCCTGACCGCAGGCGCAGCGCGGCGACGTTGATCACGCCGTAGTAGACGAGCACGGAGCACGCCGACAGCGCGATCGCCGCCGCGGGGCCTGCCAGCACGGCGATGCCCGCAGCCACCACCCCGCCCGCCAGGTCGGCGAGCCATGGGGTGCCGCGCCCGCTGATCCGGGTCAGAGCGTGCGGCAGGTCGTTGCCACGGGCCATCGCGAGCGTTGTCCTGCTGATCCCCACCAGCACCGACAGCAGGGCCGACCCGGCCGCCACCGCGGCCCCCACGCGCACGAGCACGCCGAGGCCGGGCGCACCCCGCGTGTCGACGAGCGCGGCCAGCGGCGACATCTGCTGTGCGAGGCGGACGGCCCCCAGCCCGTGCAGGAGCGCGAAGGCCACGAGCAGGTAGAGGACCACGGTGATGCCCAGGGCCACCGCGATGGCCAGCCGGATCGTGCGCCGCGGGTCGCGCACCTCCTCGCCGAGCGTGGCGATGCGCGCGTATCCGGCGAACGCGAAGAACACGAGACCCGCCGCGGTGAGCACGCCGAAGGGCCCGGAGTCGACCACGATCGGGGCCACAGCCGGGACCGCGGAGTCGACCGGGCCGCCGCTCACGGACAACCCGACCACCACGACGACCAGCAGCACGGCGATCGTGCCCCCGACGAGCGCGTAGGCGCCCCGTGCCGTCCAGATCACGCCCGCGAGGTTCAACGCGGTGGCGACCACGACCGCCAGCAGCGCCGCGGCCAACGGCGCCGACGGCAGGACGTAGCTGCCGAACACCCCTGCCGCCGCGGCCGCGGAGGCCGACTTGCCGACCAGGAACGCCACACCCGCCAAGCGGCCCGCCCCCGCGGACAGGCGCGCGGTCCCGTAGACGTAGCCGCCGCCGCTCTGCGGGTGGGCGACGGCGAGATCGGCGGTCGACGACGCGTTGCAGGCCGCGACGACAGCGGCGAGCACGACGCCCAGCACCATCCAGCGGCCCGCGGCAGCCGCGGCAGGCGCCCACACGGCGAACACGCCGGTGCCGAGCATCGAGGCGAGGCCCAGCACGACCGCGTCGGCCGTGCCGAGCCTGCGTTCGACACCAGGGGGCACTCACCCACCCAAGCACCCCCACCTGTCCGGACCGACTCCCCACCGGTGTCAGTAGGGTCTCGAAGCGGTCTCACTCCCGAGGAGGAAGGCGCACACGTGTCTCCCGAGCTGTACCCCTTCGACGGATCACCCGTCGACGTCGACGCCGATGCCGTCGTGATCGGCCTTCTCGCCGCGGAGGGGCCTGCCGACGGCGAGGCTCTGCCCCGGCTCGCCGCAGGCGCCGACGAGATCGACGCGGCCTTCGAGGGGCAGCTCGCCGCCCTGCTCGCCGTGGCGGGTGCGACGGGCAAGGCCGACGAGATCACCAAGCTCCCCACGCGGGGCACGATCACGGCTCCGCTCCTGGTCGCGGTCGGGCTCGGCAAGCAGGACGCCGTCGGCCCCGAGCAGGTCAGGCGCGCGTCGGGGGCAGCGGCGAGGGCGCTCGCGGGCACCGACCACGCCGCCAGCACGCTCGGGCGGATCGACCTCGCCGCGGCGGCCGAGGGCAGCGCGCTCGGCGCCTACGCGTTCACCGCCTACCGCACCAACGGGAACCGCAAGCCCCCGCTCAAGCGGCTCGCCCTGGTGACCGACGCCGCCGACGCAGAGCAGGTGGTGCGCACGGCCGCGGCCGTCGGCGAGGCCGTGCGCACGGCCCGCGACCTGGTGAACACGCCGCCGAACGACCTGTACCCGGAGACCTTCGCCGCGCGCGCCGTCGAGTTGGCGGAGGCCGCGGGGCTCGACGTCGAGGTGCTCGACGACGCCGCGCTCGCCGCCGCCGGGTTCGGCGGGGTGCTCGGTGTCGGCCAGGGCTCCTCCCGCAAGCCGCGGCTGGTGCGGCTGCACTGGTCGGGCGGCTCGGCACCGCGGGCGAGCGTCGCGCTCGTCGGCAAGGGCATCACGTTCGACACGGGCGGCATCTCGATCAAGCCCGCGGCCAACATGGACCACATGACCTCGGACATGGGCGGCGCCGCTGCGGTCATCGCCGCGACCGTGCTGGCGGCGACGCTGGAGCTGCCCGTGGCCGTCACCGCGACGGTGCCGATGGCCGAGAACATGCCCTCTGACACCGCCTACCGGCCCGGCGACGTCCTGCGCATGTACGGCGGCCGCACCGTCGAGGTGCTCAACACCGACGCCGAGGGCCGCCTGATCCTGGCCGACGCGATCGTTCGCGCGGGCGAGGACTCCCCCGACTACCTGGTCGAGACGTCCACGCTCACCGGCGCGCAGCAGGTGGCGCTCGGCCTGCGCACGATGGGGATCATGGGCAGTGACGCCTTCCGCGACCGGGTCGCCGCCCTGGCCAGGGAGTGCGGCGAGGACGGCTGGGCGATGCCCCTCCCCGAGCACATGCGCGGCGAGCTGGACTCGCGGGTGGCCGACCTGGCCAACGTCACCGGGGCGCGCTGGGGCGGGATGCTGGTGGCAGGCACGTTCTTGCGCGAGTTCGTGCCCGACGGCGTCGCGTGGGCGCACCTCGACATCGCGGGTCCGAGCTTCCACACCGGCGGTCCGTACGGCTACACGGTGAAGGGCGGCACCGGGGTCCCGGTGCGGACGCTGTTCGCGGTGCTGCAGGACATCGCGGCCAAGGGCTGACACACACCCCGCGGGGCTCGCACACACCGCCCGCACTGTGTGCCGACCCCGCGCAGTGTGTGCGAGCGGGGTGTGAGCGGCATGACCGGGGCCCGCACGACGGCGCGTCGAGTGACAAGATGACATCGGCGTGAAATGCCGAGACGGCAAGACCCTTTCGATGAGGAGTAGGACGTGCCCGAGCACAACGCGGACCTGGTGATCCTCGGCGGCGGATCAGGCGGGTACGCCTGCGCGCTGCGCGCGGCCGAGCTGGGGATGTCGGTGGTGCTCGTCGAACGCGACAAGCTGGGCGGCACCTGTCTGCACTACGGCTGCATCCCGACCAAGGCCCTGCTGCACGCGGCCGACGTGGCCGACAGCGCTCGCGACGGCGACCGCATCGGGGTGAAGAGCTCGCTCGCGGGCATCGACATGGCGGGCGTGAACTCCTACAAGGACGGCGTCGTCGCCAAGCTGTACAAGGGCCTGCAGGGCCTGGTGAAGTCCCGGAAGATCGAGATGGTCGCGGGCGACGGCCGGTTCGAGGCGCCGAACGCCGTCACGGTCGGCGGCGAGCGCTACGTCGGCGACAAGGTCGTCCTCGCCACCGGCAGCTACGCGCGCACCCTGCCCGGCCTCGACATCGGCGGCCGGATCATCACCAGCAACGAGGCGATCCGGCTGGAAGAGGTGCCGAGCAGCATCGTCATCCTGGGCGGCGGCGTGATCGGCGTCGAGTTCGCGTCGGTGTTCAAGAGTTTCGGCGCCGACGTCACCATCGTCGAGGCGCTCCCCCGACTGGTCCCCAACGAGGACGAGTTCGCCTCCAAGCTCCTGGAGCGCGCGTACCGCAGGCGCAAGATCGCCTTCAAGACGGGCGTGAAGTTCACCGGCGCCAAGCAGAGCGACAGCTCGGTCACGGTGTCCCTGGAGACGGGCGAGGAGCTCGAGGCCGACCTGCTCCTGGTGGCGATCGGACGCGGGCCCAACACCGCGAACGCGGGCTACACCGAGGCGGGTGTGCGGATGGAGCGCGGCTTCGTGCTCACCGACGAGCGGCTGCGCACCAACCTGCCCGACGTCTACGCGCTCGGCGACATCGTCCCCGGCCTCCAGCTCGCGCACCGCGGCTTCGCGCAGGGCATCTTCGTCGCCGAGGACATCGCGGGCCTGAACCCGCCCGTGATCAACGAGACCGGCATCCCCCGTGTCACCTACTGCGAGCCCGAGGTCGCGTCGGTCGGCCTGACCGAGGCGCAGGCGCGCGACGCCTACGGCGACATCCAGACCCTGACCTACGACCTCGCAGGCAACGGCAAGAGCCAGATCCTGCAGACCCAGGGCGCGATCAAGCTGGTCAAGCAGGGGGCCCAGGGCACACCGGGGCCGGTGGTGGGCATCCACATGGTCGGTGCCAGGGTCGGCGAGCTGATCGGCGAGGCTCAGCTGGTCTACAACTGGGACGCCCAGGCCGAGGACGTCGCGGCGCTGATCCACGCCCACCCCACCCAGAATGAGGCGTTCGGCGAGGCGCACCTCGCCTTGGCAGGCAAGCCCCTGCACAGTCATTCCTGACGGCACGCACTCCTGACTTCACGCGAACTGACAAGATCGAGGAGCCATGTCCTTCTCCGTCCAGATGCCCGCCCTCGGTGAGAGCGTCACCGAGGGCACCGTGACCCGGTGGCTCAAGCAAGAAGGCGACCACGTCGAGGTCGACGAGCCGCTCCTCGAGGTCTCCACCGACAAGGTCGACACCGAGATCCCCTCCCCTGCCGCAGGAGTGCTGGAGCGGATCGTCGCGGGCGAGGACGAGACCGTCGAGGTCGGCGGCGAGCTGGCGGTGATCGGCGACGGGTCGGCTTCGGAATCGGCTCCCGCCGAGGCGCCCGAGCAGTCGGCACCCCCCGAGCAGTCGGCACCCGCCGAGCAGGCCGCCCCCGCCGAGCAGCCCACTCCCCCCGAGGAGCCCGCGCCCGTCCCGAGCGCCGCTGAGGAGCCTGCGAGCGCGCCGAAGCCCGCGGCGAAGGCCACGGGGTCCGGGCAGGCGGTGACCATGCCGGAGCTGGGCGAGAGCGTCACCGAGGGCACGGTCACCCGCTGGCTCAAGCAGGTCGGCGACCAGGTCGAGGTGGACGAGCCGCTGCTGGAGGTGTCCACCGACAAGGTCGACACCGAGATCCCCTCCCCCGTTGCGGGCACGCTCCTGGAGATCACCGCGGCCGAGGACGAGACCGTCGACGTGGGCGGTCAGCTGGCCGTGATCGGCGACGCGGAAGCGGCCCAGGAGGCGCCCGAGCCGGACAAGACCCCGGAGCCGGAGCCCGCGGCGGCCGCGCCTGCCGAGGCGTCGGCCGACTCCGCGCCACCCGCGGCGGAGCCCCGCTCCGAGCCTGCCGAGCCTGCTGCCGACCAGCCCGCCGCCACGACGGGCAACGGCGCCGCCCCCTACGTCACGCCGCTCGTGCGCAAGCTGGCGGCGGAGCACTCCGTCGACCTGTCGACGATCGCGGGCTCCGGTGTCGGCGGACGCATCCGC
Source organism: Pseudonocardia sp. (assembly GCA_036401495.1). Lineage (GTDB taxonomy): Bacteria > Actinomycetota > Actinomycetes > Mycobacteriales > Pseudonocardiaceae > Pseudonocardia. The sequence goes on along the minus strand of DASWUV010000153.1, from coordinate 11,274 downwards.
AAGCAGGACGTGCTGGCCGCCGCCGACGCCGCCAAACCGGAGCCGGAGCCCGAGCCGCAGATCCCAGCTCCGGCCGGGGAGCAGGCGCCCCCCGCGTCGTCGACCCCAGCTCCCTCGACCCCAGCTCCCTCGACCGCAGCGGCTCCCGCAGCCGCCGCCTCGACACCCGCCGCTCGGCCCGCAGCAGGCGGACCTCAGCCGGGCACGACGGTCAAGCTGCCGCGCCTGCGTCAGGTGATCGCCGAGCGGATGACCGGGTCGCTGCGCGTGTCGGCTCAGCTGACGACCGTGCAGGAGGTCGACATGACCCGCGTCGCGCGCCTGCGTGACCGCGTCAAGGCCGAGTTCGAGCGCCGCGAGGGCATCAAGCTCACCTTCCTGCCCTTCTTCGCGAAGGCGGCGGTCGAGACCCTCAAGCAGTTCCCTGCGGTCAACGCGTCGATCAACGACGAGACCAAGGAGGTGACCTACCACGGCAACGTGCACCTGGCCATCGCCGTGGACACCCCCCGTGGCCTGCTCGTGCCGGTGATCAAGAACGCCGAGGACCTCAACATCGCGGGCCTGGCCAAGCGGATCGGCGACGTCGCCGCGCGCACGCGGGACGGCAAGATCGGGCCCGACGAGCTGTCCGGCGGCACCTTCACGATCACCAACATCGGCAGTGTCGGCGCCCTGTTCGACACGCCCATCATCAACCAGCCGCAGGTGGCGATCCTGGGTACCGGCGCGATCGTCAAGCGGCCGCGGGTGGTCGATGGGGCCGACGGCGAGTCGGTGATCGCCATCCGCTCGGTCTGCTACCTCCCGCTGACCTACGACCACCGCCTCGTCGACGGGGCGGACGCGGGTCGGTTCGTTTCGGCCATACGGGCGCGCCTTGAGGCGGGCGAGTTCGAGGTGTAGGTGCCGTGCGCGGAAAACGTTGCCGGGACCACACTTTCCGCGCACGACCCCGTTCGGGTCGCGATCAGGTTCGGACTCCGAGAGGATCATGTCCGTGCGCGTAGTCATCGCCGGGTCGTCCGGTCTGATCGGAACCGCTCTCGTGGCTCACCTCCGCGAAGCCGGGCACGACGTCCTGCGCCTCGTGCGTCGCACCCCCGCCGCGCCGGACGAGCGCGGGTGGGACCCGCCCGCGGGCCGCATCGACCCCGGCACCTTTGACGGCGCGGACGCCGTGATCGGCCTCGGCGGCGTCGGGATCGGCGACCGGCCGTGGAGCGGCGCGCGCAAACAGTTGATCCGGGACAGCCGCAACGTGCCCACCGAGGTGCTCGCCGCCGCCGTGGCCGAGAACGGGGTGCCCGCGTTCCTCTCGGCGTCGGCGGTCGGCTACTACGGCAACACGGGTGACCACGTCACCGACGAGAAGTCGCCGTCGGGCGGCGGCTTCCTCGCCGAGGTGTGCCGGGACTGGGAGGCGTCCGCCCAGAAGGCGAAGGACGCAGGCGCGCGCGTGGTGCCCCTGCGAACGGGCCTCGTGTTGGCGCCCGCGGGTGGACTGCTGGGGACGCTGAAGCCGCTTTTCCAGCTGTTCCTCGGCGGACGGCTGGGCTCGGGCACGCAGTACATGCCGTGGATCTCGCTCGACGACGAGGTGGGCGGCATCCGGCACGCGCTGGAGCACGGCGACATCAGCGGTCCGGTCAACCTCACCGGCCCCGTGCCCGTCACGAACGCGGAGTTCACGAAGGCCTTCGCGAGCGCGCTGCACCGGCCCACGTCGATCCCCGTGCCTGCCTTCGCCATCAAGGGGGTGCTCGGCGCCATGGGCGAGGAGCTGCTGCTGTTCGGCCAGCGAGCGGTGCCGGGGCAGCTGGAAACCACCGGGTACCAGTTCCGGCATCTGACCGTGGACGACGCGTTGTCCGCGGCACTGGACCGGTGAGCGGGCACGAGGTCGTCGTCGTCGGCGCCGGGCTGGCGGGCCTGCGCGCGGCGGGCGTCCTGGCGCGGCGCGGGCTCGACGTCGTCCTGCTCGACGCGGCCGATCGGCCCGGGGGGCGGATCGCCACCGACCTGGTCGACGGCTTCCGGCTCGACCGCGGCTTCCAGGTGCTCAACACGGCCTACCCCGCGCTGCGGGCCACGACCGACCTCGCCGCGCTGCACCTGCGGCCCTTCGTCTCCGGCGCGGCGATCCGCGGCGACGACGGTGCCCTGCACACGTTCGGCCACCCGTTGCGGCAGCCGGGGATGATCTGGCCGACCACCGTCGACGGGCTCCTCAGCCCGCTGGACAAGGTCACGCTCGCGGCGTGGACGGCACGGGTGCTGGCCACGCCGCCCCAGCGCACGGCGGCCCGGATCGACCGGTCTGCGGCCCGCGACTTCGCCGCCGCCCACCTCGACGGCCGCGTCGTCGAGCGGTTCCTGAGGCCCTTCCTGTCCGGGGTCCTCGGCGAGCGCGCGCTGGTGACGTCGGCGGCCTACGTGCGGCTGGTCTGGCGCTGCTTCGCGCTCGGGACGATCGCCGTGCCCGCCGCGGGCATGGGCGCGCTGCCCGCGCAGCTCGCCGACGCCCTGCCGGAGAAGGTCTTGCGCATCGGGCGGCGGGTCAGCCGGGTCGGGTCCGGCCGCGTCGAGGCAGACGGCGAGACCCTCTCGGCGCGCGCCGTCGTCGTCGCCACCGACCCGCGGACCGCCGCCGACCTGCTGCCGGGCATGCAGGTGCCGACGCTGCACACGTTGACGACCTACTACCACGCAGCGGCGCAGCGCCCCGCCGACCAGCCGCTGCTGCACCTGGACGCCACGGGCGGCCCGATGGCGAACACCGTCGTCATGCCGGACGCCTACGCGCCCGCGGACCGCGCGCTCGTGTCGTCGACAGTGGTCGGGGCGGCCATCCCCGAACCCGAGGTCCGCCGCGAGCTGGCGCGGCTCTACGGCGCGTCGACCGCCGATTGGCAGCACCTGCGGACCGACGAGGTGCGTGCCGCGCTTCCGGCGTTCCCCGCAGGGCGGCCGCTCCGCAGCGCCGTCGACCTCGGCGAAGGGCTGTTCGTCGCGGGCGACCACCGCGACACTCCGTCTCAGCAGGGCGCGCTGGTCAGCGGGCGGCGGGCGGCCGAGGCGGTGCTGCGCCACCTCGGCGCCTGAACTCAGAAGGACTTGGCGACGTCGCGGGCACGGGCCAGTGCCGCGGCGTCCTCGGCCGCGCGATCGCCGGTGAGCGTCGGGTGGAAGCGGATGTCGCTGATGTCGGTCAGACCGGTCCAGCGCAGCCAGTCCTCGACGTAAGTCGACTGGAAGTCGTGCCCGAACTCCGGGCCGAGCCCCGGGCCCCAGACCGCGCTGGTGTAGATCACCGCGACCCGGGTGCCGCGGTCGGCGAGCAGGTGCTGGTAACCCGACGCGGCGTCCACGCCGAAGATCCAGCCGGGTTGGCTGACGACGTCGACGAACTGCTTGAGGACGTAGGGAATCCCGGCGTTCCACATCGGGACGCTGAACAACACCCGGTCGGCCGCGGCGAAGCGCTCGAACGCGGCGCGTGCCTGGGCCCACACGCGGGCCTGCGCACCGGCGGGCGTCCCGCCCCCGAAGACCGTCATCTTCGCCGTCGCCCCTTCGGCGAAGTCGGGCAACGAGCCGTCCCAGAGGTTCCAGTGATCCAGCTCGGCGCCGGGGTGGTGTTCCGCGTAAGCCTCGGTGAAGACGCGCGCGATGCGCAGCGAGTCGGAGTCGGCGCCGCGCGGGGACGACGCGATGTGCAGCAGGGTCATGACGGACCTCCGGCAGTAATCGGACTGTGGTCCGATCAACCATACGGACCGCGGTCCGATTAAAGCAAGGAGGAACGGACTACAGTCCACTCGTGGACCGAGACCTGCTGGGCGCGCCCCCGGCACCGGAGCGGGCCGACGCCGCGCGGAACCGGCGCAAAGTCCTCGCTGCCGCCGAAAAGCTGTTCACCACGCGTGGCGTCGCGGCCGTGAGCATGGACGACGTCGCCGCGGCCGCGGGCGTCGGCAAGGGCACGCTCTACCGGCGGTTCGGGGACAAGTCCGGGCTCGCCTCGGCGCTGCTCGGCGAGCGCGAGGCGCAACTGCAGCAGAAACTGCTCGCCGGGCCGCCCCCGCTCGGCCCAGGGGCCGAACCCGTCGACCGGCTCGCCGCGTTCGTCGAGGCCTATGTGGGCTTCGTGGTCATGCACCTGGACCTGGTGGCGATGTCACAGACGGCCAGCCCAGGGGCGCGGCTGCGCGTCGGGGCACATCGGCTGTGGGTCCGCCACTGCCACATGCTGCTCGCCGACGCCGGGGCGCCCGATCCGGACGTGCGGGCCGACGTGCTGCTGGCCGCGCTCGCGGCGGAGCAGGTGGGGCACTGGACGCGGACCGAGCAGCGGTCGACGGCGGCGCTGCGCGAGAGCCTCGTGCGCCTGGCCAGAACGCTCGCGAGCAGCGCGGGCTGACGGCCGGTTCAGCGTCGGTTCAGCGCCGCCCGTTCAGCGCAGGGCCGGGTGCAGCTGCAGGTCCAGCCCGGCGGGCACGGCCTGCCGCGCCACCGCGTGCTCGCGCACGGGCAGCGAGCCCTCCAGCGCAGCAAGGATGGCGTGCTCGGTGGCGTCGATGACCTCGGCAACCGCCACGGACCGGCCGAGCTCGGCCGACAGTGAGGTCACCCCCGCGTCGACGATCCCGCACGGGACGATCCGGTCGAACGCCGTGAGGTCGGGCTCGCAGTTGATCGCGAAGCCGTGCAGCGTCACGCCGCCCTGTACGCGGACGCCGATGGCGGCGATCTTGCGCTCGGGCCCGCGGGCGTCGGCGGGCAGCCACACCCCGCTGCGGCCCGCGATCCGGCCTGCGGCGGTGATGCCGAAGCCGTGCACGACGGCGATGAGGCCCTCCTCGAGCCGCCGGACGAAGTCGACGACGTCCAGCGGCTCGGCGAGCCCGATGATCGGATAGCCGACGAGCTGGCCCGGCCCGTGCCAGGTGATCCGGCCGCCGCGGTCGACGTCGACGACGGGGGTGCCGTCGGTCGGCCGGTCCTCGGGCTGGGTCCGCTTGCCCGCGGTGTAGACCGAGGGATGTTCGAGCAGCATCAGCACGTCGGGACCCCCGCCCGAACGGCGCGCTTCCGCGTGCGCGCGCTGGGCGTCCCACGCTGCGACGTACTCGACGAGCCCGACGCGGTCGACCTGCACCGGTCCGGCATCACGGCGACACGACCCAACCATGGGCGCCACGCTACCCCTGGTCCGCTGAGGTCGTGCGCGGAAACCGTTGCCATCACAACGGTTTCCGCGCACGGCCCTACCCCAGCTGCGGCGCCACCTCGGCCGCGATCAGCTCGACCTGGTCGAGGTCGGCCATGTCCATCAGTTGCAGGTAGAGCCGGGTCACGCCGGTCTTCTCCCGCCACTGCCCCACCCGGTCGACCACCTCGGCCACGGTGCCCGCCAACCCGTTCGCGCGGATGTCCGCCACGTCACGCCCGAGCGTCAGCGCCCGCTGCGCCACCTCGGCGTCGTCGCGGCCGACGGCGATCGTCTGCGCCGTCGAGCGCACGAGCTCGGCGGGGTCGCGGCCCAGCTCGCGGCAGGCCGCGTCGACCCGCGCGAACTGCGCGGCGACGTCGTCGATCCCCAGGAACGGCACGTTGATCTCCGCAGCGAACCGAGCGGCGAGCGCGGGCGTGCGCTTCGGGCCGTTGCCGCCGACGATGATCGGCGGGTGCGGCTGCTGCACCGGCTTGGGCAGCGCGGGTGAGTCGCTCAGCGTGTAGTGCGCACCCGCATGGGAGAACCGCTCGCCCGGCAGCGTCCCCCACAGCCCACTGATGATCTCCAGCTGCTCGGTGAGGCGGTCGAACCGCTCCCCCACGGCCGGGAACGGCACGCCGTACGCCGAGTGCTCGGCCTCGAACCAGCCCGACCCCAGGCCCAGCTCGACGCGGCCACGCGACATCTCGTCCACCTGGGCGACCGCGATCGCCAGTGGCCCCGGCAGCCGGAACGTGGCCGACGTGACCATCGTCCCCAACCGGATGCGCGAGGTCTGCACGGCGATGGCGCCGAGCGTCACCCACGAGTCGGTCGGTCCCGGCTCACCGGAGGCGTCCCCCATCGCGAGGAAGTGATCGGAGCGGAAGAACGCGTCGTAACCGGCCGCTTCGGCCGTCTGCGCAACGCGAAGCTGGTCGTCGTAGGTCGCCCCCATCTGGGGCTCGGTGAAGATCCGCAGGTCCACGCCCGCGACCCTACGCAACGCGCCCGCGACCCCCGAGACGGCGGCCCCGAGCGGCGTAACCTTGTCGACGTGACGATCGCACCGGAGGGCCGCAAGCTGCTGCGTCTTGAGGTCCGCAACGCCGAGACCCCCATCGAGCGCAAGCCGCCGTGGATCCGCACCCGGGCGCGCACCGGCCCGCAGTACACCGAGCTGAAGGCGCTGGTGCGCACCGGCGGCCTGCACACCGTCTGCGAGGAGGCGGGCTGCCCCAACATCTACGAGTGCTGGGAAGACCGCGAGGCCACGTTCCTCATCGGGGGCGAGCAGTGCACGCGGCGCTGCGACTTCTGCCAGATCGACACCGGCAAGCCCGCCGAGCTGGACCGCGACGAGCCCCGCCGGGTCGCGGAGTCCGTGCGCGAGATGGGGCTGCGCTACTCGACGATCACCGGCGTGGCCCGCGACGACCTGCCTGACGGCGGCGCGTGGCTCTACGCCGAGACCGTGCGCCAGATCCACGCCATGAACCCGGGCACCGGTGTCGAGCTGCTGATCCCCGATTTCAACGCGCTCGACGACCAGCTCGCCGAGGTCTTCGCGGCCCGGCCCGAGGTGCTCGCCCACAACCTCGAGACGGTCCCCCGGATCTTCAAGCGCATCCGGCCCGCGTTCCGCTACGACCGCTCGCTCTCGGTGCTCACCAAGGCGCGCGCAGCCGGGCTGGTCACCAAGTCCAACCTGATCCTGGGCATGGGCGAGACGCCCGACGAGGTCACGGCGGCGCTGGCCGACCTGCACGAGGCGGGCTGCGAGATCATCACGATCACGCAGTACCTGCGGCCCTCACCCCGCCACCACCCCGTGGAGCGGTGGGTGAAGCCGGAGGAGTTCGTGGAGCACGCGCGGGTCGCGGAGGAGATCGGGTTCGCGGGCGTCATGGCCGGACCGCTGGTCCGTTCGTCCTACCGCGCGGGCAGGCTGTACGCCCAGACCAAGCAGCGCCGGGCCGAGCCGCTCCCCGAAGGCCTGGAACACCTGGCCACAGAGGGCGCCGCGGCCCAGGAGGCCAGCTCGCTGCTGGCGCGCTAGAGCTATCCTGACCGGCATGGCCGGGAAGCCCGACAAGGCGGCAGTCAAGGAAGCGCAGAAGGCGTCGAAGCGCGAGAAGCGCGAGGCGTCCAAGCTGCGGCGCAAGCAGCTGTGGCAGGCGTTCCAGCAGCAGCGCCGTGACGACAAGCTGCTGCTGCCGCTGATGATCGGCGCGGTCGTCGCGGGGGCCGTCGTGGCTTTCGGCATCGGCCTGATCTTCGGGGTGCAGTGGATCGCGCTGCCGCTCGGCATCGCCATCGGCGCGCTCGCCGCAGTGTCGATCTTCGGGCGGCGGGTGCAGAACTCCGTGTACGCCAAGGCCGACGGCCAGCCGGGCGCGGCGGGGTGGGCGTTGGACAACATGCGCGGCTCGTGGCGGGTCACCCAGGGCGTCGCGGGCACCACGCATCTCGACGCGGTCCACCGCGTGATCGGCCGCCCCGGCGTCATACTCGTGGCCGAAGGGGCGCCGCACCGCGTGAAAGCCCTGCTCGCGCAAGAGAAGAAGCGCACCGCGAGGGTCGTCGGCAGCACTCCCATCTACGACTTCGTCGTGGGCAACGAAGAGGGCCAGACCCCGCTCAAGACGCTGCAGCGCAACCTCACCAAGCTGCCGCGGAACATCACCGCGGACCAGATGGACGACATCGAGAAGCGCCTCGCCGCGCTGGGCTCGCGCACCGCGGCACTGCCGAAGGGTCCACTGCCCGCGGGCGCCAAGATGCGCAGCGTGCAGCGCACCGTCCGCAGGCGCTGACGACCCGCGACGGTCTGCTCAGCGGCTGCGCACGAGCACCGTGCGCGCCGCGCGGTCGTGCCAAGCGCGGCCGTCGACACCGCGCAGCAGCGCGGGCACGACGAGTGCGGTCAACGCGGTGCGCAGGACCGCGCGCAACACCCCTGCGGTCGCGCGGCCGTCCACCGGCACCACCCGGATGCCGAGCACGGTCATCCCGGCCGTCGCCCCGAACAACGCCACCGGCACGGCCGTCAACAGGAACCAGACGCCGAGCACGAGCCAGCCGAACCAGGGGTTGACGGTGGCGTCGGGCGTCGCGAAGATCGCCGCGATGCCATAGCCGATGAACCAGTCGATCGTCAGCGCCGCGAGCCGCCTGCCGAACCCCGCCATCGACCCGACCCCGGACGCAGGAAGCCCCCACTGCTCGCCCGGATAGGCGCCGCCAGTTCGTCCGTTCGGTTGCACCGTCGTCCCCGGCATCCACGACTCCACCCAACGGGCCATGACTGCAGTCTAGATTGCGGTCGACGATCGGCGAGCAGCGTCGGCCGTTAACGTCGGCGAAACCACAGAGTGACGAGTGGGCAACACCATCGCCCTAGCGTCGCTCGAACCCACGAGCCGATCAAAAGGAGCAAGTGAGGGTGTTCAGCAACTCCGAAGAGGTACTGAAGTTCATCTCGGACGAGAAGGTCGAGTACGTCGACGTCCGGTTCTGCGACCTTCCCGGCGTGATGCAGCACCTCACCGTGCCCGCTTCCACGGCGGCCGACATTCTCGACGACGGGATCGCGTTCGACGGCTCCTCCGTCCGCGGCTTCCAGGCCATCAACGAGTCGGACATGGCCCTGTTCCCCGACGCCGCCACGGCCCGCCTGGACCCGTTCCGCAAGCACAAGACGCTCAACATCAACTTCTTCGTGCACGACCCGATCACCGGCGAGCCCTACAGCCGCGACCCCCGCAACGTCGCACGCAAGGCAGAGGAGTACCTCGCCGCGTCCGGTGTGGCCGACACCTGTTACTTCGGCGCCGAGGCCGAGTTCTACATCTTCGACTCGGTGCGTTACGCCTCCGACCCGCACCAGACCTACCACCACATCGACTCCGTCGAGGGCTGGTGGAACACCGGGCGCGAGGAGGAGGGCGGCAACCTCGGCTACAAGGTGCCGTTCAAGGGCGGCTACTTCCCGGTGCCGCCGGTCGACCACTACGCCGACCTGCGCGACGACATGGTCACCAACATGATCAACGCGGGCTTCGAGGTCGAGCGCGGCCACCACGAGGTCGGCACGGCGGGCCAGGCGGAGATCAACTACAAGTTCAACACCCTGCTCCACGCGGCTGACGACATCATGCTGTTCAAGTACATCATCAAGAACACCGCGTGGACGGCGGGCAAGACCGCCACCTTCATGCCGAAGCCGCTCTTCGGCGACAACGGCTCGGGCATGCACGCCCACCAGTCGCTGTGGAAGGACGGGCAGCCGCTCTTCCACGACGAGGCGGGCTACGGCGGCCTCTCGGACCTGGCCCGGTACTACATCGGCGGCCTGCTGCACCACGCGCCGAGCCTGCTGGCGTTCACCAACCCGACGGTGAACTCCTACCACCGCCTGGTGCCGGGCTTCGAGGCGCCGGTCAACCTCGTCTACTCGGCCCGCAACCGCTCGGCCTGCATCCGCATCCCGCTGTCGGGCAACAACCCCAAGGCCAAGCGCCTGGAGTTCCGCTGCCCCGACTCGTCGGGCAACCCGTACCTGGCCTTCGCGGCGATGATGATGGCGGGCATGGACGGCATCAAGAACAAGATCGAGCCGCCCGCCCCGGTCGACAAAGACCTCTACGAGCTGCCGCCCGAGGAGGCCAAGGACATCGCCCAGGTGCCCGCGAGCCTTCCCGCGGTGATCGACCGGCTCGAGGAGGACCACGACTACCTGCTCGAAGGCGGCGTCTTCACGCCTGACCTGATCGAGACCTGGATCGACCTCAAGCGCACGCTCGAGATCGACCCGCTGCGCCTGCGTCCGCACCCCTACGAGTTCGCGCTCTACTACGACGTGTGATTTCGCGAGGCTGACGGCCTCCCGAGGCGCCGTAAACGGTGGCTGACCAGCGACGATGTCTTCGGACGTCGTTCAGCGTCAGCCACCGTTTTTCGTCCTCGTGTGCCCCCGGCGTGCCCCCGACTGTCCGAGTGGACATCAGATAGACCGCTTGGTTTCAGCGCGCCGTCGACGCCGCTGGCCGTCGTCGAAAGGTCGCCGCTCGGGGCAGGTGTAGAGCCCCGCACGCCGCTTCAGCACGGTGACCCCGCTGCCCGGCCCGGCCCGGCCCGCAGCGCGGTGGTGGTCGGGCCCACAGGGCCATGCCCCGAACACCGCAACGTCCACGACACGGTCCACATCCGACTCCCCCAGCGGTGTTGACAACCAGACGGACTTCCTTCCATTATTGGTGAAGTCAATGCAGCATGGTGGAACGACGGAGGTCGCGGTACGCGACTCATGATCCATCTGCGTCGTGATCTGGTGGAGCGCAGCGAGGCGTCCGCGCGCGACGACGTCCTCCGCGCAGGCGTGCCGGACAGACGACGTCCGCAACTGGTGAACAACATCGGCGTCGTGTGCAAAGTCAGCGGTCATCCGTGCTCTGTCTATCGTCGTTCGGGGGAAATGAAACGTGCGAGGTCGTGTAGGTCCTTATCTGTCACAACATGTCAGTCGGGCAAGAATCCTCACTGTCGCGGGCATCGCGACTGCTGCGGTGCTCGTCGTGGCCTTCGGCGTGGTCCCCGTGCTCAGGGGGGCCGCGCCCGGCGCCCAGGAAGTCCGAGCTCCGGGAGGCACGGGTAACGCCGCACCGCAATGCGCAGCGCTAGGCGCGAACGGCGGAGACAACTTCGAGACCGTCCAGGGCGCGACGACGTTCATCACATCGGCAACCCTCACGACTACCGGCACCGGAACCGAAGCGGTGACCCAGTGCACCGTCTCCGGATACGTCACACCGTCGGACACCTTCATCGTCCAGCTCCCGATCACCGGCTGGAACGGAATGCTGGAAGCCAATGGCAGCCACGGCCTCGGCGGCGCCTATTATCTGAATGAGTGCGCGCCGTTCCTCGGTAAGGGCTACGCGACGGTCGCCAACAGCCTGGGCCATGTCGACCCCGGCCTGAACGGGGGATTCGCGGACGGCGACCCCCAAGCCGACGTCGATTTTGCCTATCGTGCGACCCATGTGACCACGGTG
>DASWUV010000152.1:0-7822 GCA_036401495.1 Pseudonocardia sp. | reverse complement strand
CGACGTGAGCGTCGATGCGCTCCAGCAGCCGTGTCTGCTTCAGGTCGGCCGCCTTGATGAAGTTGGCCAGCGAACCGGAAAACTGGGCGCGTCCGCTGGCGATCCCCACGAGCCGTCCGGTCAACCGGACGCCCGCCGCGGACAGCGCGGCCAGGTCCACGGAGTGTCGCTGCGGCGTGCCGATCAGCTGCAACGACGGCAGCCGCCGCGCGCGGAGCAGATCGTCGACCTCGCCGTAGCCCTCGTCGAGAATGCCCAGCTCGTCGAGCCACCGGTAGATGTCGCGGCCTCGGTAGGTGCGCGGCACCCGGACGTGGTCACCGACCGCCAGCGTCACCGGCCGACCGGCGCGCCGCAGCTCGTCGGCAATCTGCACGCCCGACGCCGAGGCCCCCACGACGAGCACCGCACCCGGCGCCACCTGACCTGGGCCGCGATAGCCCAGCGCGGTGAGCTGCTGGAGGTCGCCGTTGATCTCCCTGGCGAGTGCAGGCACCCGCGACTCGGCCTCTGTCCCGGTCGCCACGACGACGGCCCGGCAGCGCCACGGGCCGTCGCCGGTGTCCACGTGGAACCCCGAGACCGTGCGTTGCACACCGACAACCGTGGTGTGCGGACGCACGGGGGCAGCGAACGAGCGGGCATAGCCGCTGAGTAGCCCGACCACTTCGGTCGCGGACAGGAAGCCCTCGGGGTCATCGCCGTTGCCGTCCTGTCCGGGCAATCGGTTCATCCAGTTCGGGGTGAGCAGGCGCAGCGAGTTCCAGCGGCGGGTCCGCCAGGACTGGGCCACTTCGCCGCGTTCCAGCACAACATGATCCACGCCGCTGCGGTTGAGCCACCAGCTCATCGCCAGCCCCGCCTGCCCGCCGCCGATCACGACGACGGAGGTACGCACCTCAAACGACCTCGACCGTCACTGCCGTCGGGTTGGTCAGGATGTCAAAGACCGCCGACCGCTTCTGCGACTGCGAAACAATGGCCTCGACGTCCTCGCGTGCGGCGTCGGCGTCGATCTCGTAGCGCACCCGAACCCCGTTGAACCCGTTGCGCACATCAGGATCGGCGCCGAGGACCCCCCGCACATCGTGGTCGGCCTCGACGATGGCACTCACCGAACGCAACTGCACACCCCGGTGGGTGGCGACGGCCGCGATCCCCGCCGTCAGGCAGCCTGCCAGTGCCACCAACACGACCTCGGTGGGCGTCGCCCCGTGGTCCTCGGAGGCAAAAACCTCCGGGTGATCGCCCTCGAACGTGAACGGCGTCGAGTGGGTCTGCTCGGCACCCAGCCCGAAGAAATCGTGCACGGTGGTACGGGAATGGGTGCCGCTGATCCACTCACAGCGCGCCCGCCATCGGAACTGCGCTGCCTCAGGTGCCGAGGCCAGCGCCTGCCGTGCACCCAAGAGGGCCTCGACGTTGACACCATTGTTGACCGCAGGACTTTCGACTGTGCTCATACTCGCTCACGTCTTTCGCTCGGTCCGCCGGAGACCGTCCCCTATTCGTCATCAGAGGCGACACAATGCCCGGCAGCTGATTCCAGTCTTCGTTCGCGAGGAAGTAGACCCGACCGACCTTGCAGTCCGATTGCACTCAGCTAGGAGCGCCACCGGGCTGTGGGGGCCCGGAGCGGCACATCGGAGGTGGTCTCGCCCAGCTGGTCCGTCCGCTGTGATCGTCGTCTGCCGCCGCGTGCACGGCGATGCGGGCTCGTAGCTTCGGCGGCCGACCGCCCGGTCAGCCCCCGGTACGACGCGTAGCCGGGCGCGCGCGAATCATCCCGGCGGGGTGAGGGCGGTCGCGAGCGGACCGTCGATGATGGCGGCATGTGCAGCCCCAGCAGGAACGACGATCGAGATGCGCAACGAGATCCGGGTCGACGGCATCCTATTCGCCGATGCCCGCGCCGCCTCTGCCGCAATCTGGACCACGTTACTGGTGCGCTGCGCCCGAACTAGTGAAGTCGCGCGAGCGGTTCGGATCTGCACCCAGCCGTGAACAGCATCGACCCAACAGCGGGAGAATCCCAGATGACCACCCCCAGCTCGACATCCGCGTCGTCCACGTCCACGTCCACCGTCAATACCCCCACCGCCAGTGTGGTCTCCCCTGCCCGCCTCGCCGACGACACCGCACAGGGCAAGACCACCATCGCGGCCTCGGTCGTGCAAAAGATCGCGGCCATCGCGGCGCGGGAGATCTCCGGGGTCTACGCCCTGGGCGGCGGCGGTGTGTCGCGCGCATTCGGCGCGATCCGCGAGCGGATCCCGGGCGGCGGCACGGGGGCGGCGAACATTGCCGGAGTGCAGGTCGAGGTCGGTGAGAAGCAGGCCGCTGTCGACCTCGACATCGTCGTCGAGTACGGGGCGTCCATTGTTGAACTCGCGCGCGCTGTGCGACGCAATGTGATTACCGCGGTGGAAGCGATGACCGGTCTCGAGGTCATTGAAGTCAACATCGCCGTCAACGACATTCAACTCCCGGCCGAGGACGGCACAGAGGCCCTGGTCGTGCCCGTACAAGCGCGCGTCGAGTGACCGCCCGCACGGAGCCACCCACCCTCGATCGGCGGCGCCGCCTGCTGACCTCGTCAACGGAGATACGCATGAACGCCGTCACGACCGGCCTCCTTGCGGGCCTGATCCTGGGCGCCGCAGGCTCGATCGGGGGTTTCGGCCCGTTCCTCGTCACGCTGCTCGTCGGCATCGTCGGGCTGCTGGTCGGCATGGCGATCGACGGACGGCTCGACGTCGCGTCAATGCTCGGGCGCGGGCAGGACCGATGAGGACGGTACTGGCCGAGGCCGCCGAGCGGGGCAGGCTGGACATCCATCCCGTGGTGCTGCGCAAGATCGTCGAGCATGCGGCGGACGGCGTGCCGGGCACGCTGCGCAACGAGCGCAGGGTGGCGGGCATCGACGTCGGGGATTCCGGGGCCAGCGCCCGGGTGGCGGTTGGCCCGGGCGATCCCGCCCCCGTCGATGTGCGGCTGGAGCTGACGCTGCGCTACCCGGTCACGGTCGCTGGCGTGGTCGCGGCTGTGGAGGCCGCGGTCGCCGAGAACCTGTCCCGGCTGGCGGGCCACCGGATGCGCAGTCTGGCCGTGACGATCACCGGCCTGCGCGCCGCGGCGGTCCCGGGCCGCGCCCGCGTTCTGTAGGCCCGTCATGCGTGTTCTGTTGCGTGTCCTCGCCCCGCTGCTGGGCATCGTCCTAGCGGCGGGCGCCGTCCTCGTGGTGATCGAGGTGGTGGCGGCGTGGGTGCTGGCGGACGCGGAGGGCGGCCTGCTGGTCCCGTGGCGGGACTGGAGCGTGACGCTCGCGAACCTGTCCTGGAACGAGAACCCGGTGCCGGGCATCGCGATCGGCGTCGGCGTGGTGGGCCTATTGTTGATCATTGTCGGGCTCGCTGCTCGGCGTGGCGACGTGCGGTTGGAGGCGCCTGCCATGGACATGACCGTCACAACGTCGCCGCGGGTGCTGGCGCGACTCGTCGGCACCCGGGTACGGGCGGCCGACGACGTCCTCTCGGCGTCGGTGACGGCGTCGGCCCGGCGGATAGCGGTGCACGCCCTGGTGTGGCAGGACGCGCCGCTGGACCAGCGAGAGGTGATCGTCGGCCGGATCAGTGAACTGCTTGACGAGCTGCCGCTGCGGCGCCGCCCTCGCGTGACAGTGTCGGTGCGTAAACAAGAGGGCCTGCGATGAGCCCCGACCTGCCTGAATCCCACCCGAACAGGCCCACAGCCAGGCCGACCGACGCTCGTCTGCGCCGCCGGTCCCGGTCGGCCGTTGCGCGCTCCGCGGCAGGCGACCGATGGCTCCTGGTGCTGATCGGGCTCGTCCTGCTGGCGGTGGGGGTCGGGGTGACGCTGCTGTCCTACGGGGTGTTCGACACCTCGCGGGCGGCCCGCCCGCTGCTCGACCCGATCATCGTCGTCGCCGTGGCCAGCAATCTGATGCTGTGGCGGGCGATCGCGATCGTCGGGGGCATCGTGCTGGCCGTCCTCGGCCTGGTCTGGGTGGCCCGGTCAATGCGCCCCGAGCCCCGGCCCGACGTCGTGCTGGACGGCGGCCCGAACACCACGATCCTGGTGAGTTCCGGCGCGGCCGCCGAAGCCGTCGCCACCCAGGTGGGCACGCTGGCGGGCGTTGCGCGGGCCAAGGCCCGGCTGGTCGGCTCCACCGCTGCGCCCGCCCTTCGCGTCACGCTCTGGTTGACAGACGACGCAGAGGTGCGCGGCGTGCTGCGGCGCCTGGACGAGGAGGTGCTGGCCACCGTCTGCTCGGCGCTCGACCTGTCCGCGCTCCCCGCGGGGGTGCGGTTGGCCGTGGAGCGCCCGCAACCCGCTCCCCGGGTCGCCTGAGGCGGTCCCGGTCCCGTGCTCACGCGCCACCACCGCTCCTGCGCGGTCGCGGCAGGCGCCCGCGGTGAGCGTTGTCGCGTCCCGTTCCATCCACCGCGAGTGCCTGCCTGCCGGTGACGCGCAGGAGCAGGTCGACTGCCGGTAGTTCGACGATCTCCGGACCCTCCCCGAAGGCCATGTCGGTGTCCGTCGCGACCAGCCGCAACCCGGTGAGGTCGGTGCCGAAGTAGGCGAGCGCGCGGGGGCCTGCGCCGAGGAGGACGTGGCGGACGCGATCGGCGGGCACACGCGGCAGGCCGAGAGCCTCGGTGACGTCCAGGCCGTGGATGACGTCGTGGCTGAGGGCTCCGGCCTGACCACCGCGCGGGGGTCGCCACGGATGCTCGACGTTGGCGCGCAGGCAGGCGAGCAGTTCGCCATCGGACATGCGGGTCGTGTCGGAGCGCGCGATCTGGTCGGCGAAGCGGTTGAAGTTGCCCCGAGCGGCCACGATGCCGCTCAGGACCCGCAGGCCGGAGTGCCGGTAGGGCATCGTCACGTGGGCGACGACCTCCCGCACGCGCCAACCCGCGCACAGCGTCGGTGCGGCCCACTGCGCAGGGCTGAGACCGGAGTAAAGGTCGGCGAGCCGCTTCCGCTCTGCGGCGGTCTCCCGGGCGAGCGGATCGGTCAGGTCGAGCTGACGGGGCACGATCGTTCTCCTTACACAGGTGGGATCCGTACCCCTGTCCTACGTCCGGTGCCCCACAGATTCATCGGTCCGGGCCCGAGCAGGCTCGAGCACCGGAGGTAGGCCGAACTCCGGGAAGCGCTCGGCCGTCCCGAGAAATGTCGTCAGCCCGACGATATGCCGCCCACGGGTCTCGGCCAGGACGAGGGCGAAGGGACGCAACACGCCTTGCTCGTCAGGACGGTACTGGCCGAAGCCGGGCTGGCCGCTGATCGCGGTCGGGGCAAGCCGAGCGCCCTCGCACCCGCCGCTTCCGACGAGCGCGGCGATCGTCGCAGCCCCCTCGACCCACCAGGCGAAGGGCGGCATCGAGGTGCGCGCGTCCGCGCGCAGCAACGCCGTCAGCGCGGCCACGTCGTGCGCCTCGAAGGCGGCGACATAACGGTCGAGCAGTTCGCGCTGGTCGGCGTCGGCGGGGTCGAACGGATCGCTCGGCGAGGGCTGCCTGCGTTCCAGCGTCTCGCGAGCCCTCTGCAGTGCGCTGTTGATGGCGGCAGGCGTCGTGTCGAGCAGGACCGCCGTCTCCGCCGCCGAAAAGCGCAGGACGTCGCGCAGCACCAGGGTCGCGCGCTGGCGCGGCGCGAGATGTTGCAGCGCCGCGGCGAAGGCGAGCCGCACCGTCTCGCGCTCGACGACGGTCTCGCCCGGATCCCGGGCCGTGACGAGGCGCGCGTCGGGCATCGGCTCCACGAAACGCTCTGCAGCCAGCGGGGCGCCGAGGGCCGCCCCGAGAACGGCGGCAGGCCCCAGGTCGACGCACAGCGCCCGCCGCCGCGCGCCGCGCAACAGGTCGAGGCAGACATTGGTGGCGATGCCGAACACCCACGCCCGCAGGTCGCCGCGGGACGCTTCGTAGTCGTCGCGGTGTGTGTAGGCCCGGACGATGGCCTCCTGCACGGCGTCATCGGTGTCCGCGACCGACCCGAACATCCGGTAGCAATAGGCCGTCAGCGGGATGCGCAGCGCCTCGAGATCGTCGACGGTCGGGGTAGCCACGCCGACAGTGTCCAGCCCCACGGGCGGATCGTGAACATCAGATCAGCGGGCAGCGCCCGTCGCCAAGGTCTTACCGACGTCGCCGGGGTGTCGACCGCCGTGGACAGGAACGGTCCCCGGGCAGGCAGGCGCGTGGTGGCCCGGCCAGCGCGCTGCCCGCGTAGAACACTGCCGCAGCTCCATCGGGCCATCATGGCGCATGGTCTGCGGCGCCCGTGGCCCCTGGCACGTCGTGCCTGCCCGGGTCAGCCCCGGCTCGGAAGAGGCACGTTCTGCAGTCGGACCTGGCCGCGTGCGACCTCTTTGCCGTCCTCGCGGGTCATCGTGACCAGCCACAGCTGCTGGGTGCGGCCCTGCTGAATGGGGACGCCGACGACGTCGAGGCGGCCGGTGGTCGTCGAGCGCAGGAAGTCGGTGCCGTTGTGGAGTCCGACGGCGAACATGCCCTTGTCCCCGACGGCGACACTCGCTCCGATGCTCGCCACCGACTCCGCGACGGACGCGTAGACGCCGCCGTGCACCACGCCCCACGGCGTGTGCTGGTCGGGACCCAGGTCGAGGACGCCGGTGACGCGGTCGCCTGCGATGTCCACGAGCGTGAGGCCCATGGCCTTGACGAAGGTGCTGCCCTGCCCCAACGCGTCGGGAGTGATCGGTCCAGCGTTCACGTTCGGCTCCTGTCAACTGCGCGTGGCAGGTGCTCCGCACGCTTGCGGGGTCCTGCGGGGTTGACCGACCACAGGTTCTGCGCGGTTCCCGCGGCCGCTCGTTCGCTGTAGATGGCGACCTTCGAATCGATGATGCGAAGGAGGTCCTGCAGTTGCGCCAGCTGTTCGCGCATCCGGGTCTGATGGGCAATCAGGATGCGGAGGCGTTCTGGGATCGTTGCGGAGGCGTAGCTGCGGATGTCGGGAATGGGCATCCCCGCGGCCCGCAGCCTGGCGCACACCCGCAGCCAGTCGGCCTCGTCCTTCGAGAAGACCCTGCGCCCCGCGGCATTGCGCCGAACGTCGACGACGAGGCCTTCCCGCTCATAGAAGCGGATCGTGTGCGCCGTCAGCCCGGTGAGCTCGCTGACCTCGCCGATGCTCAGACCCTCGGCCACCGACGCGTCAGCCACTGCGCCACTCCTCGCCCTCGACGTCGCGTCGACGTTAACTCCTACGGTCGGGAGGTGGCGAACCCGACGTGGCCGCGACGAACAGTGCAGGTGCCGTCATGATCGCCAGATGCGGGACCTGAGCTGTGCCTGCGCACCTGTTGTCCCTCGTTTGGCGATCACTGCCGGTTCTACCATCCCACCCAGTTCCGTCCCGACGCTCGGGGTCACGGAGCCGTCGGGGAGCCGTGTCGCCCACCCCGTCCAGCCGGGCAGCTCGATCGTGGGACGCGACCGCGACGCGCAACTAGTTGTGCTGTCCGAGCAGGTCAGCAGGCGACACGCCGAGATCCACCGGGAGGGCTCTCGCCTGCGCCTGCGTGACCTCGGGTCGCGCAACGCCACCACCGTCAACGGCGAACCGGTGCGCGGCTGGACCGACCGCGCCGACGGGGACGTGATCCGGTTCGGCGACGTCGAGGCCGTCGTCGAGCTCGTCGGGCACGACGACCCTCCGGACTTCGCCACCGGCCCGACGCGGCCGACCGAGCGGACCGGCGTGCCCGCGTCACGGGTCCCCGTCTTCGTCAGCCACAGCTCGGCGGACAAGTCCACAGTGCGGGCGC
>DASWUV010000151.1:0-13587 GCA_036401495.1 Pseudonocardia sp. | reverse complement strand
CATGCGTGTTCCGCCACCGAGCCAATCGCCGTCCTCACCGGTCCAGGCCCGGGCACCCACCGTCGCGATCAGCACACCCTCCGGTCGCAGCCAGGTCCGGAACCTCTCGACGAGCTCTTCTTGCTCGTGTTGCGGTAGATGGATCAGTACGAAGAGGCAGACGATCCCGTCGAAGGACGCCGGATCGAAGCGCAGCGCGGAGGCATCGGCCTGGATGAAGCGGGCGCCGGGGACGAGCCGTCGAGCTCGGTTGACCTGCACGCGGCTGGTATCCGCCCCGAGGACTCGATGCCCGAGGTCGGTGAGCCGCCGCGCCATGGGCACTCCGCAGCCACAGCCGAGGTCGAGCACGTCGGCATGGGCAGGCAGGCGCCCGGTCAGCGCACGTAGCCAGTCTTCGTACTCCGCAGGGACCTCGTCGTCAGCTCGGTAGCGCTCGGATACAACGTCGTAGCCCCTCTGGACGATCTCCTTGTGGTCACTCGACATGGCATCGGGCTCCGTTCGGCGGCGGCCTCGCCATGGTGCCGGTTCCTCGCGTCCGTCAGCGGAGGCGGACCGACATGGCCGGGTCGCCGAAGGGGGAGTATTGGGAGACGGTGGTTCCGGGGTGTAACCGGGCATCGTTGCGGTACCGGACGGCCAACTCGTCTTCCGCTGCCTCCTCTCCGGAGTCTGCGCTCAGCAGGAGCTCGGTGAGGCGGTCGATCACCGCGTCGTCGCTCTGGTATGCGGCGTCGCCCCATCTGTCCCAGAGCAACATCTCGTCGCCATACCGGTGTGCAACCTCGATTACCACATAGGCACGGACGAGATCGGGCCCCGAAAGCTCTGACCCCGGGAAGACGCAGTGGCGCTCCGGTCGGATCAGGCCTCGCCGATAGCCGTCCCACGCTTCGGCCGCGGTACGAAACGGCGACCCGATGCCGCTGGACATGTCCTCGGGGTCGAAGTCGACGGATCCCGGCGCGATTTCCGGGTCCGCGCGGCGCCAACGCCCACCCGCCCAGAACTCGACGACCACGTGATCGACGCGGTAGTCCGGAACGAGGTAGGACGCGAAACCAACCCGGGTACGGGCGGGAATGTTGCGTGCTCGGAGAGCGCCGACGACGAACAGCGAGTGGTCACGACAGCAGCCTGCGACTCGGTCGGTCGGCGGCCGCGGCGCAAGCAGCGGGAAAGGATGACGGGCCTGGTCGGTACGGAGGATGCAGTCGAGCCATCGACTGTCGATCTCACTGCGCCGTGATGCAGGCAGTTCCGGCAGCTCTGCGCGGTAATGCCCGATGACGTTGCGCGCTGCCGTGCAGAGGTCGGACAAGTGATCCGGCACCGCCAGCAGCAGTGGTCGGTACGGGCCCGGATCTGAGTACGCCGTGTGCCCTGACCAGTTACTGACGTCGGGCATTTCGCAGCGTCAACAGCAGGTAAGCGGCTACGGAAGAAACGTGGGTCATCGTTCCGTCCGCCAGCATCTGTTCCAACTCCTGCCGTGGAAACCAGCGTTGCTGCATGTCCTGCTCGGTCGGCTCGCGGTCCGGCTCGCCTGCCGTGAGGTCGGTCGCGAGGTAGATGTGGACGCCCTCGCCGGTCATTCCGTTCGCGCAATGGAGGTAGCCGAGCTTCTCGAGCGTACCCGCCCTGATACCGGTTTCCTCGGCCAGTTCTGCGATGGCCATCTCTTCGAAAGTGCCGGTCTTGCCCGACGGGAACGAGCCGGACGGAAACTCCCACGACCGGCGCTGGATGGTGTAACGGTACTGCTCGACGAGGTGGAACCCGTCGTTTTGCGTGGGTATGACGAGGGCGAAGTCAGGCTTGTCGACGACGGTGTAGACGCCCGGCGAACCGTCGGCGTACTCGATCTGGTCTTCCCGCAGCCGCAGCCACTGGTTCTCGTACACGACCTTGGACGACAGCGTTGTGATGTCCACACCGACAGTCTGCCCCGCCCCCACTCTGGCCAAGCGGGCCGAACCGTTGCCCGTGCACAGCGGGCTCTCAGGCACATCTCAGATCTCCAGTTCACACTGGCGTCATGCGCATTCTCGTAGTGGACGACGATCGCGCCGTCCGCGAGTCGTTGCGCCGCTCCCTCGCTTTCAACGGCTACCAGGTGGAGCTCGCGAGCGACGGGCTGGCGGCGCTGGAGGCCGTGACCGCCCATCGGCCCGACGCGATGGTGCTCGACGTCATGATGCCCCGGCTGGACGGCCTGGAGGTCTGCAGGCGGATGCGGGAGGGCGGCGACGACCTGCCGATCCTCGTGCTCACCGCGCGCGACGCCGTCTCCGACCGCGTTTCCGGTCTCGACGCGGGGGCTGACGACTACCTGCCCAAGCCCTTCGCCCTGGAGGAGCTGCTGGCCCGCCTGCGGGCCCTGCTGCGCCGCCGAACGCCTGACGACATCGCCGCCGCCGCGGCAGGGTCGAGCAAGCCGCTGGTGTTCGCCGACCTCTCGCTCGACCCCGACACCCGCGAGGTCCGCCGCGGCGACCGGCACATCAGCCTGACGCGCACCGAGTTCTCCCTGCTGGAGCTGCTGCTCACGAACCCGCGCCGGGTGCTCACCCGTTCGCAGATCCTGGAGCAGGTGTGGGGCTATGACTTCCCGACCACCGGCAACGCCCTCGAGGTCTACATCGGCTACCTGCGGCGCAAGACCGAGGCCGACGGCGAGCTGCGGCTGATCCACACCGTCCGCGGCGTCGGATACGTGCTGCGCGACACGCCACCCTGATGGCCACGCACCTGATCCCCCGCACGCGCTCGGACGGCACGATCGCGCGCTTCGAGTTCCTCGACCGGGTCTCGCTGCGCGCCCGCATCGGCATCCTCGCGGCCGGGGTCGCGGCCCTGGTCGTCGTGCTCGTCTCGGCCGTGGCGTTCTTCGTCGTGCGCGCCAACGTCCTGCAGACCCTCGACGACAACCTGCTCCAACGGGCCACCGCCGCCGCGCAGAGCAACATCGATCCGCGCACGCTCGCCCAGGTCCCGACGCAGGTCGTCGGCGCGGCCGACATCAAGCTCGCGCTCGTGTTCGCCGACGGCACCGCGGCGTCCGTGCAGGGCCCCACGTCCGCGCCGCCGCTGGGCTTCGACGAACTGGCCGTCGCCCGCGGCCAGGAACCGCAGTCGGTGCGCACCGCGTCGTTGAACGGCGTCGCGTACCGGGTCGTCGCGGTGCCCGCGGGCGACGGCCAGTCGTTGGTCATCGCGCAGCGCCTCGACCCGACGCAGGAGGTGCTCACCAAGCTCGCCCTCGCGCTGCCCATCGTCGGCGGCATCGGCGTGCTGATCGCGGCGCTCGCGGGCGCGGCGGTCGCGCGCACCGGGCTGCGTCCCGTCGACCGCCTTACCGCGGCGACCGAACGCATCGCCGCCACCGGCGACCTGCATCCCATCCCCGTCGACGGCACCGACGAGCTCGCCCGCCTCACCGGCAGCTTCAACAGCATGCTCGGCGCGCTCGCGGCGTCGCAGGAGCAGCAGCGGCGCCTCGTCGCGGACGCCGGGCACGAGCTGCGCACCCCGTTGACGTCGATGCGGACGAACCTGGAGCTGCTCGCGGCCGCCAACCGCCCCGGTGCGCCGCAGCTGCCCGAGAGCGATCGCGCCGAGATCTTCGACGACGTGCAGGCGCAGGTGGCCGAGCTGTCGACGCTCGTGGGCGACCTCGTCGAGCTGGCCCGCGAGGACACGCCCACCGTCGTCCACGAGCCGATCGAGCTCCCCGACGTGATCCTGCGCGCGCTGGAGCGGGCGCGGCGCCGGGCGGGCGACGTCGAGTTCGTGCCGACGCTTCAGCCCTGGACCTTGATGGGGGACAGCACGGCGTTGGAACGCGCGGTGCTCAACCTCCTCGACAACGCCGCGAAATGGAGCCCGCCCGGCGGCAAGGTGCGCGTGCAGATGCGGGAGCTCGACGAACGGTCGATCGCGGTGGAGGTCGCCGACGCGGGCCCCGGGATCGCCGAACAGGATCTCCCGCACATCTTCGACCGCTTCTACCGCGCCGACACCTCCCGCACGATGCCCGGCTCGGGACTGGGCCTCGCGATCGTGCGGCAGGTCGCGATGCGGCACGGCGGCGCGGCGTGGGCGGAGCGAGCGCCGGAGGGTGGCGCGCTGCTCGTGCTACGTCTGCCGGGCCAGCGGCCGCCATCCGGCTGAGCACTCGGCGCGCCGTACGGGCGCTCCGGTTGACGTGGCGACGCGTTGATGATTGCGTGCTTCTCAGTCCCGGTTGCCGTGGTGCCCCACGGTCGGGACGTCCCGGACCGCGTCGGCGCCGGCACCCCTTCCCAGCGTCGACGCGGTCTCAGGGGGAGCAGGCCGCACCGCTACGGTTCATCCCATGGAGATGGCGCCACCCCAGATCGGCAGGGCTCTCGTCGTCGTCGTGGACGACCGTGTGAGCCACGGGGAGCGCGAGGACTCCACCGGTCCGCTCGTCACTGAACTGCTCGAAGAGGCGCGACTCGTGGTCGACGGCGTCGTCGTCGTGCCCGGTGACCCGGTCGCCATCCGCAACGCGTTGAACACCGCGGTGATCGGCGGGGTTGACCTCGTCGTCACGATCGGCGGCACCGGCGTGTCCCCGCGCGACGTCACCGCGGACGCCACCGCCGGCGTCCTCGACCGCCCCATCCCGGGCATCGCCGAGGCGATCCGGGCGTCGGGGTTGGCCGCGGGAGCGGTCGACGCAGGCCTGTCGCGGGGTCTCGTGGGGGTGTCGGGCAGCACGCTCGTGGTCAACCTCGCCCCGTCACGGGCCGCCATCCGGGACGGAATGGCGACGCTCACGCCGCTCGTGGCCCACGTGATCGCCGAGCTGTCGGGGCTGGACTGACCCAGGCTCGATGCGGCGTCCGGCTCCCGTGCGGGACGCCGGGCCCGCAAGCCGATGCGCGGCGGTTCCCGCGGGGAGACAGGGGTCGGGCCGCGGTGAGCCGGGGTGGGCAGCGTCGGCGGTCGTCGGCGGGGGCTGAGCCGGGGTGGGCAGCGTCGGGCGCGTGGCCGCTGCGCGGGAGACCCATCGGCGCTCAGATCGACACCCGCGGGGTTTGATCTTGGGTGGACCCCGCTCGCGTCGAGTTCGGCCGCTGTTGCGGGGTGCGGGCACGCTGCCCCGCTCCTTGTTCGCCGGCGCCGATCGCGATGCCGCACGGGCTGGCCCCGGTGGTGGTCGCACCGGCGTTGTTGTGTCGGCGCGGGCGCCGCGACACGGGCGTGAGCACCACAACCCCGGTGTCGCAGCCGCGGTGGCGCCGCGGACGGGGCGCTGGGCGCGGACTTCGCAGAGGTTCCGGCGTTCCCGCAGAGGTTCGACGTCCTGCGAGGACATCACAGGGTCTGCGAGGTCGGCCGCGGGCCCTGTCGCGAAGCGCCGCACCGGCGGATGGCCCCGGTGCGCGGACCACAACACGGGTGCGAACGCCCACAACCTCCGCCTGCTTCGTCACGGGCCGGGCCCGCACGCGCTGGGCCCGCCTAAGAGGGCCCGGCACATGAGGGCCCCGGCCCGCGCCGCCCGCACCCGCATTGCGGCGTTGCCCCCGCATCCGATGCCCCGGCACGAGGACGCGCGGGCGCCTGCGCTGCGAGCACCTGGACGCCGCGGGCTGGCGGAACCCTCATGTGCCGGACCCTCTCAAGGTCAATCGGTGGTGGGCCCCGGCTGCGTCGTGGACGGCCCCGGCGCGGTCGTGGTCGGTCCCGAGCCGGTGGTGGTCGGTCCGGGGGTGGCCGTGGTCGGTCCGGGGCCGGACGTGGGTGATCCCGGCTCCGAGATCACCCCTCCCGGTCCGGCGACCGTGGGTCCGGGATCGGTGATGACCGGGCCGTGGCCGGTGGTCGTCGGGCGGGGCTCGGGGACGACGGGTCCCGGGTCGGGAACGATCGGGGACCGCTCCGTGGTGGGTGAGGTGGCGCTCGGTCCGGGCTCGCCGACGAATCCTGCGTCGGCGGGTGTCCCTGCGTCGGCAGGTGTCCCTTCGCCAGGAGATGTCTCCGTCGGCGTAGGTCCGCTGCGCACGCGGTGGAGCGTCTCGTCGACCTTGCCGTGCGCCGAGTCGATGTGCTCGTGGAAGCGTCCGCCGGTGGCCTTGTCGACGCCGACAGCGGTGGCGTCAGCGGCTTTGCTCGCCAGGTCGGCTGCAAGCTCGACGTAACCGGGTGCCTTCTCCCGCGCGACCTCCGAGAGCTCACCCGCCTTCTCCGCCGCCTTGTCGGAGTACTCGCCGACCTTGCGCAGCGCGTTGTCGACGATGATCTTCACTTTGTCTGCCGAGGCCATGGGCACATGGTGGCATCCGGGCAGGATGTGTGGGTGGACGAAAAGCCAGAGCGGGTGTCGGAGGATGTTCGTCGCCGTCTTGCCGAGGTCTTCGGCGACGTGTTGCCCGACGTGACCCGCGACGAGGTCGACGACCAGACCCCCACCAACGACGACGCGCTACTGAACGACCGGCCGCCGCACCACGACCGCGAATAGCGTGCGACGTACGCGTCGAGCCGGACGTTTCGTTGATCGAAGCCCGCTGCCGTCCGGCTCGCGGCGAGCACAGCAGACTCGTCGAGCGCAGGGTCAGGAGCGCTGCCGCTCGGCGAGCAGGTCGCGGATCTCGGACAGCAGTTCGACCGGCGTCGGCTCGGCCGGGCCTGCCTCCTCGCCGCGCTTGCGCCGTTCCTTGATCGTGTTGAGGGGCAGCACGATGATGAAGTAGATCACTGCGGCCACGATCAGGAAGTTGAGCGCCGCCGTGATGACCGCCGCGAAGTCGATGTAGGTGCTGGCCTTGCCCGGCACGATCGTGACGCCCAGCCCGGGGCTGTCCGCGGGGGTGATCGCGTTGATCAACGGTCGGATGATCTTGTCGGTGAAGGCGGTGATGATCGTGCCGAAGGCCGCCCCGATGACCACGGCGACAGCGAGGTCGACGACGTTGCCGCGCAGGACGAAGTCTTTGAAGCCCTTGAGCATGCTGGTTCTCCTTGGGGAGCGTCAGTCGCGCAGCGTAATGGCCACTTGATCGGCGAGGGACGCCGCAGCAACACGTGTCGCGATCTGCCGTGGCATACCCACAATCACCAGCCGACCACGCGTGTGCGGGTCCTCGGGCAGGACGGCCAGCACCTCGGCGTCATCGGCGAGGAGAACGGGCTGGTCGGAGCGCTCGCCCGCGGTGACCACGTCGACCTTTCGCCCCGGCACCAGAAGGGCGGCGACCGCGGCGTCGGCCAGCCGGACGGGCACCGCGGCAGCCTGGCCGCCCGGCAGGAGCCCCGCGCCGACGAGCCGGACGTCGGTGATCGGCTCCCCGGCCCGGGCGGCGCCGACCAGTACGCGACCGCGGGCCGCCGTCGGATCGCGGACAGAGCCCGCGGGGACAAGCTCGGCAGGCCAGCGGCGCAGCGCGAGATCGGCCGCTTGGATCGTGCGGCCCGCAGCGAGATCGACGGCAGCGACGACGACGGGCGTTCGCGTGGACCCGGGCGCGGGAGCGACGGCCGTGATCAGGGCCAGCAGAACGAGGAGCGCGCTGGCCGTGCGGCGCAGGATGAGCGTTCGCCGCCACCCCGGCCCGCTCACCAGCGCAGCGAGCCGATGGTGCAGCCGTGGGGCGAGTCGGGCGTCAGGCATGCAAGCGACGTTAGGACCGCAGGCCGACAAATATGCGATGTTCGGCTGCCCTGTGGACAACTATCCGGGATGGGGACAACCCCCTACCGCGGCAGGTTACGACGCGGCCGCGGCCGGCGTGCTCGTGTTTGATGAG
Organism: Pseudonocardia sp.; assembly: GCA_036401495.1. Classification (GTDB taxonomy): domain Bacteria; phylum Actinomycetota; class Actinomycetes; order Mycobacteriales; family Pseudonocardiaceae; genus Pseudonocardia. The sequence goes on along the minus strand of DASWUV010000151.1, from coordinate 5,803 downwards.
GAGGACGAAGACGATGTCGAGGTGGAGGAGGCCGACGTCTTCTCCGACGTCTTCTCCGACTTCTTCTCGGTCGACGTCGAGGTGGACGACGAGCCGTCAGTGCCGGACTCCGCCTTGGCCACCGTGCTTCCGGCCGCCGCGCGGCTGTCCGTGCGGTAGAAGCCGCTGCCCTTGAACACGATCCCCACCGAGGAGAACACCTTGCGCAGCTTGCCCCCACACTCGGGACAGACCGTCAGCGACGCGTCGGAGAAGGCCTGTACGGCGTCGAACCTGTGGTCGCAGTCGGTGCAGGCGTATTGGTAGGTGGGCACGTGTTCCTCCGCTGGCTGGCACTCGCACGAAGAGAGTGCCAGCATAACGCTCGCCGCTCAGGTGTTCTTCCCGAGCGTCACCAGGCCTGCTCCAGGCAGCAGCGCGGCCGTCACGGGATGGTCGTGCGGCTGGGCGGGAAGGCGGTCCACCAGCTCGTCGTCGTACAGCAGGATCACCAGCGGGGCGCGGGCGCGGGGCAGCGTCCGGTCGTAGTAGCCCGCCCCGCGGCCCAGCCGGGTGCCCGTCCGGTCGGCGGCCAGGCCGGGTACCAGCACCAGCCCCGCCGTGCCGATCGCGTCGATCCCGAGCCGGGGTCCCGCTGGCTCGCGCAGCCCCAGCGGGCCGCGCGCGAAAGTGCCGTCGAACCGGGCCCACTCCAACGGTGCCCGTACGCGCGGCACGATCGGCAGCAGCACGTCATGTCCTTCCGCCACCAGCGCGCTGACCAGCGCGGGTCCGCCGGGCTCCTGGCCGATCGGCATGTAGGCGCAGACGGGTCCGGGGGCGTCGGCGGCGAGTCGGAGCGCCGCGGCCGTCAGTGCGGCGTTGCCTTCGGCTCGGACCCCTTCCGGCATCGCCCGACGCGCCGCGAGCAGGCGTTGCCGCCATTCGTCTTTCCCTTCGGGGTGAATCGAGGCGTGGGCAGGCACCCCCTGACCGTAGTGGCGCAGATAAGGTCGCAGGCCATGAACGCCTTCCGCTCCGCCGTGGTCCCGGCAGCTGGTCTGGGCACCCGCTTTCTTCCGGCCACGAAGACGGTGCCCAAGGAACTCCTGCCCGTCGTCGACACCCCCGGCATCGAGCTCGTCGCCGCCGAGGCCGCCGCCGCGGGCGCGCAGGAGCTGCTCATCGTCACCGCGCCGGGGAAGGACGCCATCGCCGCACACTTCGCCGACTCGTCCGAGCTGGAGAAGACCCTTGCCGAACGGGGCAAGGAGAAGCTCATCCCGAAGGTCCGCCGGGCCCATGAGCTGATCAATGCGCGCACCATCACGCAGACCGAGCCGCTCGGGCTCGGGCACGCCGTCGGCTGCGTGCGCGACGCCATCGGTCCCGACGAGCAGGCATTCGCCGTGCTGCTGCCCGACGACCTGGTGCTGCCCGCGGGCGTCCTGTCCCGGATGGCCCAGGTGCGGGAGCGGTTCGGCGGGAGTGTGCTCTGTGCGTTCGACATCCCCCGCGCGGAGATCTCCGCCTACGGCGTCTTCGAGGTGACCGACACCGACGACCCGGACGTCAAACAGGTCCACGGCATGGTCGAGAAGCCTGCCGCCGACGAGGCCCCTTCGACGTTCGCCGCGGCGGGCCGCTACCTGCTCGACGTCGCGATCTTCGACGCGCTGGAGCGCATCACCCCCGGCGCGGGCGGCGAGCTCCAGCTCACCGACGCCGTGCAGCTGCTGATCTCCGAGGGGCACCCGGTGCACGTCGTCGTGCACCGCGGCGGGCGGCACGACCTCGGCAACCCCGGCAGCTACGTCCGCGCATTCGTCGACTTCGCCCTCGAGCACCCCGACTACGGCCCCGAGCTGCGCGAATGGCTCGTCGAGCGGTTGGGTAGCTAGTCCAGTGCGGTCGGTCGACGAGCAGCTGGCACGGGTGCTGGGCGCCGCAGTCCGCCCTGCGCCGGTGCGGCTGGCGATCACGGAGGCCTACGGCCTGCGCTGCGCCGAAGAGGTCGTCAGCTCGCGACCGGTACCTGGTTTCGACATGGCCGCCATCGACGGGTACGCGGTGCGCAGCGTCGACGTCTTCGGCGCGGGCGAGGCCACGCCGGTCGAACTGCCGGTCGTCGGTGAGATCCTGGCAGGGTCCCGGCATCCGCTGCGGTTGCAGCCCGGCCAGGCCGTGCGCGTCGCAGCCGGGGCGCCGCTGCCCACGCTCGCGGACGCCGTCGTCCCGGTCGGGTACACCGACGCGGGCAGCGCGCGCACCTCCGTCACCCGCAGCGTTCCATCAGCCGGATTCGTGCGCCGCGTCGGCGAGGACGTCCAGCCAGGCGACGTCGCCGTCCGCCGCGACGCCGTGCTGGGCGCCGCGCAGGTCGGGCTGCTCGCGGCGGCCGGGCGGGACAAGGTGCTCGTCCATCCCCGGCCGCGGGTGTCGGTGATCTCCGTCGGGGACGAGCTCGTCGAGCTCGCGCGCACACCCGGCGCGGGCCAGGTCGCCGACGTCTGCTCGCACGCGCTCACGGCCGCCGCGCGCGAGGCGGGGGCCGACACCTCCCGCGCGGGCCTCGTACGCGGCGACGCCCCCCAGATCGCCTCCGCCGTACAGGACCGACTGCCGTTCAGCGACGTGCTGATCGTGTGCGGGGCGGTCGGCGGTCGCGCGGGCTCGGAGGTCCAGTCCGCGCTCGACGGCCTCGGCGAGCTCGACACCACGCGCGTGGCCATGCACCCGGGCTCCACGCAGGCCTTCGGCCGTCTCGGACCTGACGGCGTGCCGACCTTCCTGCTCCCGTCGCACCCCTCCACCGCGCTGCTGGTGTTCGAGGTGCTGGTGCGCCCGTTGCTGCGGACGATCGAGGGTCGCCGCGACGTCCAGCGCCGCAGCGTCGTCGCTCGTCTGACCTCTCCCGTCACGTCCGCCAAGGGCAGGCGCGGGTACCTGCGTGGGCGACTGCTGCGGGAGAAGGCCACGGGGGACTACCTCGCCCAGCCGCTCGCCACATCGGGAATCCATCTTCTGTCGGCGCTGGCGGACGCCAACTGCCTGATCGTCCTACCCGAGGACGCCACGGACGTCGGGCTCGACGAACCGGTGGACGTCCTGCATCTGCCTGCATGAGCGAGGTGCGCGCCTACCCCGAACGGCCTGCCGGACGACACCCGGGTTGGCCCGCGTCGCTCGGCCCGTTGCGCGTCGGGGCGGGGCTGGTCGGCGTCCGGCCGGTGCGGCTGCGGGACGGGGCAGCGTGGTCGGCGATCCGCCTGCGCGACGAGCGCCACCTCGCCCCGTGGGAGCCGACGATGCCCGGCAGCTGGCTGCAGCGCAACGCCCCCGCCGAGTGGCCCGGCCGTTGGCTGCAGCTGCGGTCGGCTGGGCGGCAGGGCTCGACGCTGCCGTTCGGCGTCACACTGGACGGCCGACTCGTCGGCCATGTGATGGTGGGCAACGTGGTGCGCGAGCCGCTGCTCTCGGCCTACGTCGGGTACTGGGTCGACTCGCGCGTGTCGGGCAACGGCGTGATCACCGCGGCGGTCGCGCTGGTCGCCGACCACTGTCTCGGGCCGGTCGGGTTGCACCGGCTGGAGGCCACCGTCCGGCCGGAGAACACGGCGAGTCTGCGGGTGCTGGCGAAGTTGGGGTTCCGCGAGGAGGGCCTGTTCCGCCGCTACCTCAACGTCGAGGGCGGGTGGCGTGACCATCTGTGCTTCGCCCTCACGTTCGAGGACCTCCCAACCGGGGGGCTGACCGGGCGTTTGGTGACGGACGGTCGCGCAGGCAGGCCCTAGTTCCGCCACAAGAGCCCCAGCTGCCTCATGCGGCCCAAGGGTGAACCTCGGCGCGTCGGCGCGTCGCTGCCGGGTCTACCGGTCGCCGCTCACTACCGTGGGAGCCCGGACGCGATCTTGCCTGGGGAGGTGGGTGGGCGTCCGGACTGCGCCGTGGGGAGGAGGCAGCCATGCCGAGCTCGATGATCTTCGCGAGCCTCGTCGTGCTGTGGTTGCTGATCCTCGTCCCGGCGGTCGCGGGGCATCGTCAGGAGGTGGCGCGACCCAGCGTCGCAGCGCTCTCCGGGCGGGTGCTGACGCGGCCGCCCCGGCGCCGGAGCCAGGAGGTGGAAGGCATGGGCGAGCGAGACGGCGACGACGAGACGCGGGACGGTCGGGTCCTCGCCGCCCGCACGCGTGAGGTGCAGGTGCCCCGCGCGCGTGCCGAGCTGCGGCCGGACGAGATCGGCGCGGCGTCCGAAGAGGCCGAGCAGGCCGACGAGGCTGACGAGGTCGACGAGGACGCCCCCGACGAGTCCTACGCCGCCGATTGGGCTGAGGACGACGAGGCCGACGACCACGCGTGGGAGCGGCCACCGCCGCGTTACCGCGCGGGTCGAGGCGGGTTCGACGCCGAGGCTGCCGCGCTGGCCGCCAAGGCGCGCTACACGTTCCGCCAGCGGGTGGTGCTGCTGATGCTCGTGGCCGCGCTGGCCACCGGGATCGTCGCGGCGGTCGCGGTGCGCAGCGTGTGGTGGGCGCACGGCGCGATCGACGTCCTGCTCGTCGGCTACCTGGTCTACCTGCGCCGCCAGGTGCGGCTCGAGGAGGCCATCCGCGCGCGCCGGGCCGCTCGCATGGCGGGCACGCGTCGGCAGTCGGCTGCGGAGGACCCCGAGCTGGACGAGTGGGCGGAGCGTGGCCGTGAGGCGGTCCGCGGCTCGGAGCCAGCCGAGGACATCGCGGCGACGACCCGTCCGCGGTGGCGGGAGATGCCCGCGGAGGACGCAGAGGACGACACGGCAGGCCGGGACGAGAGCGCCGACGCGCGCCCGGCTGCCGCCTCCGCATCTCTCCCGTCGCCGCCCGTCGTGGCCGCGCCGGTCGTCGAGGAGGAGCCGCGCGCCCTCCCGCGCCTGCACCCGACCCCCCCGCCCCCCCTCCCGCCGGGCACGACGCTCGTTGAGGACGCGGACGACGAACTGGACCTCGACGACGGCGGCACCCCCGGCTACCGGCGTGCGGCGGGCCAGTAGGCGGCTGCTAGGGTTTGCTCCGCTCCCACGGGGGCATCGGGGCTGTGGCGCAGTTGGTAGCGCGACTCGTTCGCATCGAGTAGGTCAGGGGTTCGATTCCCCTCAGCTCCACAACACGGTCCGACGTCGAACCTGAGTGATCTTGTTGCGTTTTCGTGGTCATAGCCCCGGGATCGCAACAAGATCCACGTAGACGCCCGATCGCAGCGCGACGTCGTGGCACCGGCGGGCGCAAAATTGCGGCATGCCGTTGAACGACCTGCCCATGAGCCGCGAACTCCTCCTCGAAGCCGATCTGCCCGGCACCCCGGTCAGCCGCGTCGAGATCCGCCGCATCACGATGGCGCCGAACCTGGCCCCCGGCGCCCACAGACACAACGGGCCGGTGCTCGGCAGCATCGTCGCAGGAGCGGTCCGGTTCCAGGTCGGGGCAGGCCCGGAACAGGTTCTCCGCCCCGGCGACGTGTTCCACGAACCCGCAGGCGCGCCCATCACCCACTTCGACGCCCTTGAGGACGGCGCCGTGTTCCTCGGCTACTTCCCCCTGGAGCCGGGCCTGCAGCCGGAGATCGAGATGCTCGGGTAACGCCGACAGCCCGACGCAACACCCTCTGCGCAGTCACGCTCGCCGCGTCCACGTGGCGAGCTTGTCGGGGTTGCGCATCACCCAGATGTCGCTGATCCGGGAGCCGCGCAGGGCGAACGCGGCCGCGGCGAGGATGTGTCCGTCCGGGTCCTGCGTGACGAGGCCCTGGCCGCCGTTGATCAGCGCTTCGCGGATCACCAGGTCGGGCC
>DASWUV010000150.1:0-4852 GCA_036401495.1 Pseudonocardia sp. | reverse complement strand
GAGCGCAGGGCTGCCCTGCTCGCGCTGTTGCGCGGCGACCGGGACGACTACCTCCTGCGCCCTTTCGCGGTCGACGAGCTGGCCGCGCGCATCCGCCTGCGGCTGCGGCTCGGGCCTGCGATGGAGAGCACCGTGCTGCGGCAGGGCGAGCTCTCCGTCGACACCGAGTTCGGTGAAGTCAGCGTGGAGGGCTCACCGGTGTCGCTCTCGCCGACGGAGTACTCGCTGCTGCTGGCGCTGATCGGCACACCGGGCGAGGTCGTGGCGCCCGACCGGCTGGCCCGCGAGGTGTGGTCGGAGCCCGCGTCACCCAACCTCGTGCAGGTCTACATCTCCTACCTGCGCCGCAAGATCGGTCCGGAGCGCATTCGGACGGTCCGCGGCGAGGGCTACGTGCTGGAGGCCTGACGTTCCCGACGGCTGAATCTCTCGGGTGATCGCGGATAACGCTTCGGGCGCATACGGCCTAATCGGAGTCTCCGCGCGTCCAGACGTGCTACGCAGTGCTTATGACAATCGGCAGCATCATCGGCGCAATCGTCATCGGCGCCATCCTCGGCGTCGTGGGCAAGCTCGTGGCTCCCGGTAGGCAGGCCATCCCGTTCTGGCTGACGATCATCGTCGGGATCGTGGCCGCCTTCATCGGCACGTTCATCGCCCGTCTCTTCGGGGTGGCCAACACCCCCGGCATCGACTGGATCGAGCTGATCCTGCAGATCATCGTGGCGGCGATCGGCGTCAGCGTGGTGGCAGCGGCCTACGGTCGACGCGGCGTCAGATAGCGGCGAACTCGCGGGCAGCGGCGAGGAACTGGTCGTTCTCCTCCGGTGTGGACACCGTCACCCGGCATCCGTCGGGGGAGAACGGCCGGACGACGACCTTGTGCTCGAGACAGTGGGCCGCAAACGCGGGGGTGCGCTCGCCCAGCGCGACCCATATGAAGTTGGACTCGCTTGGCGGCACGGTGAACCCCATCCCGACCAGGGCGCCGCGGACCCGCCCCCGCTCCTCGACGATGTCGGCGCAGGAAGCGAGCAGCGCCTCCTCGTCGTCGAGCGCGGCGACGGCTGCGGCCTGGGCGAGGCTGTTGACGCTGAACGGCGAGCACACCTTGCGCAGCGCGCTGATCACCTCGGGCGCGCCCACCGCGTAGCCCACCCGCAGGGCGGCCAACCGGTAGGCCTTCGAGAACGTCCGGAGGACGACCAGGTTGGGGTGAGCGTCGAGAAGCGGCAGCCCGTCGACCGCGTCCGGCTCGGTGACGTACTCGTAGTAGGCCTCGTCCAACGCCACCAGCACGTCCGGACCGACCGCGGCGAGCAGCCGCTCCAGCTCGGCCCGCGTGACGACGGTGCCCGTCGGGTTGTTGGGGCTGCACACGAACACCAGCCGGGTGCGCGGGCTGACCGCGGCGGCCATGGCGTCGACGTCGTGCCGGAACTGCGCGTCCAGCGGCACGGTGACCACGCGCGCCCCGCCGATCTGGGTGACGATCGGGTACGCCTCGAACGAGCGCCACGCGAACACCACCTCGTCGGCGGGCTCCAGGCAGGTGACCGACACGAGCTGTTGGCACAGGCTCACCGAGCCGCAACCCACCGCGATCCGCGCGGCCTCGACCCCCAGCTTTCGCGACAGTCGCTCGGTGAGCCCGACGACTGCCAGGTCCGGGTACCGGTTGCCCAGCGTGGCGGCCTCGGCGATGGCCGCGAGCATCCGAGGCGTCGGCGGCAGCGGCACCTCGTTGCTGGCCAGCTTGACCAGCCCCGGAATCGTGCGGCCGGGGACGTAGGCGGGCAACGACTCCAGATCGGGCCGGATCAGCGTCATGCCGGTCACGGTAGTAGCGCCCACTGACAGTTTTGCGACCGATCCATGCCAGGCTGGAACACATGACCGACATCCGCACCGAGACCGTACCCCTGGTCGACGGCAGCACGCTTCGGCTCACGGTCGCGGAGCCGGACGGTCGGGTCCGCGGGGGCATCGTCGTGCTGCACGAAGCACGCGGTATCACCGACTCCTTCCGCGACCTCGTGCGCGATCTGGCGGGCGACGGATGGCTAGCGGTGGCCCCGCACCTCTACCACCGCGACGGCGCCGACGAGGTGGCCGAAAACCAGGCCGACGAGCGGGCGGAGAAGCTGGACCGCGACGAGGTCCTCGCCGATACCGACACCGCCTTCGGCTGGCTCGCCGAGCGCGGCGTCGGATCGGACCGGATGGGCGTCGTGGGGTTCGACGTCGGCGGGACCGTCGCCTTGCTGGTGGCGGCGAAGCGGACGCTGGGGGCGGCCGTGACGGTGGCGAACGACGTGCCGTCGTCCAGCGTGACGGCGCTCGTCTCCGCTGCGCAGGGGTTGACCTGCCCCTGGTTGGGGATCTACGGCGCCGACGGCACCGGCGACCCGGAGATCGACCGGCTGCGGGTCGCGGCGGCGTCGTCGGAGGTGGCGACGGACATCGTCGTCTACGCGCGCAAGGGCGACCGCTTCGACGACGACTCCGAGACCGCATCCGACGCGTGGCAGCGCACGTTGAATTGGTTCGACAGCCATCTCCGCTGACCGTGCGCGAATAACGTTGTTCCGACGACGATTTCCGCGCACGACCAGGTCCGCGCAGGTGGCATGCTAGGCGGGTGGCGGATACCCCTGATGTTCTGTGGACCCCCGACCCGAACCAGCATGGCCCGCTGGCCCGGTTCACCGACTGGAGCCGCGAGCACAAGGGTGTTCACGTCGAGGACTACACGGCGCTGCACAACTGGTCGGTCACCGACCTCGACGGCTTCTGGTCGGCTGTGGTCGAGCACCTGGACGTCCGCTTCCACGAGCAGCCGACCGCCGTCCTCGGCTCGCGGGAGCTACCCGGTGCGCAGTGGTTCCCCGGCGCCACGCTGAACTACGCGGAACACGCGCTCGCCCACGGCGCCGACGCCGACCTCGCGCTGATCTTCGCGCGCGAAGACGGCGTCGAGCGCACTGTCACCCGCGGTGAGCTGCGGGATCTCGTCGGAAGGGCGCGGCAAGGGCTCGTTGCGCTCGGCGTCGGGCAGGGCGACCGCGTCGTCGCGCTCGCCCCCAACTGCGTCGAGACGTTGGTGATGTTCCTGGCCGCCGCGAGCCTCGGGGCGGTCTGGTCGTCGTGCTCGCCGGACTTCGGCGCCAGGGCCGTCCACGACCGGTTCGCGCAGATCGAACCGACGGTGCTGCTCGCCGTCGACGGCTACGTCTACGGCGGCAAACGCTTCGACATCCGGCCCACCGTCGAGAGGTTGCGGGGACAGCTGCCCACGCTGCGCGCCACCGTCCTCGTGCCCTACCTCGAGCAGTCCCTCGACGGCACCGTGAGCTGGGACGAGTTCACCGCCACCCCCGGCGAGCTCGCGTTCGACCCCGTTCCGTTCGACCACCCGCTGTGGGTCCTCTACTCCTCCGGCACCACCGGGCTGCCGAAGGGCATCGTGCACGGGCACGGCGGCATCGTCATCGAGCACCGCAAGGCGTTGGCCCTGCAGATGGAGCTCACGGCCGACGACCGGTTCTTCTGGTTCACCACCACCGGCTGGATGATGTGGAACCTCCTCGTCGGCGGCCTGCTCGTCGGCACCCAGGTCGTGCTGTTCGACGGCAACCCCGGCTATCCCGATCTCGGCGCGCTCTGGAAGCTCGCCGAGCGCCACCGCGTCACCTACCTCGGGGTGTCCGCGCCGTTCATCCAGTCGTGTCTGAAGGCGGGCGTTCGTCCACGGGAGGAGTACGACATCTCCGCCATCCGGGCCATCGGCTCGACGGGCGCGCCCCTGTCCGAGGACGGCTTCCGGTGGGTCGGCGACGCAGTGGGCGGGCACGTCCAGATCAGCTCGCTCTCGGGTGGCACGGACGTGTGCGCGGCCTTCGTCGGCTCGGCGCCGACGGTTCCGGTATGGCTGGGCGAGATCTCCTGCGCGGCGCTCGGGGCGGCCGTCGTCGCCTACGACGAGGCGGGCAAGGAGATCATCGACGAGGTCGGCGAGCTGGTGATCACCAAGCCGATGCCGTCGATGCCGGTGATGTTCTGGAACGACCCCGACGGCAGCCGCCTGCGCGAGGCGTACTTCGAGGACTACCCAGGGGTATGGCGGCACGGCGACTGGGTGCGCGTCACCCCCCGCGGCTCGTTCGTCATCTACGGCCGCAGCGACTCGACGCTCAACCGCGGCGGCGTCCGCATGGGCACCGCCGACTTCTACGCGGTCGTCGAGGGCTTCGACGAGGTGGCCGACTCGCTGGTGATCGACACGACCGAGCTGGGCGCCCGGGACGAAGGCGCGCTCCTGTGCTTCCTCGTGTTGACGCCGGGCAGCGACCTGGCCGACGTCGAGCCCGCCCTGCGGAAGGCGCTGCGCGCAGAGTTGTCGCCGCGCCACGTCCCCGACCGCTTCGTCGTCGTCGACGCGATCCCGCGCACGCTGAACGGCAAGAAGTGCGAGGTGCCGGTCAAGAAGATCCTGGCCGGGGTGGCCGCAGACAAAGCCGTCAGCCGAGGTGCGCTGCTCAACCCCGACGCCCTCACACCCTTTCTCGCCCTCGTGGAGCGGGGGGCGTGAGGACCGCTGGACGTGGCTGTGTAGGCTTGGTCGCGCTGGAGGCTACGGCCCCCGGGAGGCTTCGCCTAGTCTGGTCTATGGCGCCGCACTGCTAATGCGGTTTGGGGTTACCCCCCATCCCGGGTTCAAATCCCGGAGCCTCCGCGCAGGCGCAGCCAGCCGGGCTGAGCCATAACTGAAGATCAAGCGCCCGTAGCTCAACGGATAGAGCATCTGACTACGGATCAGAAGGTTGGGGGTTCGAATCCCTTCGGGCGCACA
>DASWUV010000149.1:0-3374 GCA_036401495.1 Pseudonocardia sp. | reverse complement strand
AGCAGGTCGTTCCAGGTCACGACGAGCGTGAAGATGGCGACCGCGGACACCGCGGGCCGAGACAGCGGCATGATGAGGACGCGGTAGATGGTCCAGTAGCTCGCCCCGTCGAGGCGCGCGCTCTCCTCGATCTCCCTCGGCAGGCCGTCGAAGAACTGCTTGAAGACGAACACGGCGACCGCTTGGGGCACGGCAGGCAGGATCACCGACCAGTAGGTGTTGAGCAGCCCGAGCACCCCGAACTCCTGGAACCACGGCACGATCAGCACCTGTGGCGGGATCATCAGGCCGACGAGGATCACGCCGAGGACCACGTTCTTGCCGCGGAACTGCAGGCGGGACAGTGCGTAGGCGGCCAGGCTCGCGAAGAAGATGGTCAACGCGACCGAGGTGAGCGAGATGACGGCGCTGGACACCAGCCATCCCGTGATGGACCCCTGGCTGAACAGCTGCACGTAGGAGGCCAGGGTCCAGTGGGTGTCCGCGAGGATGTCGCCTGCGCCGAGCGCGGCGACGCCGTTGTCCTTGAACGACGTGTTGATCGCCCATAGCGTCGGCGCCAGCCACAGCGCAACGAAGATCACCAGCACGACGACGCACACGATGTCGAAGGCCCGTGTGCTGTCCACCGGCTCGCGGCCGCGCGCAGGCCCGGCCGTGGCCGCGGCTACGGGCGCCCCGGTGGAGGACGTCGGGGAGGTCGTGGTCATCGGGTCACCTGGCTTCGGCGGGTGAGGGTCAGCCAGACGGCCGAGACCCCGAGGATGAGCAGGAAGAAGACCATCGACGCGGCCGAGGCGGCGCCGACGCGGTAGTTGGTGAAGCCCGTGTTGTAGATGTACTCGAGGACCGAGATCGTCGCGGTGTCCGGGCCGCCCTGCGTCATGATGAAGATCTGGTCGAAGACCTTGAGCGACGCGATGATCTGCAGGACGACGACGAGCGTGGTGGTCCGGCCGAGCATCGGGATGGTGATGAGGCGAATCTGCTGCCAGGCCGACGCGCCGTCCAGCGACGCCGCCTCGTAGAGGTCCGCCGGGATCTCCTGCAAGCCTGCCAGGTACAGGACGAAGTTGAAGCCAAGCGTCCACCAGACCGTCGCGAGCGCGACCGCGGCCAGGGCGGTGCTCGGGCTCCCTAGCAGTGCCGCAGACTGCAGACCGAAGCCGGACAGGATGCTGTCGATCAGCCCCAGCCCGGGGCTGTAGAGGAAGTACCAGATCAACGCCATCGTGGCCGACGGGAGCACGTACGGCGTGAAGAACGCCAGCCGGTACAGCCACTGGGCCCGCGCCATGCGGTTGACCAGAATCGCCATCGCCAGGCCGAGCAGTACGAGTGGCACGGTCGTCAGGAGCGTGAACACGATGGTGTTGCGCACCGCGATCCAGAACGTGTCGCTGGTCAGCACCTCGACGTAGTTGTCGAACCCGAGAGCCTTGCCGATCCCCGGGCGGACGAGGCTGGTGCTGAAGAAGCTGCTGACGAACTGGTAGGCCAGCGGTCCGAGGATGAACACGACGTAGAACAGGCCGAACGGGGCGAGGAAGCCCCACGCGGCCCGGTACGAGGTGTCGAGGGGCCGGTGTTTCCGGGCGGCGCGCACGGGAACCGGCCGGGGGGTGACGGCAGTGGTCGTCATGAAAGCGCCTGCCCTTCGCGAGGACGGAACGGGGTCATCACAGCGGGTCCGGAGTGTTGGCGTAGCGGGTCAGTTGGGAGCGCATCGCGGCGACGGCGGCGCTGGGCGAGGTCAGACCCTGCTCGACGAGGCCGATCTGCGAACCGACGATCGTCATGAAGGTCGAGCCTGCACCTGCGTACCAGGCGGTCGGGTCGTAGACGGCGATGTCGGCGGTCGGGGCGTAGTCCGACTGGGGCTTGAGGTTGCGGTACGCCGCGCTCTGCTGCAACGAGCGCAGCCCGGGGATCGAACCGCCCTGTGCCCACGTGAGGCTGTCGTCGAGCATGAACCGGGCGAAGGTCAGGGCGCGGGCCCGGTTCTCCGGACTGCGGTTCTGCTGGGTCGGGAGCACGAGCGTGTGCGAGTCGGCCCACACGGCGGGCACGTCGAACAACTGGGGCAGGACCGTCATCCCGAACGGGACGCCGACGGTGGCCATGGTGGTGACCTCCCATACGCCCACCACCAGGAAGGCCGCGTCGCCGCTGCCGAACGTCGAGAGCGAGCCCGCGTAGTCCGTCGCCGCAGGAGCATGGCCCTGGGGCCCCGTCATCCTGGCCAGGTACTCGAGGGTCTGCCCGACCTTGTCGTCGTCGAACGTGACCGCGTGGCCGTCGTTCCCGAGGAACGGGGCGCCCTGTTTCTGCGCGTACAGCGTCTGGAACCAGCGCCAGTTGCTGGCGGTGTCGCCGACGACCGACCACACCGCACCGTGCTTGGCGCCCGCTTTCTCGGCCGCGACCAGCGCACGCTCGAACTCATCGGCTCCGTTGATCGGGACGAGCCGCCCGGCGCCGTCCAGCAGGCCCGCCTTCTTGCAGAGGTCGGTGTTGTAGTACAGCGCCAGCGGGCCGACGTCGAACGGGATCGCGCGCACCGCGCCGTCGACGTTCACCGCCTTCCAGGCCGTCGGCGTGAAGCTGTCGGCGGCGAGGTGCACCGACGCGAGGTCCGCGGGCGTGATCTCCTCGACGAGGCCTGCGCGGACCAGGGTGGGCAGCCGGGACGCGTGGGCCACCGCGATGTCGGGCGGGCGCTGTCCGATCGTCGCGAGTGAGAGCTTCGTGTAGTAGGGGTCGCCCCAGGCGAACGTCACCGCCTCGAGCGACGCCGGTCCGCCGTGGGACGTGCGGTAGGCGCCGTACATCTCGTCGGCCCGCTTGCCGTCACCGCCCGCCCAGAGGTTCCAGAAGGTCGTGGTGTCGGGCCTCGGCGGTGCGCCGACGACGCCCGCGGCGATCGACGAGCCGCAGCCCGCGACCAGGCTTGCCGCACCGACGCCCAGCGCCGTCCCGGTCAGCCCGAGCATCCTGCGTCGGGAGAACATGCCTGGTAGAGCAGTCATCGTTGACGTCCTCCGGGTCCGGTGACCGTGGTCCGCCTGCCAGTCGGGACAGCCGGACCGGCAACCGTCCGCCAGTTATAGCAGTGGTTTGCATCGATGAAAAGCTGGAGCGGAGGGACCGCTGGCGGAGGTCAGGGACTAGGCCGGTTGCGGAGCGTGACTGTCGAGCAGCTTGGCCAGCAGCGCTTGCAGCTGTCGTCGTTCGGCGGCGTCGAGGCCTGCGAGGAGCTCGTCCTGGACGGCGTCGGCGTGCTGCTGCAGTTCCTCGATGTGCCGGGCTCCGGCGTCGGTCAGCGTGACCGTGTTGCGGCGCCGGTCGGCGGGATCCGGCTGACGGTCGACCTG
>DASWUV010000148.1:0-2334 GCA_036401495.1 Pseudonocardia sp. | reverse complement strand
CACCATGACCTTCGCGCCGGACCTCGCAGGCAAGTCGGTCCCGGACGTCGAGCGGATGCTTGCGCCGGTGATCGCGGGCGCCCTCGCCACGGCTTGATCGCTGTCCGTCAGCGTCGCCGGGTCGGCAGGCCTGTCGCGGCGATCAGGGCCCCCTGACCGGCCTGCTGGGCGGCCGGTGCTCCGCACGGCTGGCCTACGGGCGCTCGGACAGCTCCCGCTGGCTGGGCTGCCCGTACGTCTGGAACACCTTCTCGGCCAACGGGGCGAACCCGAGTCCGAGCACGCCCCACAGGATGATCTGCGCGCCGACGGTGTACAGCCGGAAGCGGTAGAGCAGGTCCGCGTCGAAGCCCGGGTAGACGATGACTCCGGCCGCGTTCTTCAGGGGTTGCGGGGTCTCGGTGAGCAGGCTGCCCGACACCTCGACGTTGGCCGACAGCTGCCCCAGCGACGGCAGCACCGCCATCAGGACGCCGATCACCACGACGAACCCCGCGCCCGCGATGAGGGTCGCGTTCCAGGTGCCGAACCGCGGCTGGAGCTTCTGACCCAGCCAGACCGCGACGATCGCGAACACCACAGACGCGACGACCATCAGCACCCACAGCCCGTCGCGGTCGCCGATGGTGTCCGGGTTGCCGATCGCGGGCGGGTTGGCCGGGTACTTGACGAACGGCACCGCGAACAGCGTCACGAACCCGAACAGCGCGACCAGCAACGACAGCAGTCGTGGCCGGATGCTGCCGGTGCGGCCGTAGGCCATGCAGTAGGCGACGGCGAAGAACAGCCCGATCGCCACCCCGAAGAAGACGATCCCGAGCCCGGCGCCGATGTTGGCCTGGATCGCCCGGCTGAAGAGGTCCGGGTCAGCGGCTTCGGGCGCCTGGCCCGCGGCGACGGCGAGGGCGGCCTTCGCGTCGTCGCGCCCGCTCTCGTAGTCGATCGCGGCCTGGATGACCGGCTCGGCGAAGATCCGGGCGAAGACGAACGCGAGCAGGCCCGCGAGCGCGCCCACCCCCGCGCCGCGCAGCACGAGCGCCCTGACCACGACGGCCTCCTCGGCTTGAGCGCCGGCGCTCAGTGGCAGGGGAAGCTGAGGAAGTGCCGGGCGTCGTGGACGAACTCGTGCACGACCATCGAGTTGCCGAACACCGACGTGGCGCCCTCGTCGATGCCGATGAAGTAGTACAGGAGCAGGCCGACGAGCGTGGCGCCGATGAGCCACGGCAACGTGGCCGCGACCGGGATGGCGACCGGCCGGGAGTGGGAGATCGCGGGAGTCGACAAGGGTGATCCTTCCCTCGGGGTCCTTCCCGCGACGCTACGATCGCCATCTGAGCAAGTCAACAGTTGAACAGATGTTCAGAGGTTCTCGCCCAACGTCCGGTAGCCCGGGTGCACGCCGACCGGCAGGTTGCGCGCCCGCGCAACCCGGGTGAGCAGGTCGTGCAGCTGCGCCCGCTCGGCGGGATCGAGCGCCGCCAGCAGCGCGTCGTCGTGGTCGCGGGCCACCCGCGCGACCTGCACCATGAACTGCCGCCCGACGTCGGTGAGGTGGACGGCGTAGAGCCGCCGGTCGTCGGGGTTGCGCCTGCGCTCCACGAGACCCCGCTGCTCCAGCCCGTCGACCAGCGCGACGAGCCGCGTCGCGGGCGTGCCCAGCTGCTCCGCGAGCGCCTGCTGGCTCCGCCCCGGCCCGGTCGCGATCGCTCTGAGCAGCCCGACCTGCGGCGGCGACAGGTCCAGCTCGGCGACGCGGGCCGCGAACTCCTGGGCCGCGTGCGTCCCGATCTGGGTCAGGAGGAACGCACTGCCTCCCCGGTCTCGGCTCATGCCGTAACAGTATCGCTTGACATACGCTTCCCTACTAGACATCGTTACAAATATGAACGATTTACAGATGGAAACTAGTCGTCGACCGCAGGGCGGACCACCGCTGCTCGCGGTCGTCCTGCCCTACGCCGTCCTGACCCTGCTCGGGCTGATCCTCGGTGGCGGGCTGACGCGGCCCGACGACTCACCTGCGGAGGTGGCGCGCACCCTCCTGGAACATCCGGTCGTCGCGACCGTGGCGGCGGCCGCCCTCGTCGCCACGGCGATACCGCTGGCCATCTGGAGCGCCACGGCGTACCGCCGCCTGCGCCAGTTCGGGGTCACCGCGCCCGGCTCCGCGATCGCCTTCGGCGGCGGTGTGCTCGCCAGCGCGTCGCTGGCGCTGTCCGGCCTGGTCTCGTGGACGGCGGCGACGACGGCGCCCGTCGTCACGCCGGAGATCCTCCGCGCGCTGTCGACGCTGGCCTTCGCCGCGGGCGGACCCGGGTTCGTGCCGTTCTC
>DASWUV010000147.1:0-35934 GCA_036401495.1 Pseudonocardia sp. | reverse complement strand
CGTGAGCGTTCGGCTGACGCTGGTCACGCACGCGGCCACCACCGCGACCGTCCGCGCGGCCTTTGCGGGGGACGAGAGCCTGGAAGCGCGCGGCGTCGCGGCCGCCGAGCAGGCGCGGGGCCGCCTCCGGCGGGTGGCGCGCACCGTGGGTTCGCCTGCGAGGGCCGCGGGGGAGACGGCCGACGCGCTCGGGCTGGTCGCGCGCGTCGAACCCGGACTGGCCGACTGGGACCTCGGCGACTGGCGAGGCCGCACCCTCGACGAAGTCTCCGCCGCCGATCCCGACGCGGTCCGCACATGGCTGGCCGATCCCGACGCGGCGCCACACGGCGGGGAGAGCCTCGCCACGCTGATCGACCGCGTTGCGGACTGGCTGCGCACGGTCGACGGCGACGGCCACACGGTGGCGGTCACCCATGCGGCTGTGGTGCGCGCGGCCGTGCTGACGACGCTCGGCGCGCCCCCGTCCGGATTCTGGCGGATCGACGTCGCCCCCCTCACCGCGACCGTCCTGCGCGGCGGCCCGGCCCGCTGGACCGTCCGCGCGACGGCCGCGCCGCTTGACCGCCTTTGATCAGCTGACCAGCACGACGACCAGCGTCCGGGGACCGTGGACACCCTCGACGCGGGCGAGCTCGATGTCGCTGGTCGCGGAAGGGCCGCTGATGAAGGTGATCGGCCGGTCGGGGGTCAGGGCGGCAACCAGTTCGGGGACGGTCTGCACGACCTGGTCGGCGCGGACGACGCACACGTGCAGGTCGGGCACGAGGGTGATCGCCCGGCGCCCCTGGTCGGGCGAGCCGTCGAGGGCGATCGTGCCGGTCTCGGCGCAGGCGGCGGCGCACCCGGTGACGACGGCGGCGAAGCGGTCCAGCTTGGCGCCGACGGTGTCGGCAGCAGTGTCCGCCCCGGTGTTCGGAGCAGCGCCGGTGCCTGCGCCGCCCGTCCCGTCCACCACCCCGTCCGGCCACCACTCCTTCGGCAGGCCCGCGGGCACGACGACCGGGCCGTCCACACCGGCGAGCGCGCTCGCGACCGCGGCCGGTATGCCGTCGGGGCCGGTGTCCACCACCGTGGCGTGGTAGTCGACGAGCATCTCCCGCAGCAGCTCGACCAACGCCGGGGCGCCGCGGGGATGCTCCCCGGTGTGCCGGTAGTCGCGCGGGACGGCGGGCGGCGACGGCGAGCCCGCGGCCCGGTTCGCGGCGCGGATCCTCCCCAACATCTGCTCCCGCGCGGTGATCGCCGTTTCCGGGACCTGAGAGGTGTCAGCGCCGCTCATGTCCCTCCTTCGGTGTTCATGCGGCCTGCCCACCACTCGCGGAAGGTCTCCGCGGGCGGGCGGGGGGCGTCGCGGCTGCCCGTCCAGCGCGACAGCGGCGGCGGGAGGGCGCTGATCCGACCCGAAGCCCTGCCCAGCAGGCGCCCGACCCTCGACGCTTTCTCCGCGGCGGCGAAGCGGTCGGCGTCGGCCATCACCCAGGAGGCGGCGGCCATCGCGAGGGCCTCGGCGGTGGGGATCCGGCGCTCGCGCTGCGCGTCGACGTGGGCGGCCCGCAGCTGCACCAACAGCGTGGGGATGTCGATGCGGACGGGGCACGCGTCGAAGCAGGCCCCGCACAGCGACGAGGCGTAGGGCAGCGAGGCGTTGTCCTCGACGCCGGTGAGCTGGGGGGAGAGCACCGCTCCGATCGGGCCCGGGTACACCGAGCCGTACGCGTGGCCGCCCGTGCGCTCGTAGACCGGGCAGACGTTCAGGCACGCCGAGCAGCGGATGCAGTGCAGGGCCGAGCGGCCGACGGCGTCGGACAGGGCGGCGGTGCGGCCGTTGTCGAGCAGGACCAGGTGGAAGGCCTGCGGGCCGTCGCCGGGGGTGACGCCGGTCCAGGCCGACGTGTACGGGTTCATCCGCTCGCCGGTGGACGAGCGGGGCAGCAGCTGCAGGAACACCTCCAGATCGCCCCACGTGGGCACGACCTTCTCGATGCCCATGACGGTGATCAGCGTCTCGGGCAGCGTCAGGCAGATCCGGCCGTTGCCCTCCGACTCGACGACGAGCAGCGTGCCCGTGTCGGCCACGGCGAAGTTGGCGCCGGAGATCGCGACCTTGGCGCGCAGGAACCGCTCCCGCAGGTGCGCGCGGGCCGCCATGGCCAGCTGCCGGGGCTCGCTGGTGAGGTCGGCGTCGACGCCCGGCATCTCGCGCAGGAAGATCTCGCGGATCTCGGCGCGGTTGCGATGGATCGCGGGCACGAGGATGTGCGACGGCGCGTCACCGCCGAGTTGGACGATCAGCTCCGCGAGATCGGTCTCCTTGGCCTCGATGCCCGCCTCGGCCAGCGCTTCGTTGAGCCCGATCTCCTGGGTGGCCATGGACTTGACTTTGACGACCTCGGTCTCACCGGTGGCCAGCACGAGGTCGGTGACGATCGCGTTGGCCTCATGCGCGTCGCGGGCCCAGTGCACGACCCCGCCGCGCGCGGTGACCTCGGCCTCCAGCCGTTCGAGGTGCTCGTCGAGCGTGGCCATCGTGGCGGCCTTGATCGCCTCGCCCGCCCGACGCAGCTCCTCCCAGTCGGGAAGCTCCGCGACGACGGCGGCCCGCTTGTCGCGGATCGTGCGGGTGGCGTTGCCGAGGTTGCGGCGCAGCTGGGGGTTGGCCAGCGCGTCGCGGGCGGCGGCCGGGAACGGGCGCTCGCCGCGAAGGTGCCCGACCCCGCGTGGGGCGACGACGGGGATGCCCAGGTCGGTGGTCATCGGCACCTCCGGTGCTCGTGCGCGGAAAACGTTGCGGGAACAGTGTTATTCGCGCACGGCGAGGATTTCGGCCAGGTGCACGGTCTTGGTGCCCGAGCGCAGCCGGGACAGGCCGCCGCCGATGTGCATCAGGCACGACGCGTCGCCCGCCGCCAGCGCTTCGGCCCCGGTGGACAGCACCTGGCGCATCTTGTCCGCCAACATCGCCGTGGACGTGTCGGGGTTCTTCACCGCGAACGTGCCGCCGAACCCGCAGCACTGCTCGGCGTCGGGCAGCTCGATGAGCGTCATGCCGCGCACGTTGCGCAGCAGCCGCAGCGGCTTGTCGGCCACCCGCAGCAGGCGCAGCGAGTGGCACGTCGGGTGGTAGGTGACCCGGTGCGGGTAGTACGCGCCGACGTCGTCCACCCCCAATACGTCCACCAGCAGTTCGGACAGCTCGTAGGTGCGCGCCGCGATGGCCTCGGCCCGCTGCGCCAGGTCCTCGTCGCCTGCCTGGCGGGCGAGCATCGCGTGCTGGTGGCGCACCGACCCCACGCACGACCCCGATGGCCCCACGATCACGTCGCAGCCCTCGAACACCTCGACGAAGTGCCGGACCAACGGCAACGCCTCGCGCTGGTAGCCGGTGTTGACGTGCATCTGCCCGCAGCACGTCTGTCCGAGAGGGAACTCGACCTCGTGCCCGAGCCGCTCCAGCAGCGCCACGGTGGCTTTCCCGACGTCGGGGAACAGCGCGTCGGCCAGGCACGTCACCATCAGCGCGATCTTCATCCGCCATGCCCCCGCCCAACCGTCGTCACGCCACACCGTCCAACGGTCGGAGTCGACTCGAGGCCCGCACGACCAACTCGGGCGCGAGGACGACCTGGCGGTGCTCGTGCCCGGCGTCGCGGTCCCGCGCCTCCGCGATCAGCATCTCCGCCGCCGTGCGGCCGATCAGCTGCCGGGGTTGCGCCACCGAGGTCAGCGGCACGGCGGCCGCCTCCGCGAACACGATGTCGTCATAGCCGACGATCGCAAGGTCCTCGGGCACCCGCAAGCCGAGGCGCACCGCCTCCTGCAACAGGCCGAGCGCGAGCATGTCGTTGGCGCAGCAGACCGCCGTGGGACGACGGCGACCGGGCAGCCCGGCGAGCCGGGCCCCCGCCCGCCTGCCCTCCATGATGTCGAGCGCCGCGGTCTCCAGCACCACCAGGTCGTCCACGTCGGCGCCGAAGTGGGCGTAGGCCTCGCGGACGCCGGTGAGCCGGTCGGCGACCTGCGACAGCGACAGCGGCCCTCCGACGAACGCGATGTGCCGGTGGCCGCCCTCCAGCAGATGCGTCGCGGCCAGTTCCCCACCCGCGACATCATCGACGTACACCGAGCAGTGGTCGGGGCTGTGCGCGTCCACCATGACGACGGGGGTGCCGCGTCGGGGCAGCAGGGTGAGCCGTTCGTCGCCGCTGTCCACCGGGGTGATGAGCACGCCCTCGACCCGCTGTTGCTCCAGCAGGTCCAGGTACGCGGACTGCCGCCGCCGGTCCTGCCCGCTGTCGCAGAGGAACACCGAGAGCCCGACGGCGTCGGCGGCCTCCTGGACCCCTTGGGCGACATCGGTGAAGAACGGGTTGCCGGTGTCGAGCACGACGAAGGCCAGGGTCCGGCTGCCGCCGCCGCGCAGCTGCCGGGCGGACTCGTTGCGCACGAACCCCAGCTCGGCGATCGCGGCGAGCACCCTCTTGCGGGTGGCCTCAGCCACCACCTCTGGGCGGTTCAGCACGTTCGACACCGTGCCGAGGGAGACCCTCGCGTACGCGGCGACGTCTTTCATGCTCGGCGAGCCAGCCACGCAGCGCCTCCTCTCCACAGCAGGGCTCATCTTGGCCTGGCTGCGTTGAAACGTGCAAGTAGCCGGGCTGAGACGGCGCCGATCTCAGCCGTGCGAAGTGGGCTCTAGTCCACCGAGACTCTTGTGAAACGTTATAAACCGCTGCTAGTTTCCTCCTCCGAGGGCGTTGGCCGAGCGGATGTAGGAAGTACCACAGCACGTCCGTCCTCGCTGCGCATCCCGTGTTCGAGGGCTGTCCCGACCTGATCTTGCACATGACGAGCACACGACAAAGGAGTCAGCATGCGCATTGCCCGTTCGTTGAAGATGGCCGCCGTTCTCGGCGTCGCGGCCACGATGGCGCTGACGGCGTGTACGCAGAAGAGTCAGAGCGAGAGCGGCACGGGCGCAGCGGGCGGCTCGGCGCCCAGCGGACCGGTCAAGGTCGCCTTCGTGCCCAAGCTGCAGGGCGTGCCGTACTTCGAGGCCATGAACGCGGGCGGGCAGAAGGCCGCGGCCGCGCTGGGCAACGTGCAGTGGCTCTACCAGGGTCCGACCCAGGCCGACGCGGGGGCGCAGGCCGACATCGTGCGGTCGTTCATCCAGCAGAAGGTCAACACGCTGATCGTGGCGCCGAACGACCCCGACTCGATGGCGCCGCTGCTGGCCGAGGCGAAGGCGCAGGGCATCCACGTGGCGACGGCCGACACGGACGCGCCCAACTCGGTGCGCGAGGCGTTCGTCAACCAGGCGACGGCCGACGGCATCGGGCAGTCGCTCACCGACTCGCTGCTCAAAGCCATGGGCGGGCAGGGCAAGTACGCGATCGTCTCGTGCGGGCAGACAGCCGAGAACCTGAACTCCTGGATCAAGGTCCAGAAGTCCTACACCGCCTCCAAGTACCCGCAGGCGCAGATCGTCGACACCGTGTACGCGGGCGAGGACCAGGCCAAGGCCACCCAGATGGCGACGGACCTGATGAACGCCCACCCCGACCTCACCGGCCTGGTCGGTGAGTGCACCTCGTCCGCGCCCGGCGTGGCCCAGGCGGTGCAGGACGCCAACAAGGTCGGCAAGGTGTTCACCGTCGGCCTCGGCACGCCGCAGTCGATGAAGCCCTACCTGGCCAACGGGTCCTCGTCCGCCGCGATCCTCTGGAACGTCGAGAACCTCGGCTACCTGGCGGCGTGGACCGGTGCGCAGCTCGCCGAGAACAAGCCCCTCGCCGACACCAACAACGTCAGCGACGCGCTGCCCGCCATCAAGTACGACGCGGCGAGCAAGACGCTGCTCCTCGGGCCGCCGCTGTCCATCACCAAGGCCAACGTGGACCAGTTCAACTACTGATCCCCACCGTGCCGCGGCGCGGATCGGAGCAACGGACTATGACAGTCGAGCAGGCGCCGCGCCTTTCGCTGCGCGGCATCTCCAAGAGCTTCGGCGCCGTGCGCGCCATCCGCAGCGCGGAGATCGCCATCCGGGCCGGGCGCGTGCACGCCCTGGTGGGCGAAAACGGCGCGGGGAAGTCCACGATGATCAAGATCATCGCCGGGGTGGAGCAGGCGGACACCGGCACGATCGAGTTCGAGGGCAAACCTGTGGTGATCTCCTCGACCGGTGACGCGATCGCCCTCGGCGTCGCCACGGTCTACCAGGAACCGCAGCTGTTCCCCGAGCTGACCGTCTCGGAGAACATCTTCGCGGGCCGGGAGATCCGCAGGCGCGGACAGGTGGCGTGGGCGGAGCAGAACGCGAAGGTCGTCGAGCTCCTGGAGCTGCTGGGCCTGCCCGCCCGCTACGCGACGGTGCCGGTCGGCGAGCTCTCGATCGCCGCGCAACAGCAGGTGTCGATCGCCAAGTCCCTCGCGGGCGACGCGAAGGTGCTGATCCTCGACGAACCCTCGGCCATCCTCACCGACGCCGAGATCGACGTGCTGTTCACGGTCGTCCGCAGGCTCACGGAGGCGGGCGTCGCCGTCATCTACATCTCCCACCGCCTCGACGAGCTCTTCCGCATCGCGGACGAGGTGACGGTCATGCGCGACGGGCAGACCATCGGGACCCACCCGATCGGCGAGCTGGACGTCCGCAAGATCGCCGAGCTGATGGTCGGCGGCATCCTCTCCGACGAGCGGCCGCAACGCGCGGTCCCCGACGGCGAGCCCGTGCTGGTCCTCGAGGGCCTCGGCCTCGGCGGCAAGTTCCACGACGTGAACGTGGCGGTGCGCCAAGGAGAGATCGTCTGCCTCTACGGGCTCGTGGGCTCGGGCGTCTCCGAGATCGCGGCGTGCATCTACGGGATCGACCGGCCGACCACCGGCACGATGCGGCTGCGCGGGCGCCCGATCGCGCCACGGTCGCCGCAGGACGCGCAGCGCAAGGGGATCGCGCTGCTCCCCGCGAACCGCAAGGTCGAGGGGATGTTCAGCTTCCAGTCCATCGCGTTCAACATCTCGGCGGGGCACCTGAAACTGCTGTCGCGGCTCGGTCTGCTCGTGGACCGCGCACGGGAACGGACGGTGGCCACCGACATGATCAAACGGCTGGCGGTGCGGACGCCGAACGAGCGGCAGCCGATCAGCGCGATGTCCGGCGGCAACGCGCAGAAGGTCGTGCTGGCCCGCCAGCTCGTCGAGCGGCCCGAGGTGCTGGTCCTCGCCGAGCCCACCCAGGGCGTCGACGTCGGGGCCAAGGAGGAGATCCACCGGATCATCACCGAGCTCGCCGAGAACGGGACCGCCGTGCTCGTCGTCACCTCGGACCTTCCGGAGGCCCTGCGGATCGCCGATCGGCTGCGCGTCGTGCGCGGCGGCACCACCACGGTCGAGTTCGGCCCGGACGCTACGCAGGTCGACGTGCTCGCGGCCGCCGCGGGTGCCCTCGACCAGGAGGAAGGCGCGGTCGCATGAGTGAGCTTGCGAACGAGTCGTCGACGCAGCGTGTCACGACCACCCGGCCCGAGTCGGGGCCACCCGCGGGCCGGCCGCAGGCGAAGGCGCGCACCCGGATCCTGCCCTCCCCGGTCACCGGCCAGGAGCTGGTGCTGATCGGCGTCATCGCGGTGATCTGGATCGTGCTCGCGTTCCGGACACCGGCGTTCATGACCGCGGGCTCGATCGAGCCGCTGCTGGTCGCCACCGCCCCGATCGCGCTGATCGGCGTGGGCATGACGATCATCATCATCACCGGCGGGATCGACGTCTCCGTCGGCGCGGCGATCATGGTGTGCTCCGTGCTCACGGCCAAGGCGCTCGTCGGCGGCATGTCGGCGCCGACGGCCGTCCTGCTCTCGGTCGTCGTCGGCGGCGTGCTCGGCACCGTGAACGGCCTGCTGATCGCCTACGGGCGGGTGCACGCCATCATCATCACGTTCGGCACCGCGAACCTGTTCCTCTTCGTGGGGCTGCAGATCTTCGGCTCGCGCACCGTCAACGGGATCCCGGCCACGTTCGAGATCTTCGGCCGCGGCGACGAAGGCCGGACCTTCGGCGTCCCGCACGCCTTCGCGATCACGGTCGTCGTCACCGCGATCGCGTGGTGGTACCTGCGGCACACCGCGGGCGGCAGGCACTTCTACGCGATCGGCGGCGACGCGCACGCCGCGCGGCTCGTAGGCGTCAAGGTCCAGCGCCGCACCCTGCTCGCGTACGTGATCACCGGCCTGCTGGTGGGCCTGGGCTCCTGCTTCGTCATCGCGCAGGGGACCTCGACGCTCGACCAGTCGGTCGGGACGGGCAAGGAGCTCGCGGTGATCGCCGCCGTCGTCATCGGCGGCACCTCGATCATGGGTGGCCGCGGGTCGGTGCTGGGCACCCTGCTGGGGGCGCTGCTGGTCCAGTCCGTCACCTCGGGGGTCACCCAGCTCGGCTGGAGCTCGCAGCTGTCCGACCTCTTCGTCGGGATCTTCATCATCGTGGCGGTCGGCACGGACCTGCTGCGGGCACGCACCCGGAGGACCCGATGACCACGACCGCGCCGCCGACCCCCGCCCCCACACCGGCTGACACGGCGAAGGAAGGCCCGGCAGGCCGCCTGCTGCGGGTGCTGCTGACCCAGCGGATCGCGCTGCTCGCCGTCCTGATCGTCGTGGTCGTCGTCTGGTTCTTCGTCCTGGACGCCGGTGGCTACCTCACCGCGACCTACAACTTCGACTACATGTCGGCCAGCCTCATCAACGCCGTGCCGCTGGCCATGCTCGGCCTCGCGGAGCTGCTGGTCATCCTGTCGGGCCGCGGCGGGATCGACCTTTCCGTCGGCGCGATCGTCTCGCTGGCGGGGATGATCTTCGGGTTCACCTACGGCGAGTGGGGTTGGCCGCTCTGGCTGGCGATCATCGCCACGGCGATGTTCGGTGCGCTCCTCGGAGCCGTGAACGGCTTTCTCGTCGCCTACGTCGGGTTCCCTGCGCTCATCGCCACCCTGGCCACGTTCTACGCCTACAAGTCGCTCGCGATCGTGATCAACGACCAGAGCCCGATCAGCACACCGCCGATCCAGACCCTGTTCTCGATAACCCGATCCGTCTCGCTGCCGCTGTTCGGGCAGTACGTCCCCGACGTGCCGCTGGGGCTGTTCACGTTCCTGCTGCCGACCGTCGTGCTGGTCTGGGTGCTGCTGGCCCGCACGACCTACGGCCGCAGGCTCTACGGGATCGGCACCAACGACGTCGCGGCGCGGTGGGCGGGGCTGCCGGTGCGCGGCACCCGGTTCAAGGCCTACACCTACGCCGGTCTCATCTCCGGCCTCGTCGCCGTGGTCACCGTCGCACAGTTCGCGTCCGCCCGGCCCGACGCGGGGGTATCGGGCAACGGGATGGCGCTGCCCGCGATCACCATCGCCGTGCTCGGCGGTGTGGCGATCACCGGTGGCATCGGCCGCGTCGCGGGCGTCGTGCTCGCCACCCTGCTCATCGTCTGGCTGAACGCGGGAATCCTGCTCGCGTTCGTCGGCAACGAGGGCTCGCAGTTCCAGCTGCTCGCGTTGGGCGCCGTGCTCGTCTTCGCCGCCCTGCTGAACGGGCTCACCACCCGCCGTTACGGCGGATCGCGCTAACCACCACCGACGGAACCGAAGGACGACGCGATGACGGTCGCATCTGCGCACCTGCACGGCCTGGACGACTTCACGATGGAGGTGCCGAGCTGGGCCTACGGCAACTCGGGCACCCGGTTCAAGGTCTTCACGACGCCGGGCGTGCCGCGCAACCCGTACGAGAAGATCGCCGACGCGGCCCGGGTGCACGCCGTGACCGGGCTGGCGCCCCGGGTCTCGCTGCACATCCCGTGGGACCGGGTCGAGGACTTCGGCGCGCTGGCCACGTACGCCAAGGAGGCGGGCGTGCGGATCGGGGCGGTCAACTCGAACCTGTTCCAGGAGCAGGACTACAAGCTCGGCTCGCTCACCCACGTCGACGAGCGGATCAGGGCGAAGGCGGTGGCGCACCACCTCGAGTGCATCCAGGTGATGCGCGAGACCGGGTCGACCGACCTGAAGCTCTGGCTGCCCGACGGCACGAACTACGCCGGACAGGACTCGTTGCTCGCCCGGCAGGACCGGCTGGCCGACTCGCTGCAGCAGATCTACGCCGCGCTCGACGACGACCAGCGGCTGCTACTGGAGTACAAGTTCTTCGAGCCCTACTTCTACGCGATGGACATCCCCGACTGGGGCACCTCGCTGCTGCACTGCCTGGCGCTGGGGGAGCGGGCCCAGGTGGTGCTCGACACCGGCCACCACGCGCCGGGCACCAACATCGAGTTCATCGTGATGCAGCTCCTGCGCCAGCGGCGGCTGGGCGCTTTCGACTTCAACTCCCGCTACTACGCCGACGACGACCTGGTCGTCGGCTCGGCCGACCCCTTCCAGCTGTTCCGGATCATGGTCGAGATCGTCGCCGTCGGCGCGCACTCGCCGTCGTCGGGCGTGAACTTCATGCTCGACCAGTGCCACAACATCGAAGAGAAGATCCCCGGGCAGATCCGGTCGGTGCTCAACGTCGAGCAGGCGTTGGCCAAGGCGTTGCTCGTCGACGCGGAGGCGCTCGCCGCCGCCCAGCGGGACGGTGACGTGCTGGGGGCGAACGGCGTGCTGATGGACGCCTACGAGACCGACGTCCGCGGGGCGCTGGCCGACCGGCGGGAGTCGCGCGGCCTGCCTCGCGACCCGATGGCCGCGTACCGGGAGTCCGGCTACGGCCAGAAGATCGCCGCCGACCGGGTCGGCGGCACCCCAGCAGGCTGGACCTGACCCCTGTGCGCGGAAACAGTCGCTATAGCGACTGTTTCCGCGCACGACCACTTCTGAGGAGCCCAAGCGTGACCGAGAACCCGTCCGTCGCGGAGCTGATCGCCCGGTCCAACCGGCTGGGCGCCGACCCGCGCAACACCAACTACGCCGGGGGCAACACCTCCGCGAAGGGCACCGAAACGGACCCCGTCACCGGCGGCCCGGTCGACCTGATGTGGGTCAAGGGCTCGGGGGGCGACCTGGGCACGCTGGCCGCGGCCGGGCTCGCCGTGCTGCGGCTGGATCGGCTGCGCGCGCTGGTGGGCGTCTACCCCGGCGTCGAGCGCGAGGACGAGATGGTGGCCGCGTTCGACTTCTGCCTGCACGGCAGGGGCGGGGCCGCGCCGTCGATCGACACCGCCATGCACGGCCTGGTCGACGCCGCGCACGTCGACCACCTGCACCCGGACTCGGGGATCGCCCTGGCCACGGCCGCGGACGGGGAGAAGCTCACCCACGACTGCTTCGGCGACCGCGTGGTGTGGGTGCCGTGGCGGCGGCCGGGGTTCCAGCTCGGGCTGGACATCGCCGCGGTGAAGGAGGCCAACCCGCAGGCCATCGGGGTGATCCTCGGCGGGCACGGCATCACGGCGTGGGGGGCGACCAGCGAGGAGGCCGAGGCGCACTCGTTGGAGATCATCCGCACCGCGCAGGAGTACCTCGCCGAGCACGGGTCCGCTGAGCCGTTCGGGCCCGTCGTCGCGGGCAACGAGGCACTGCCCGAGGCCGAGCGGCACGCCAAGGCGGCGGCGATCTTCCCGACGATCCGCGGTCTCGCGTCGACCGACCACGCCCAGGTGGGGCACTACACCGACAGCGCGGCGGTGCTCGAGTTCGTCGCGCGCGAGAAGCTCGCCACGCTGGCCGCGCTGGGCACGTCCTGCCCCGACCACTTCCTGCGCACCAAGGTCAAGCCGCTGGTGGTGGACCTGCCCGCCGGGGCGTCGGTCGAGGAGATCGTCGCCAGACTGAAGGAGCTGCACGCCGCCTACCGCGACGACTACCGCGCCTACTACGAGCGCCACGCCGTGGTGGACTCGCCGCCGATGCGCGGCGCCGACCCGGCGATCGTGCTCGTGCCCGGCGTCGGCATGTTCTCCTTCGGCCGCGACAAGCAGACCGCCAGGGTCGCGGGTGAGTTCTACGTCAACGCGATCAACGTGATGCGCGGCGCGGAGTCCGTCTCGACCTACGCCCCGATCCCGGAGTCGGAGAAGTTCCGCATCGAGTACTGGGCGCTGGAGGAGGCCAAGCTCGCCCGGATGCCCGAGCCGAAGCCGCTGGCCACCCGAGTCGCGCTGGTCACCGGGGCCGCGTCCGGGATCGGGAAGGCGATCGCACACCGGCTGGCGGCCGAGGGCGCCTGCGTCGTGGTCGCCGACCTCGACGCGGCGAAGGCCGTCGCGGCGGCCGCCGAGATCGGCAACACCGACCGGGCCGTCGGGGTGGCCGCGGACGTGTCCGACGAAGACGCGGTCGCCGCCGCCGTCGACGCCGCGGCGCTGGCGTTCGGCGGGGTCGACCTGGTCGTCAACAACGCCGGCCTGTCGATCTCCAAGCCGCTCCTGGAAACCACCGTCGCGGACTGGGACCTCCAGCACGACGTGATGGCGAAGGGCTCGTTCCTGGTGTCCCGCGCCGCAGCCAAGGTAATGATCGCCCAGGGGATGGGTGGCGACATCGTCTACATCTCCAGCAAGAACTCGCTGTTCGCGGGCCCGAACAACATCGCTTACGGGGCCACCAAGGCCGACCAGGCCCACCAGGTGCGGCTGCTGGCCGCGGAGCTGGGCCCGCACGGGATCCGGGTGAACGGCATCAACCCCGACGGCGTGGTGCGCGGCTCCGGGATCTTCGCGGGCGGCTGGGGCGCCAAGCGCGCCGAGGTGTACGGGGTGCCGGAGTCCGAGCTGGGCGCCTACTACGCCAAGCGCACGCTGCTCGGCCATGAGGTGCTCCCCGAACACGTCGCCGCCGCGGCCTTCGCGCTCACCGGAGGTGACCTCGCCCAGACCACCGGCCTGCACATCCCGGTCGACTCCGGCGTCGCCGCCGCGTTCATGCGGTGACCGCCGACGTGCTCCTTCCCGCGGAGGCGCATCGTGACTGAGCCGCTGGCGCTGGCCGCCGTCGACCTCGGGGCGTCGAGCGGGCGGGTCGTCGTCGGTCAGATCGGGCCCGACCATCTGGAGATGCGGGAGGTCCACCGGTTCCGCAACGGCGCGGTCCGGCTCCCCGACGGCCTCTACTGGGACGTGCTCGGTCTGTATACCGACATCCTCACCGGGCTGCGGGCCGCAACCAGGGACGCGGGCCCGCCTGCCGGGCTGGCCATCGACTCGTGGGCGGTGGACTACGGCCTGCTCGACGGCCGCGGGGTGTTGCAGGGCAACCCACGCCACTACCGCGACCCGAGGACCGAGGCCGTGATCGAGGACGTGCACCACAAGCTGGGGCCGCAGCGCCTCTACGGCGTCGCGGGCCTGCAGTTCCTGCCGTTCAACACCCTTTACCAGCTCGCCGCCGAGCCCGACCTGGCCGGCTGGCGAGCGCTGCTGATCCCCGACCTGCTCGGCTACTGGCTCACCGGCAGGCAGATCGCCGAAGAGACCAACGCGTCGACCACGGGCCTGCTCGACGCCCGCACGGGCGACTGGTCCCGGCCGCTGGTCGAGGCGCTGGGCCTGCCGGCGGGCCTGCTGCCTGATGTCGTCGCCGCGGGCGAGGTGCTCGGTCCCCTCACCGAGGAGGTCCGGGCCGAGATCGGCGTCGAGCAGGAGCTGACCGTCACCACGGTCGGCTCGCACGACACCGCTTCCGCCGTCGTCGGCGTGCCCGCGGAGACGGCCCGCTTCGGCTACATCTCCTGCGGCACGTGGGGGCTGGTCGGCGTCGAGCTCGCGGCGCCGGTGCTCACCGAGGACAGCCGTCGGGCGAACTTCACCAACGAGCGCGGCGTGGACGGCACCGTCCGCTACCTGCGCAACGTGATGGGGCTGTGGCTGCTGTCGGAGTCGATGCGCACGTGGAGCCTGCGCGGCCGCGGCGTCGATCTCGACGAGGTGCTCGCGGCCGCCGCGGCGCTGCCCGCGAACGGGCCCCGCATCGACCCCGACGACCCCGCGTTCCTGCCCCCCGGCGACATGCCGTCGCGGATCGCCGCGGCCTGTCGTGCGCTCGGGAACCCGCTGGCCGACAACGGGCCCGCGGCCGTGGTCCGCTGCATCCTCGACAGCCTCGCCGTGGCCTTCGCGGAGACGCTGTCCCGAGCCGAGCAGCTTTCCGGGCAGCCGGTGGAGGTCGTGCACATCGTCGGCGGCGGTTCGCAGAACGCGCTTCTGTGCCAGCTGACCGCGGACGCCGCGCGCAGGCCGTTGGTCGCCGGGCCCGTCGAGGCCACCGCGCTGGGCAACCTGCTCGTCCAGGCCCGCACCCACGGCGTCCTCTCCGGCGACTTGATGACGCTGCGGAAACGCGTCCGCGCCGCCTCCCACCTGCACCGCTACGAGCCGAGGGGCTAATGGGGCGATACGGCCCGCCAGCCCTTGTCGACGAGCCGCGTGTAGCGGGAGATGTCACGCAGCACCCGTCCTGGCACGATGTGTGGCTCGCCTTCGTACTCGATGCCGATCATCAGCTCCGGCCAGGCCAAATCCAGCCACGTCGCGGTCCGGGTGGCGGCGTCCTGCACCACCCATCGGACCGCAGGCCGGGGCAGTCCTGCGTCGAGGATCAGCAGGCGCAGGCGGGACTCCATCGGTGATCCCGAGTAGGGGTTGCACAGGGCGAGCACACCGGGGATCCGCGCGACACCCCGGTGACCGCCGTAGCGGACGAAGAAGTTCAGCGGTGCGCAACGGCGATGTACACCCGATGTCGGCGACACGGGTGATCTCGCCGCGGTGGAGCCGGTCGCGGTGCACAACCAGGCCTTGGCGGGGACGGCGATCGCGGCCAGACACGATGACCTCGGCGGGAGCGTCGGGGTGCGGGGCGCAGGCCGCGTCCAGTACCGCGGCTGCGGAGTAGCCCGCCAGCACCCCTTGTCCCTCGACGAGCCGGAAGGCCGCCAGCGAACGCAGCAGCAGGTCGGGTGGCTCGTCGCGGGCCTGGGCGTAGGCGTCGGGGAAGAGCCGCCAGAACCGCGGGCCGCGCAGCTTGTCGGCGGTGACGAGTCCGGCCGCGATGGCCCGTGACCCGCGGAACGCCACGGGCCGGCCCGGCACGGATGGTGTGCTGGTCATGGTTAGAGGATGGCCGGGAGGTCCGTGTTCTCATGGGCGTTTGACCAAGTCCGCCCACAGCAACGCTCGACCTCGACATGAGCGGGGTTTGACCGCACCAAAACCCCCGCCACGTCGACCTCGAGCTCTACGAGATCCGCGATTGCGGCCGGGCGAGCGCGGGGCGGGGCGGGCTAGGCCGGTGCCGCTTGCCTGCCCCTGAGGAGCACGGCCCAGATGGTCTTCGTGGCCAGGCCGCGCTGGACCCCCCAGGTCGCCAGGTGGTCGACGATCGTGAGCCCCCGCCCGCGATGGGTGCCGAGGCGGGACCGGCCGAGCGTGGGGCTGGTGGCGGGGTCGCCGTCGGTCACCGCGATCTCGAGACGGCCTGCGCTGGAACACCCGATGGTCACGGTGCGGGGTGCGGCGGCATGCTCCAGCGCGTTGGTGACGAGCTCGGTCGCGACGAGGTCGGCGTCGATCCGCAGGTCCTCGGGGCGGTCCGCAAGGAGTCTGGCGATCATCCGGCGCAGTGGACGCAGACAGGACGGGTCGTCGATCGCGATGTGGATCGCGCGCTCGCCTGCGCGCGATGGGGGAACGTCAGCGACGAAGTTCACGCGTCCGGCCTTTGTATCGGGGAACGACGCTGGTTGCGTACGCCGTCCAGCGGATGGTTGCGTATTCGGGTTACCCGCTCGACCGCCGTTCTATCCGCGGGTCGCCCCTGTGGGCGTCATCGGTCGTCCGCCGGGTGTGGGCCGCTCAGCGATGCAGCTCGTCCTCCAGGTGCACGCGGATGATGTCGTCGAACGATTTCTCGGCGGTGAACCCCAGCCGCTCGGCCCGGGTCGCGTCGAGCGCCGCGGCCCAGCCGCCGACCATCTCCATGATCGCCGGGTCCGGCTCGCGGCGGATCAACCGCACCGCGGCCTCGCCCGCCGCGCGCCGCAACGCTTCGATCTGCTCGCCGACCGTCGCGCTGAGCCCCGGCATCGACATGGTCCGCCGCGGGCCGATCAGCTCGGAGGGAAGCGTCGCGGCCCGCACGCAGAACTCGACGGCGGAGCGGGGAGAGGCATGCCAGTGCCGCACGGTGTCGGGCACGGGGAGGACCGCCTCCCGGCCGACCAGCGGTTCGCGCAGGATGCTGGAGAAGAACCCCGATGCCGCCTTGTTCGGCAGGCCGGGTCGGATGCAGACGGTGGGCAGCCGGATCCCGACCCCATCGACGAACCCGCGTCGCGTGTAGTCGGCCAACAGCAGCTCGCCGATGGCCTTCTGGGTGCCGTAGCTGGTGAGGGGCGCCGCGGCGAAGTCTTCGGGGATCGGGTTGGGCAGAGGGGCGCCGAACACCGCGATCGAGGACGCGTAGACGAGACGGGGGCGGTAGCCGTCCGCGGCGTGGGCCGCGCGGATCGCCTCCAGGACGCCGCGGTGCCCGTCGAGGTTGACGCGGTAGCCCTTCTCGAAATCGCTCTCGGCCTCGCCGGACACCACCGCAGCCAACTGGAAGATCACGTCGGGGCGGTCGGCCACCAGCTGCTCGGCCGCACCGGGCGCGGCGAGGTCCGCGGCCACACAGGCCGACTCCGCACCCCAGCCCGGCGGCGGGTCGGGCGCGACGACGTCGACCAGGCTGAGCCGGTCGATGTCGCCTGCGCCCACGCGGCCGTCCCGAGCCAGTCGCGTGACGAGCTTGCGACCGATCATCCCGGCTGCGCCGACTACGGCCACGTGCATCTTCGCCCCCTCCGACGATTCCCATCCCGACGCGCCGATCCTCCTCCTGAACGCCCGCGACCGTCGGCCGTGGATGGTGGGCCGCTGAATCGGGTACACCACCGGCGAGCGCGATGGAGCAGGGGGACGAGGCCAGCCGCAGCGTCGCGGCTACCAGGCGGAGGCAGGGTGTGTCCCTGCCTCCGCCTCTTGTCAGGCGGGCTTGCCGCGGGCGAAATAGCCGTCGTGCAGGAACGGGTCGTGGCGCGGGTCGAGCGGCGGACAGTCCACGCCGGTCAGCACGCTCTCGCGCACCCCTTCGCCGCGGGCCGCCGCATACGTCGCGCAGTAGGCGCGGTGGGCCCGCGCGTACTGGGCCCGCAGCTCCACGAGCTGCGCGAGCAGCTCCTTCTGCGCGGTGCGCGCCGCAGCCACCCGGCCCACGACGCCGAGCCGTCCCGCCGACGCTGCTTCCAGCGCCGTCTCGATGTCCACCCATGCCGTCTCGTGCATGTCACAACCCCCGAGTTGTCGATGTCCGCACCTGTACCGGTCCTGAGAGGTGCCCGTTTCCCGACGCGTGCCCGTTGGTCGGCATGCGGGGAGAGCGGGCCTGCGAAGGAGGCGGGGCCGCGGGCCGCATCGGGCCCGTACCGTCCGGCGTCCATCCGTGCGCCGTCGCCGCAGCGGCCAGCCGTGCATAGCCGGTCTCCAGCTCGTGCGCGCGCTCGGCGGCCTGGCGAGCCTTATCGGCCGCGACCGTCGCCTCGTCGCGGGCCGCGGCGAGCTGGTCGGCGAGCTGAGCGCGCGCGACCCGCCGCGGCTCCAGCACGGCGAGCGGGTCCACCCCGTCGTGCGCGGGCGGCAGATGCCTGGCGATGGCCACCTTGAACAGGCCCGCGCCGACCATGCCGCCGACGAGCGGACCCACGACGGGCACCCACCAGTAGGGATCGCCGTTCAGGTCGACCCAGGCCGTGTCGTAGCCGGTCAACCAGGAGACCAGCCGCGGCGGCAGGTCGCGCGCCGGGTTGATGGCGTAGCCCGCGTTGGCACCCCACGACATCCCGATGACGACGACCAGCAGCCCGACGACCACGGGCTCGAGGTTCGCCAGCGGCGGGTTGTTGGTGGTGGCCGTGAGCGCGCACACCGCGAACACCAGGATGGCCGTGCCCAGGACCTGGTCGAACAGTGCGGTGAGCAGTGAGACCCCGACTCCCGGCGAGGTGGAGAACACCGTCTGGGTCGCGCTGGTGAGGCCGGGATCCACGCGGGCGATCAGATCCTGGTACAGGACTCGGACGATCACCGCCGCGACCGCGCCGCCTGCCATCTGGGCCGCGATGTAGCCCCCGACCTTCCGCCAGGGGAAGCCGTTGCACACCGCCAGCGCGAGCGTGACCGCCGGGTTCAGATGCGCGCCGCTCAGCCGGGCGGCGACGTAGCAGGCGACCGTGACACCGATGCCCCACGCCCACGTGACCGCGTCGTGGCCGCCCATGCTGCCCACCGGGACGGCCGTCGCGGTCTGCGCCTCGACGCCGAGCCCGAACAACATCAGCAGCGTCGTGCCCGCGAACTCGGCACAGAGCTCACCTGTCGACAACGACTGCGTGCGCACGCCAGGGCTCCATCTGCTCGACGACATCAGGGACGAGGCCGTGCCTCGCGTGGACGCGGTGGACTGCCCTGGTGATCGCCTCGGCGGCCAGGTCGATGTCGCTGTCGGTGGTGGCGTGGTTCGCGATCGACGCCCGCAGCATCGGCTTCTCGCGCCAGCGGGTTCCACCCAGTACGCACGTGCCGTCCGCGACGATCTCGTCGAGTACGGCTCTGACCAACTGCTCGGCGTCGTGCACCGGATGGGCGGCCGGTCGGACGTCGATCAGCACCTGGTTGTAGACGACGCGGTTGGCGATCCGGATGGCCGGGTCGACGTCCAGCGCGGCGGCCAACCGCACAGCGTGATCGTGACAGCGGGTGACGATGTCGGCGATACCCTCGCGGCCCAGGGTGGCCAGCGCAGCCCACGCGGGCACGCCCAGGCCCCGGCGCGCCATGCCCGGTGCCCAGTCCATGCCGTTGCGGAGCCCGGGCGGGACGGTGGCGCTGATCGTCGTGTACGGAGCCTGGCTGGTCATCGCGGCCTGATGGGCGTCCGGGTGCGCGGTCAGCACCAGCCCGACGGCGTAGGGGGTCTGCAGCATCTTGTGGCCGTCGGTCGCCCAGCTGTCGGCGAGCTCGATGCCCGCCGTCAGGTGCGCGAGCCGCGGTGCCGCCGCGGCAGCCGCGCCGAACGCGAGGTCGAGGTGCAGCCAACTGCCGTGCTGCGCGACGATGGCGGCGATCTGCTCGAACGGGTCGAAGCTGCCGGTGTTGATCTCGCCGCCCGCCGCGCACACGATCGCCGGAGCAGGCTGCTCGGCGAGGCGGGCGGCGAGTGCGGCCGGGAGCATGCGGCCCTCGTCGTCCGTGTCGACGGCCACGATCTCGCCACGGCCGAAGCCGAGGTACTGGGCGGCGGCGAACAGCGACCGGTGGGCGTCGCCCCCCGCGAGTATCGCGACCGGCGGAGCACCCCGCATGCCATGCATCTCGACGTCCCAGCCGCGCGCCTCGTACAGCGCGTGCCGAGCCGCGGCGAGGGCGACGAAGTGCGCTTCGGTGGTGCCGGTGACCCAGGCTCCGGAGAGCGGCCGGTCCGGGCGCCGCAGCCCGAGCAGGTCGATCGCCCAGTCCAGGGCGACCTCCTCGGCCAGTGTCACCGCGGGCGAGGCCGCCGCGGTCGCGGCGAACTGGTCGAACGCGGACACCAGCCAGTCGGTGGCGATCGCGGCCGGGACCGCGCCGCCGACGACGTAGTGGAAGTACCGCGGCCCCGTCGACCCCACGACCCCGCCGTCGGCCGCGCAGCGCATCAGCGCGTCCACCGGCCAGTTCGGCGCCACACCCGCCTCCGGGAGCGCCCCGCCGAGCAGCGCCCGCCAGCGCTCGACGCGCTCCGCGGTCAGCGGGACGCTGACGGGACGCTCGTTCACCTCCTCCAGATATCGGGAAGCTTGTTCCGCGGCATGTTCGAAGATCTCGCGGCGTCTCATGTCGGCTCCCCGATGTCGGTCAGATGGGTTGGAGATGATCAATCACTAAAAGCCGCTCGCCGAGGAACACGAAGAATCCGGCAATGGGGTTCACCGTGTTTTTCTCCTCCGCGCAGGTATTACCGAAGGCGTATTAACGATCGCTGCGGGCGCATTCCCAAGCCAGGGAGGATGCGGAAGATTTGCCTGTTGAGCAGGTAAGGGGGGGCTTACCGATTGGCAACCCCTGGCCGTGGGTACCTGCGGCCACTCGATCGGGCGACACGACCGCCGACGATTTCGTAACGTAGCGAGCCGGATGTGTTCAATGGGCCAGAATGTTCACGGATCACTCAAGTGGCCTAGCGTTGATCACTCTCCGAAATCGGACCCGCCGCGTATTCGTCCCTTCGGCTCGGAAATCAGGACGGCCGGGCAAGTGCGTCCAGGACCAGCGCGAGCGGCGGCCACCCGGTGCGCCCACGTCGGGTGACCGCGGCCGCCCGCAACACGACCACCGGATCGTGCAGCGGGAGCAGGCTGACGCCGGGCGGAGTCGGGCGGTCGGCCGGAAGCAGGCCGACGCCCAGCCCGGCGACGATCAGGTCCTGCAACAGGTCGAGGCTGTCGGCGCGGTGCACGACCCGGGGCGCGAAACCCGCCATGGACGCGACGATTCGCACGACGTCGGCGTCGGCGGTGTTGCGCGAGTTCACGATCCAGTCGTGGTCGCGGTAGCGCCGGAAGGTCGTCAGCGCATCGACGGCGTCGCCTGCGCTGCCGTCGATGTCGTGCGACGGCACCCCGAGGCTCCAGCGTGTCGACCACAGCGGGGTCGACACCAGTTCGGCGGCCATCGCCGCGGGTGCGAGGTTGTAGTCGTAGGTGAGCGCGAGGTCGATGTCGTCCGCGGCCAGCAGCGCGTAGGCCTCGCCCGGCTCCAGCTCCGAGAGGCTCATGCGCAGCTTCGAGTGCTGCGCCGCAAGCTCGA
Source organism: Pseudonocardia sp. (assembly GCA_036401495.1). Lineage (GTDB taxonomy): Bacteria > Actinomycetota > Actinomycetes > Mycobacteriales > Pseudonocardiaceae > Pseudonocardia. The sequence continues at coordinate 15,063 of DASWUV010000147.1, read as the reverse complement.
TGGCCAGCGGCAGCAGCGTGCGGCGAATCGCGGTGGCGAAGCCCGCCACCCGCACGACGCCCGCGGGCTCGGCGTCCGGGTCGAGATCGCTACGGGCGGCCTCGACCGCGGCGAGGATCGCCACGGCATGCTCGGCGAGGCGCCTGCCCGCCGGGGTCAGCCGGACCCGGCGGCCCACCGGTTCCACGAGCGGCGTGCCGAACTCCTCGGCGAGGACGGCGATCTGCTGCGACACCGTCGAGGTGGTGACGTTCAGCTCGTCCGCGACGGCCCGCATGGAACCGCGCAGGGACAGTTCGCGAAGGAACTGCAGACGACGGGTCTCCACCCGGACATCGTCCAGGAATGCCGAACACAATGTCCACCATCAGCACGTGGACGCGGACGGTCGTGGCCGTCTCTACTGGTGTCGTGACCAGCTCGATGCCCGCCCTGCGCCCCGTTCCTTCGACTCCCCACGGGTCGACGGCCCGTTCCGGTGCCGGTCTCGCGATCCTGTCGATGCTGTGCGTGCAACTCGGCCTCGCGGCCTCGGTCGGGCTCTTCGGCCGGGTCGGGCCGGAGGGCGCCGCGTGGCTGCGCCTGGCGTGGGCGGGGGTGCTGTTCCTCGTCATCGCCCGGCCGCGCCGGGCAGGTCTCACGCGCTCGACGGTGCTGGCGTGCGTTGCGCTGGGCGTGGTGACGGCTGCACTGACCTTGCTGTTCATGGCCGCGGTGGCCCGGATACCGCTGGGCACCGCCAGTGCACTGGAGTTCCTCGGCCCGCTCGGCGTCGCGGTCGCGCGCGGTCGCGGCAAGGGGGCGATCTGGCCGCTGTTCGCCGCCGCAGGCGTGGTGCTGCTCACCGAGCCGTGGAGCGGGCGCGTGGACCTCGTCGGCGTCGGGTTCGCGCTTGCGGCCGCCACGTGCTGGGCGCTCTACATCCTGCTGACCCAACGGGTCGGCGACGAGGTCGCGGGCCTTCGCGGGCTCGCGATCTCCATGCCGGTGGCGGGGCTGGTCGCGACCGCCGTCGTTGGGCCGTTCGTGATCGGGCAGCTCACCTGGGAGGTCGTGCTGCTCGGCCTCGGGCTGGCCGTGCTGCTCCCGGTCGTCCCGTTCAGCCTGGAGCTGCTTGCGCTGCGCAGGCTGACGACGGGCGCGTTCGGCACCCTCATGAGCCTCGAACCCGCCATCGCCGTCGTCATCGGGCTGGTCGCCTTGCACCAGGTGCCGGGCGCGACCGCGGTCCTCGGGATCGTGCTGGTGGTGGTCGCGGGCCTCGGGGCGCAACGCCGCGGGGGGCGGAGCGCGGCGGCGGGGAAATAGCCGCATCGCCACCGCCGACCGCGCGTCCGGGCGCCTGCGCCACCTATGCTGCGCACGATGTCTGATCCCAAGCCGGTCGAATGCTGGATGTCCGACATGGACGGCGTGTTGGTGCACGAGGGCCGGATGGTCCCCGGGGCCGACGCGTTCGTAGCGCGGCTGCGGGAAGCCGCGCGCCCGTTCCTGGTGCTCACCAACAACTCGATCTTCACGCCCCGCGACCTGCAGTTCCGCCTGCGGACGAGCGGGATCGACGTCCCGGTCGAGTCGATCTGGACCTCGGCGCTGGCCACCGCCTCGTTTCTGGCCGACCAGCGCCCACAGGGCAGCGCCTACGTCGTCGGTGAGTCGGGACTGACGACGGCTCTGCACGAGATCGGCTACGTGCTCACCGACCGCAGCCCCGACTACGTCGTGCTAGGGGAGACGCGCACCTACAGCTTCGAGGCGGTGACCACGGCGATCCGGCTGATCAAGGCGGGTGCCCGGTTCGTCGCGACGAACCCGGACGCCACCGGGCCCTCCGACGCGGGCATCCTGCCAGCGACAGGTGCGGTCGCGGCGCTGATGACGCGGGCCACCGGCGTCGAGCCCTACTTCGTCGGCAAGCCCAACCCGCTGATGATGCGCGCCGCGCTCAACCAGCTCAAAGCCCACTCCGAGAGCACGGTGATGATCGGCGACCGGATGGACACCGACATCGTGGCGGGCCTGGAGGCAGGCATGCGGACAGTGCTGGTCCTGACCGGGATCACGCAGGCCGAGGACATCGACCGCTTCCCCTTCCGCCCGCACCGGGTGGTCCCCTCCATCGCCGATCTCGTCGACGAGGTCTGACGTCCCGACGCGATCAGGCGCCGGAGCGGTCGGGCGGATAGGTTCGTGTGCCATGCCGGACATCACCAGACTGATCATGAACGACCACGCGTGGTTCCGCGAGCAGTTCGCCGCACTGGACGAGTTGCAGGCCCGGTCCCCGCTCGACGTCGGTGCCGTCGAAAAGGTGTGGAACCCGCTGGCGGCTCGGCTCGACCTGCACGCGATCGCCGAGGAGCAGATCTTCTATCCCCAGCTGCTGCGGGTGGGCACCGCGGATCCGAAGGAGGAGACCCTCGACGCGATCGGCGACCACAACGACATTCGCGACGGCGTGCACGAGGCCGCTCGGCACGCGGTGGGGACCCCCGAGTGGTGGTCCGCTGTCGGAGCGGCCAGGACGGCCAACGACGAGCACATGGCCGAGGAAGAGCATGAGGGCCTTTCCGACTTCCGATTGCACGCCTCCGCGGATCTGCGTGCGTCGCTCGGCGCGCAGTTCAGCGAGTTCCTCGACGCCCACCGCACGACAGCGGGTGTCGACACTGCCGACAAGGACCCGCAGGAGTACGTCGCGACGGTGGAGAGTGAGATTCACGCGTCGGACCCCGACGACAGCTCACTCGGCATCGGAAGCCTGAAGGAGAACTGAGCCATGGCCGTGTCTGACCATCTGCTGCGCGATCTCGCCCCTATCCCGGCGCGCGCGTGGAGCCAGATCGACGACGAGGCGCGGCAGCGGCTGACCCCGTTGTTGGCCGCCCGCAAGGTGGCGGACTGGGTCGGCACGGGCGGCTGGCGCCGGGACGCGATGAGCCTCGGGCGCACCGCCGACCTGGCAGGGCCCCCTGCGGGCGTGGCCGCGGAGGGCGTGACGACGCGGCAGCGCACGGTGCTCCCGTTGGCCGAGGTCCGAGTGCCGTTCACGGTGCGCCGCCGCGAGATCGAGGACATCCAGCGCGGCGCCACCGACGCCGAGTTCGACGACCTCGACCGGGCGGCGCGACTGGCGGCGGAGATCGAGAACCGGACGGTGTTCCACGGCTGGTCCGCGGCCGGGATCACGGGGATCAGCACCGCGTCGGGGCACCAGGGCATGGCGCTGGGGGTCGACGTCGAGCAGTACCCCTCCATCGTGGCGCGGGCGGTGGACACGTTGCGCTGCAACGGGATCGTGGGCCCCTACGCGCTGGCCATCGGCCCCGAGGGCTACACCCGCATCGTCGAGACCAGCGAGCACGGCGGCTACCTGCTCATCGACCACCTCACCCGCATCCTCGGCGGCCAGATCGTCTGGGCGCCGGGCCTGGACGGCGCGGTGGTGCTCACCACGCGCGGCGGCGACTTCCTGCTCGATGTCGGCCAGGACCTCTCGATCGGCTTCAGCCACTACGACGCCGACGTCGTGCACCTCTACTTCGAGGAGAGCTTCGCCTTCCGCGTGGTGGAGCCGGACGCCGCGGTGGCGCTCATCTGAGCGCAGGCCCGGTCCGTCTCCTCAGGCCAGCCCGCGCAACAGGTCGGCGAGGCCGCCCTGCGCCCGCCCCTGCGTGCGGGCGCTGGTGCGGGCCCGCACGTCGGTGGGGGAGACGACGCGAAAGCCCGCCCGGCGGAGGCGGTTGAGCAGCGCGTGCTCCTCCCCGGAGGCGACCGCGGGGTAGCCGCCGACCCGCCGGAAGGCGTCGGCGCGGACGCCGAGGTTGGCGGCGTAGGCGTGCCCGTGGGTGCGGTCGGCGACGCGCCGGGCGACGAGTGTCGTGTAGCGCGCGAGGACGTCCGCGGACAGCGCATGGGGGTCGTCGAGGTCCACGGCCCCCGCGACGGCGTCGGCTCCCGCTTCGGCGTGGCGCAGGTGGTCCACGACCCAGCTCGGCGGCACCACGGTGTCGGCGTCCGTGCTGAGCAGCCAGATCCGTTCCGTCACCCCGCCCAGCAGCGCCCCCACCCGGTCGACGCCGATGGTGCGCAGCGTGCCGACCCGCCGGGGCAGCGGGTTCACGACGACGTCGGCGCCTGCCGCGCGGGCCAGCGCCGCGGTGGCGTCGGTGCAGCGATCGGCGACGACGCACGTCACCGCGGGGCACCCCGCGACCCGCACGGCCGTCGCGATGGCCGCGAGGCACGCCACGATGCGGTCCGCTTCGTCACGGGCGGGCACGACCACGCCGACGCGCCACAGCTGCGTGTTGGACTCACGGGCGGTCTGGAGCAGGGTCAGCCGTCCGCTTGCCGACCCGCTCACTTGCGGCGCAGGACGTGCAGCAAGAACTCTTCGTCCACGTGCTCGACGAGAGTCGCGAACCGTGGGTCCTCGGTCAGCTGGCGGTGGGTGGCCACCGCGTCGCGCGGCGCCTCGGCGGGCCAGCCGCGCCAGTGCACGAGCACGACGTCGGCGCCGTGCGGAATCAGGTCGGCCACCTCGGCGACGACGGCGGGCGCGAGGTAGTAGAGCACCTCGCTCAGCACGACGAGGTCGACGTCGTCGGGCACGGTCACCCGGTCCGGCAGACTCGCGCACAGCACCGTGACCTGTGCGCTCTCGTCGGTCGCCTGGCGCGCGGCGGCGACCGCGCTCTGCACGGGATCGGACGCCGTGACCCGGTCGCAGCGCGCGGCGAGGGCGACGGTCAGCGTGCCGATCCCGCAGCCGGGTTCGGCGGCGTGCGTGTAGCGGGGTCGGGGCAGACAGGCGAGCAGCACGTCCCGCTTGCGCCGCTCGTACCAGCTGGTGCGCGTCTGCCAGGGATCGCCACCGTCGCCGTAGAGCTCGGCGAAGCGGCTCACCGGCGCGTTGTCGGTCCGCGGCATTCGGAAGAACAGCTCGCGGCCGGTGTCGAAGTGCGCGAGCACGTCCGCGCCCAGAATGGGGTCCTGGCCGCCCGGCGCGGCGTCGATCTGCGAGGTGAACCGGCGGATGGCCCGGCGCTTGGTCGCCAGCGTGTCCTGGTCGAGGTCGAAGACGGCGGCGCGCGGCCAGGGCAGGTCGGGATCGTCAGGGGTCCGCCAGGGCAGTGTCCAGATCAGGTAGGCCCATCGGTGCGCGTGGACCGGCGCCGCGGCGAGCGCGGCCAGCCCGATGGCGGCGTGGTCGGGGTGGGGATCGCCCGGCCACGGCGCGAGGCAGCTGTCGGCGTCGCGCAGCCGCGGGACGAGCGCCCCGACGAGGTCGGCCACGTGCTCGGCGAGGCCCGAGTCGGGCAGGCCGAGCCAGTGGACCGCGATGGCGCCGAGGCCCATCTCGTCGAGCGCGTCCTGCAGCTCGCACCGGCGGATGCGACGCAGCTCGTCGTCGGGTGCCCCGAACGCGGCCTCACCGTCGGTCGCCACGATGAGCTCGATCTGCGCGCCCGCCGCGGCGGCCGCATGCAGGAAGCCGCCCGCGCCGAGGGTCTCGTCGTCCGGATGGGCGGCGACGACCACCAGCCGTCCGATGTCGGCGGGCATGGGCACGATGGCGTGCCCCGCGATCGCCTCGGTCCAGACGGCGGGCGGCGTCGTCACCGGCCCTCCATGACCGCGGCGCCCAGCGCCGCCAGGTCGCGCTCGCCGTGGTGCTGGCGCACATAGACCTGCAGGTCGGCCAAGCGAGCCGACAGTGTGGCCGAGGAGGCGAGGGCCGCCACCCCGGCGGCCCGCGGCGCGACGTCGATGACGGATCGGCAGACCCGCTCCGCCGCGGCCCGCGCCGTCCACACCTCGGTGCGGTGGCTGCTCGCCGGGTCCGCGTCGATGGCCTCGGCCGTACGCACCAGCAGCGCGTCGACGGCCTGCAGCTCGGCGTGCAGCGCCCCGACGTGCGCGAGGCGATGTTCGTCGGCCCCGACCGCACTGGCCAGCACGTCGTCGAGGATGCCTGCGGCACCGCCGAGCCAGACGGCGGCCACGCCTGCGCCGCCCCACCAGAACCCCGGTCGCTGCAGGTAGGCGCCGGAGGGTCCGACCACTGCGGCGTCGGGTACGGCGACATCGTCGAAGACGACATCGAGCGTGTCGCTGCCGCGCATGCCCGCAGCCCTCCAGGTGCCCTCGATCGGGCGAACGCCCGGTCCGTCGAGCGCGATGTCGACCAACCACATGTCCGCGCCCGCGGCCGCCACCACCAAGGCCCGGTCGAGGTCACGCGCTCCTGAGCAGAACCGCACGGTGCCTGCGATCCGCCACGCTCCCGGCGCACCGACGAGATCGGCGCCGTGTCCACCCGGCCGGGCCGCCCACACCCCGTACAGCGCGTCGGGGTGGGGCCGTGCGCCCAGCTCGTGCAGGATCGCAACGGCGTCGACGTGCCCCTCGGCGAGCCGGGCGAGCGGCAGGTCGGCCCGCCCCCACCGGGCCAGCGCCACCCACCGGCTGACGGTGTCGCCGCGGCCGGGATCGGGCAGGGTGAGCTCGTCGCGGTCGAGCATGGCCGCCAGCTGCTCGGCGGGCGCCAGGTCGAGCGGAACGGGTCCACCCGTCAAGAGGGAGGAGGGTTGCACGGAGAGGAGTGCCCCATGATCGGCGCGTTTACACCGGGTTGTGACCGAGGCGTCGTGGGTAGTGCTGCGGCATGCAGATCGGTTACAAGTTGGCCAGCGAAGCGTTCGGACCCAACGAGATCATCCGCCAGGCGGTGCGGGCCGAGGAGGTCGGCTTCGACTTCGTCGAGATGAGCGACCACTTCCATCCCTGGCTGGACGTCCAGGGCCACAGCTCGTTCACGTGGACGGTGCTGGGCGCCGTCGCCGCCCGCACCGAGCGGATCGGGCTGGTCACCGGCGTGACCTGCCCGACCATCCGCTACCACCCGGCGATCGTGGCCCAGGCGGCGGCCACGCTCGCCCTGGTCTCAAACGGGCGGTTCACCCTCGGCGTCGGCTCGGGCGAGCAGCTCAACGAGCACGTCGTCGGGCGCGGGTTCCCTTCGGTGCGGATCAGGCAGGAGATGTTCCGGGAGGCCCTGGAGATCATCCGGCTGTTGTGGCAGGGCGGCTACCAGTCCTACGACGGCAAGCACCTGCAGCTGGAGGACGCCCAGGTGTTCGACCTGCCCGAGCGGCTGCCGGAGATCGCGGTGGCCGCGGGCGGCCCGGCAGCGGCGCGCCTCGCCGCCGAGCTGGGCGACGCGCTGTTCGCCACCGAACCCGACGCTGATCTGGTCGCGCAGTACCGGGCCGCGGGCGGCACCGGCGGCGGATACGCCGAGGCGCCGCTGGCGTGGGCGCCCGACGCGGGCGAGGCCGCTCGCGCCGCGCTGTCGACGACCCGGTGGTCCCTCACCGGGTGGAAGGTCATGAGCGAGCTGCCCAACCCGGTCAACTTCGAGGCGGCCACCACGACCGTGCGCGAGGAGGACATCCGGGAGCAGTTCGCGTGCGGCCCGGACCCGCAGCGGCACATGGAGATCATCACGCCGTTCGTCGACGCGGGCTTCGACCGCATCGTGCTGATGAACTCCGGGCCCGACCCGGACGGCTTCCTCGACTTCTACCGCGATGAGCTGTCTCCGTTGGTGCGCAAGCTGGGCTGAGTGCCCTGCCGTCGCTGCTCGAGCCGTTCCCGCTGGGGCACGACGGTGTAGGCCGGGTCGCGGGCGGTGACCATCCCGGCTTCGAACACCCCGTACCGGGTGGCGGCGGCCGCGGCGTTCAGCAGGAGTCCGGCCACGACCGACAGGACCCTGCCGCCGCGGCCCCGCACCCGCCCACCCGCGACCGCGCTCGCCGCCCCGGCCAGCGTTGCGGCCCGTGCGGCCTTCAGCACCGAGCCTGCGCGGCCGCTCGTGTACGCCGAGGCCGCGAAGCCGACGCGGCGCTCCAGCACGGCCAGCGCGCCCAGCTCCAACGCGACGCCCGCGACCGCGACCCGACGGGCCGGTCCGGCGTCGCGGCCCGCCAGCAGCCCCAGACCGCCGCCGCTGGCCATGGCGCTCCCCGCGAACACGAAGGGCAGCTCGCGGTAGGCCTCGTGCCAGCCGGGCACGGCGGTGTCGGCCAGCAGGACGGCCGTGTAGGTCGTGAGCGCAGGGCCGAGCACACCCGCGCCCGCCCCGGCCACGCTGCCGAGCGCAGGCGCGATCCCGGTCAGCTCCGACGCGGCCGCCGCGCCCGCCAACGTGCCGAACGGGGCGAGGATCCACGACCCCACCGAGAGCGGCGAGGTCGGCTTCAGGACGCGCAGCATGTTGAGGAAGCGGGTGGGGCGCCCGAGGTCGTGGATCAGCGCGACGACGCTCAACCCCGCGCCCCCCAACGCCGCGAACCGGCCGATGCGCCGCAGCGCGGGGCGACCGGTGGCGTCGGAGAGCGCGGCAATCGACGCCGACACCCCGGCCACGCCACCCAGGTACAGGTAGGCCGGGACGTCGGGCACCTTCCACGTCGGGGATTTGAGGATGGGCCTGCCGTAGTAGGAGGTGAACTCGGCCTCCGGCACCATCAGCTGCTCGCCGCGCCTACGGCGATGACGCCCCGACTTGGCGACGGTCATCGCTTCCCGCCCAGGAACGCGGCCGCGACGGTCGCCGCCACGGTCAGCGCAGCAGCGGCCGCGTGCCGCCACATCGACGGCAGGTCGCGCGTGGTCACGACGGGGTCCGGCGGCAGCCCGTAGACCTCCGGCTCGTCGAGCAGCAGGAAGAACGCCCCGTCGCCACCGACCCCGTCGTCGGGGTCGTGGCCGTAGAGCCGCGCCTCGGGCACCCCGCGCCCGTGCAGCTCCTCGACGCGCGCCGCGGCCCGTTCACGGAGCTCGTCCAGCGGCCCGAACTGGATGGACTCGGTCGGGCACGCCGTGGCGCACGCGGGCATGAGCCCCGCACCGAGGCGGTCCTGGCACATCGTGCACTTGAACGCGCCGCCGTCACCCTTGCGCTGGTCGATCACGCCGTAGGGACAGGCGGGGATGCAGTAGCCGCAGCCGTTGCAGACGTCGTCCTGCACCAGCACGGTGCCGTGCTCGGTGCGGATCAGGGCGCCGGTGGGGCAGACGTCGAGGCAGGCGGCGTGCGTGCAGTGCTTGCAGACGTCCGACGCCATGAGCCAGCGCACCTCCGTGGCGTCGCCGTCGGAACCGGTGCCGGGCAGCGCGGGTGCGGGCATGCCCAGATCGACGGTCGCCGAGCGGCGGGCGGGCACGGTCTGCTCGATGAACGCGACGTGCCGGTAGGTGCTCGCGCCCAGGGCGCCGGTGTTGTCGTAGCTCATGCCGGTCAGGTCGAGCAGGTCGGGCTCGTCGTGGTGCGCCCCGTCCGCGGGCAGCGCGTTCCATTCCTTGCAGGCGACCTCGCACGCCTTGCAGCCGATGCAGACGCTCGTGTCGGTGAAGAACCCCACGCGCGGCGGGTGGCCGTCGGGGTAGCCCGCGTTCGCGGACGGGTCCTGCAGCGGGGCCCAGAGGGAATCGGCACTGAACAGGTTGGCCATCAGGACTCCAGGCCCGCGCGCACGCGGTAGTCGGCGAGGAAGGCGACGAGATCGGGGCCGTGCGGACGGCGTCCGGGCTGGATGTCGCAGGTGGCGGCCTTGGTCTCCATGATGTGGACGTTCGGGTCCAGTGCGACCGAGAGCAACTCGTTGGCGGCGTCGCCGGTCGACAGGCCGTTGGAGCCCCAGTGCCACGGCACGCCGATCTGGTGCACGACGGTATCGCCGAGCCGCAGGGGCTTGGCCCGCTTGGTGACCAGCACCTTGCCCTCGATCGCCGACCGCGCGGTCACGACGTGCGCCCATGCGCCGTTCTCGAGGCCGCGCAGCGCAGCGAGCTCGGGGGAGACCTCCAGGAACATCTCCGGCATCAGCTCGTTGAGGTGCGGCGTCCACCGGCTCATGCCGCCTGCGGTGTGGTGCTCCGTGACGCGGAAGGTCGTGAACACGAACGGGAACACGTCCGCACCGGGGGTGCCGGGCTCGGGGTGGTACCCGTTCCCCTTCTGGTGATACTCCTGGCGGGCCGGGTTGGCGCGCTGTCGCGGGTAGAGCGCGTTGGGCACCGGCGACTCCTGCGGCTCGTAGTGAGCAGGCATCGGCCCGTCGACCAGCCCGGCGGGAGCGTAGAGCCAGGCCCGCCCGTCGGCCTGCATGATGAACGGCTCGTTGCCCCCGATCGCGTCGCCCGCCTTGGCGTCGTCGGGCGGCCGGTAGTCGGGAGCGGTGGTGGGCGGGAAGTCGGGGACGTCGTCGCCGGTCCACTTCTTCCCTTCGGCGTCCCACCAGACGAGCTTCTTGCGCTCGCTCCACGGTTTGCCCTCGGGATCGGCGGAGGCCCGGTTGTAGAGCACCCTGCGGTTCGCGGGCCAGGCCCAGCCCCACTCGGCGGCGACGAGATCCTGCTCGTGGCCTGGTTTGCGGCGCATGGACTGGTTGACCTCGTCGGCGTAGACACCGGTGTAGATCCAGCAGCCGCACGCCGTCGAACCGTCGTTCTTCAACTCGGTGTAGGCGCTCAAGGCGCGGCCGTCGGCGCCCGTGCCGTTGATCTCACGCAGGACCGCGTGGGCGTCGGGATCGCCCGTGTCGTCGACGGGGTAGTCCCACGTCAGGTCCCGCAGGGCCCGGTCCCTGTCGTCCGTCGAACCGGCGACGCGCTGCTTGATGCGCCTGCCCAGCTCGTAGTAGAACCACAGGTCGCTGCGGCAGTCGCCCGGCGGCTCGACCGCCTTGTGGTGCCACTGCAGGAGCCGCTGGGTGTTGGTGAACGTGCCGTCCTTCTCGGTGTGGGCGGCGGCAGGCAGGAAGAACACCTCGGTGCCGATGTCCTCCGTGCGCTGCTCGCCGGTGGCGATCTCGGGCCCGTCCTTCCAGAACGTGGCCGTCTCGATCATGTTGAGGTCGCGGACGACGAGCCACTCCAGCTTGGCGAGGCCCGCGCGCTGCATCCGGGCGTTCGCCGTGCCGATGGCGGGGTTCTCCCCGACGACGAAGTAGCCGGGCACCTCACCGCGGGCCTGGCTCATCACGGTCGTGAAGCTGGAGTGGTCTCCGGTCAGCCGGGGGAGGTGGTCGAAGCAGAAGTCGTTGTCCTTGGTAGCCGCGTCGCCGAACCAGGCCTTGAGCAGGCTCACCACGTAGGTGTCCAGGTTGCCCCAGAAGCCCTTGTCGCCGGTGTTGGCGGCGATGAAGGTCGCCAGATCCTGCTCGCGGTGCGCGTGCGGCATCGGGATGTAGCCGGGCAGCATGTCGAACAGCGTCGGGATGTCGGTGGAGCCCTGGATGCTGGCGTGTCCGCGCAGGGCGAGGATGCCGCCGCCTGGACGTCCGATGTTGCCGAGCAGCGCTTGCAGGATCGACGCTGTGCGGATGTACTGCGCGCCGACGGTGTGGTGGGTCCACCCGACGGCGTAGCAGAAGGCGCTGGTGCGCTCGCGGCCGGAATTCCGCGTCAACGCGTCGGCGACCTGGGTGAACACCTCAGGGGAGATGCCGCAGACCTCGTGCACCAGCTCCGGTGTGTAGCGCGAGAAGTGGCGCTTGAGCACCTGGAACACGCAGCGCGGGTCCTGCATCGTGTCGTCGCGCCGGGGGTCCTGGTTGATCGGGGCGCCGCCGGAGCCCGCGATCTGCCCGCGCTCGTGCTCGATCACCGGCCGGTCGTCACGCGGCCCCGTCGCCGCGCCCACGTTGTCGCCCTCGTACTCCCACGACGTGACGTCGTAGGTCCCTTCCTCCGGGTCGAAACCGGAGAACAGGCCGTCGAGGTCCTCGGTGTCGCGGAAGTCCTCGCGCAGGATCATCGGAGCGTTCGTGTACGCGCGGACGTACTCCTCGAAGTACGCGCCCGTCTCCAGCACATGACGGATCAGCCCGCCGAGGAACGCGATGTCGGTACCCGCCCGGAGGGGGACATGCAGGTCGGCCACCGCCGACGTGCGCGTGAACCGAGGGTCCACGTGGATCACCGTCGCGCCGCGCCGCTTGGCCTCCATCACCCACTGGAACCCGACCGGGTGCGCCTCGGCCATGTTGGAGCCTTGAATGACGATGCAGTCCGCGTTGACGAGGTCCTGCTGGTAGTTGGTGGCGCCGCCGCGCCCGAACGAGGTTCCCAGACCGGGAACGGTGGAGCTGTGTCAAATACGGGCCTGGTTCTCGATCTGGATGGCGCCGAGCGCCGTGTAGAGCTTCTTCATGAGGTAGTTCTCCTCGTTGTCGAGGGTCGCCCCTCCGAGGCTCGCTATCCCCATCGTGCGGCGCAGGTGCCGACCTTGGTCGTCCACGCCCTGCCAGCTCTTCTCCCGGGTGGCGAGCACCCGGTCGACGATCATGTCGACGGCCGTGTCGAGGTCGAGGTCCTCCCACTCGGTGCCGTACGGGCGCCGGTAGCGCACCTTCGTCTGCCGCGTCGGCGCGGTGACCAGCGACAGCGTCGAAGACCCCTTGGGGCACAGGCGACCGCGGCTGATCGGTGAGTCGGGGTCGCCTTCGACGTGCACGACCTTGCCGTTCTTGGTGAAGACCTGCTGCCCGCAGCCCACTGCGCAGAACGGGCAGACGGACCTCGTGACCGCGTCGGCGTCCTGCGTGCGGGCGCGTTTGTCGACCATGCCACCTGCTGCCCGCGCCGACGTGCCCCTGCCGAGTGGGTCGTCGCCGAGGAACTGCCGGACGACGGGCCAGCGTTCCAGCCGGTTGCGGGCGTTCACTGTTGATCTGTTCCCACCGATCGCATTCTCAAACCACTTCTTTTCGCCGCATCGGCACGGGGCGGGTCGGACGGGCCACACTGGGGCCATGCGACGCCGACTGATCGTGCTGCGGCACGCCAAGTCCGACTGGCCCGGCGGCGTCGAGGACCACGCGCGGCCGCTGGCGGCGCGCGGGCGGCGGGAGGCGGCGTTGGCCGGGCGCTGGCTGCGCGCCAACGCCGCCGACATCGACCTCGTGGTGTGCTCGTCGGCCGTGCGGGCGCGGCAGACGTGGAAGCGGGTGGCCAGGCAGCTCGGCACCGTTCCACCGCTGCGCATCGAGGACCGGGTCTACGCCGCCTCGGAACGCGAGCTGACCGCGGTGGTCAAGAAGCTCCCCGCCGCGGCGCACACCGTGCTGCTCGTCGGGCACAACCCCGGCCTGGAGGAGCTGGTCGCCGAGCTGGGCGGCGTCGGGTTCACCATGAAGACGTCGTCGATCGCCGTGCTGTCGAGCCGCGGCGCCTGGGCCGACATCAAGGCGCGCTGGGCCAAGCTCGAGGCATCGGTCACGCCTCGGGCGTAGCGTTCCCCCCGCGGGAGGGAAAGCGATGGACGTGCCGGCCGACCGGGGTGACGCGCGGCAGGCGCCGATGGTCAGGGTGACCCGGATCGACGGGCTCCCGGCGGCGCTCGAAGTGTTGGCGCTGCGGCGTGGTCGACCGGTGTTGGTACTGGTCGGCGGCGCGGCGGGCATGGCGGACGAGAGTCGCGAGCTCCTGCGCGCGCTGCTCGCGGAAGCGGTGTTGCCGCTGCTCGACCGGCGCGGCGCCGCGGTGGTCGACGGCGGCACCGACTCGGGCGTGATGCAGGTGATCGGGCGGGCACGTGCCGCGGCCGGGCACCGCTTTTCGCTGGTGGGAGTGGCCGCGGAGGGCACGGTCGACGCGGGCAGCGGCCAGGGCGTCCCGGGCGGGCACGCCGTCGCGTTGGAGCCGCACCACACCCATTTCGTGCTGGTTCCCGGCTCGGCCTGGGGCGACGAGTCGCCGTGGCTGGGTCACGTCGCGGAGGCGATCGCCGGGAGCGGTCCGGTGCTGACCGTGGTCGTGAACGGTGGCGAGATCACCCTCGACGACGTGTCACGCAGCCTGAGCCGCCGGCGCCCCGTGCTGGTCCTCGCGGGCACCGGCCGCGCGGCCGACGCGATCGCGGGCGTGCATTCGAAACGTGCCACGGACCCCAGGGCCGCCGCGATCTCCGCATCTCCGTTGACCTGCATCGTCGACGTCACCGACCACGCGGGCGTCGCCGCCGTTCTCGACGAAGCCCTGTCGAGGTAGCGGCCCTACGACGGCTGGTCGACCAGGGCGGATCGCAGCGCAGGAGAAGGAGCCATCTCGCGGCCGTCCGTCGCGGCGATGGCGGCGCACAGCGCGTCCAGGTAGGTGTCGACGGCCGCCGCGAGCTGCGTGATCCGCAGGCTGAGGCAGGCATCGCCGCGCGCTGCGCACACCCGCAGTCCCGCTTCGACGGCGCGGCACCCCGTGCTGAAAGCGGCGTCGGGCGGCATTTCCACCGAGGTGGGCAGCCGGAGTGCGGCCAGCGCGCGCAGCGCCGCGAGCGGCGTCCTGCGCGAGAGCGCGTCGGCGGCCGCGAGCCGCCTCGCCGCGCCCGCCAACTGCTCGACGAGCGCCGCCCGCTCGTGTCGACGCAGGACCCGTCGCCGACGTCGTCTGACGAGCAGCGGTCGAAGGCTGTCGAGCCGGAGCACGACCGCACGGCGCAGTTCGCGGTACACCGCGTCCAGGTCGGCGGCCCGCTGCCCGGACGGCGGACCGACCCGTCGGCTGTCGGCCCGCAGCGCTTCGCCGATCGCGTCCAGTCGCATGAGGGCGACGTCGGGGTCGAGGTCGTGGTCGGGGTCTTGGCCCAGGTCGCGGCTGATCGCGACGAAACGGTTCAGCGCCGACGACGGCGGCCGGTGGAAGTGGGTGTTGAAGAGCGCGACAAGACGCGCGGCCGCCGCGGTGTAGGCCTGCGCCACCTCGTCGAGCGTGGGTGCGTGCTGCTCGTGGCCGATCTCGGGAAGCACGGTGTCGACGGCGTGCTCGAGGCTCGCGATCTGCTCCTCGACCGCCGCAATGTGCTCGAGCATCTGCCCGATCCGACCCATCGGCCCGGGTCCGCGCCTGCGCGATGTGGGCCGTCGCGTGCCCTTCCAGCGGTCCCAGGCCAGCAGCAAAATGCCAGAGTCCATCACGACGGTACCGAGCACGACGATCACCATCATCGCAATCTCCGCGGTAGACGACGTGGACGACCCCCGTGCAGATGATGGG
>DASWUV010000146.1:0-7373 GCA_036401495.1 Pseudonocardia sp. | reverse complement strand
AAGCGGCTGCCGACCGTGCTGGACAGGAGCGCGGAAGGCTTCGAGACGGTGTTCTGCAGCGCAGGCAGGCGGGGGCTCGAGGTGGAGCTCGCCCCGGCCGACCTGGCCCGGCTGAGCGCCGCAACCCTCGCCCCGATCGCGGCCTGAGCCGGGGCGGGCGGCAACGCGCGGGCCGGCGGGCTCGCACCCACCGATCCGGCTCACACACACCCTGTGGGACTCGCACACACCTCCCGCAATGTGTGTGGCCTACACACGGTGTGTGCGGGCTGGCGGGGCGGCGGGCAGCACCGTCGGCAGCCAGGCGCCAACCGCTGCGCGCAGGCCGGGCATGTCTGACTTGAGGCTGTGGTCGCCGCGCAGGAGCACCACCCGGCGTCCCGGTGCCTCCGGCGGCGGGCGGCCGAAGGGGTCGCGCTCGCCCTGGACGACCAACACCGGGACCGACGGCGCGGCGAGCTCGGCGAGGCGGTCCTTCTCCGGCTTGCCGGGCGGGTGCACGGGGAAGGCCAGGCACAGCACGCCGACGGCGCCGCCCGCGGCGGCGGTGCGGCACGCCACCCGCGCACCAGAGCTGCGGCCGCCGAAAAGCAGCGGGAGATCGCCGCCGCCGAAACGGGTGCGGACGTGCTGCGCCACGGCCAACCACGCCGTGTCGAGCTGTGCGGCGGGGGCGGGCGCACGGCGTCCGGCCACGCGGTAGGGCTGCTCGACGAGCACCACCGACACGTCGGCCGCGACCGCCGCGAGGGTCGCCCCGGTCAGGTCGGGCGCGCCGACTCCACCGCCCGCGCCGTGCCCCAGCATCAGCATCGCGCGGGGGTCGCGGGCGGCGTGGCAGGTGATCCGGGCGGGCCCGTGCGGCGTCGCGACGTCCTCGGTCACCCGCGCGCCGCCCACGTCACAGCGCCACAACCCGCACCGCAGCGCCACCGGGCCACGCCACCGCGCCCGCCCACGTCACCGCGCGGCCCGCGCACGGCCGCCTCGCTCACCCCACGCCACAGCACAGCCCGCCCCCGTCACGCAAGCAGGTCGAGCTGCAGGGGCGCAGCGTCGTCGTCCGGGACGAGCAGCTCGGGCCCGTTGTTGCGCACGCTGTTCACCAGCGGTGTCACCGGGCGCAGCTCCAGGCTCGCCACCAGCGCGGGCGACGGCGGGGCGAGCAGCGCGGCGACGGCGTCTGCGGCGGCGTCGACATCGGGGTCAAGCCAGGCGTCCCACGCGGAGTCGGGCAGCACCAGCGGCATCCGGTCGTGGATCTGGCGCAGCGGGCCGACGGCCGACGTCGTCAGCACCGCCGCGGTGACCAGGCCGTCGGGGTACTGGTTGTCCGGGTCGTCCTTGGGCTTCCAGTACTCCCACAGCCCGGCCAGCGCGAGCGAGCGGCCGTCGGTGTAATGGGTGAAGTAGGGCTGCTTGTGGTCCGCGCCGCGCTGCCACTCGTACCAGCCGTCGGCCGGGATAAGGCAGCGCCGGGCGTTGACCGCCTTGCGGAACGCGGGCTTCTCCGCGACGGACTCGGCGCGGGCGTTGATCATCCGCGCGCCGCCCTTGGCGTCCTTCGCCCACGACGGGACGAGCCCCCACCGCACGACGCGCAGGCTGCGCTCGACCGTTGCGGTGTCCCGGTTGCCCTCCTCGTCGCGGGGATGCCGCTCGACGACGGCGACGATGTTCTTCGTCGGCGCGACGTTGTAGTCCGGCTCCACCCCCTCGGTGGCGTCGACGGCGCGGAACTCGTCGGCGAGGTCGGCGGGGGCCTTGATCGAGGCGTAACGACCACACATGCGTTCCATGGTCCCAGTTCGGCGAGGCGGCCACCGAGATGCGTGTCGGGATGGGCCAGATCGGCACGCTGCTGGAGCGGACCCTCGACCGACCGCGGCATGGGGGATCATGGGCGCGTGAACTGGTCCGCCCCGCTCGCCTCAGGGCCCGTGCACGGCGTCGTGGCCGTACCGGGCTCGAAGTCCGTCACCAACCGCGCGCTGCTGCTCGCCGCCCTCTCAGGCGGGCAGGCCTCGGTGTCCGGAGCGCCCGCCTCACGGGACACCGCCCTGATGGTCGGCGCCCTGCGCGCGCTGGGCGTGCCCGTCGAGGTCGACGGCGAGCGCATCGCGATCGCCGCCCACGACGGCCTGCGCGGCGGCGGGACGGTCGACTGCGGGCTGGCGGGCACGGTCATGCGGTTCGTCCCGCCCGCCGCCGCACTCGCCGACGGTCCCGTCGCGTTCGACGGCGACGAGCGCGCCCGCGAGCGCCCGCTGGCCACCGTCCTCGACGCCTTGCGCGCGCTCGGCGCCGACGTCGTAGGCGACCGGCTGCCGTTCACCCTGCACGGGACGGGCGGACTGCCCGGCGGCGACGTCGTGATCGACGCGTCGGCGTCGTCCCAGTTCGTGTCCGGCCTCCTGTTGTCGGGCGCGCGGTACGACAAGGGCGTCACCGTCCACCACGACGGCAAGCCGGTGCCGTCGTTGCCGCACATCGAGATGACCGTGGCCATGCTGCGGGCGGCAGGCGTCGACGTCGACGACGGGACGGATCAGCGCTTCGCCGACGCTCCGCGCGGCGGCGCCAACACCTGGCGCGTCCACCCCGGCCCCGTCCGGGCGCGGGACTGGGCCGTCGAGCCCGACCTCTCCAACGCCGCGGTGTTCCTCGCCGCGGCCGCGGTCACCGGCGGCCGGGTCACGGTCGCGGGCTGGCCCGATCGTTCGGCCCAGCCCGGCGTCGAGATCCTCGCGGTGCTGGCCGAAGCGGGCTGCGTCGTCGAGCCCGGCCCGGACGGCATGACGGTCACCGGGCCCGCCGAGCTGGGCGGCGTCGACGTCGACCTGCACGACGCGAGCGAGCTCACACCGACCGTCGCGGCCGTCGCCGCACTGGCCACCGGGCCGTCCCGGATCCGCGGGGTGGCCCACATCCGCGGACACGAGACCGACCGCATCGCCGCGCTCGCCTCCGAGATCAACGCGTTGGGCGGGGATGTCACGGAGACCGCCGACGGCCTCGAGATCCGTCCTGCGACGCTCACGGGCGGCCTCTGGGGCGCCTACGCCGACCACCGGATGGCGACGGCGGGCGCGTTGATCGGGCTGGTCGTGGCGGGCGTCGAGGTCGACGACATCGCCTGCACGGCCAAGACCATCCCCGACTTCCCCGCGCGCTGGGCGGGTCTCGTCCACCCGTGAGCAGGCCGCGGGAGTACGACGAGACCGACGTCCGGGTGCGGCCGGGGCGCGGTACGCGGCCGCGCACCAAGCGCAGGCCCGAGCACGCGGACGCGGAGCCTGCGATGGTCATCGCGGTCGACCGCGGCCGCTGGACGTGCGCGCCCGACAGCGACCCGACACGCCCGCCCATCACCGCGATGCGGGCACGGGAGCTGGGCCGCACACCGATCGTGGTGGGCGATCAGGTCGGCCTGATCGGCGACCAGTCCGGAGCACACGACACGCTCGCCCGCATCGTCCGCGTCGAGCCGCGCACCACGTCGCTGCGCCGCACCGCCGACGACGACGATCCCGTCGAGCGGCTCGTGGTCGCCAACGCCGAACAGCTGATCATCGTCACGGCGGTGGCCGATCCGGTGCCGCGCACGGGGTTCGTCGACCGCTGCCTCGTCGCCGCCTACGCGGGCGGGCTCGTTCCGGTGCTGTGCCTGACCAAGGCCGACCTCGCCGACGCCGAGCCGTTCGCCGCGCAGTACCGCGAGCTGGAGTTCCCGGTCGTCGTCACCCGCCGCGACAAGGATCCCGACGAGCTCGCCGAGCTGCTCGACGGGCGGGTCTCCGTGCTCGTCGGGCATTCGGGGGTGGGCAAGTCCACGCTGGTCAACCGGTTCGTGCCGGACGCCGCGCGCGCCACCGGCGTCGTCTCGGCCGTCGGGAAGGGCCGCCACACCACCACCGGTGCGATCGCGCTGCCGCTCCCCGGCGGCCGCGGCTGGGTGATCGACACGCCGGGGGTGCGGTCCTTCGGTCTCGCCCACGTCACCCCCAACGACGTCATCGCCGCCTTCGACGACCTCGCCACCGCGATCGAGGACTGCCCCCGCGGTTGCGGGCACCTCGGGCCGCCCGCCGACCCGGAGTGCGCGCTCGACGTCCTCGTCGCCGAGGGCAAGCTGCGGCCCGCCAGGTTGGCCGCACTGCGCAGGGTGCTCGTCGCCCTCGCCTGAGAGGGGCGCGCAGGCCGCCGCAGCACCCCTGGCTGGTCCCGGTTACCCGACGTGCTGCACCGCGGGGCCTGCCGCCTTGCTCGGGCCCGACCGGAGCATCAGGGCGAGCGGGATCCCCGCGGCGGTGATGATCGCCGTGACGATGAAGAGCGCGTGCATCGAGTCGACGAACGCCAGCGTTTGGGTCTGCTGCGAAACGGCGTACATCCCGACCATTTCGCCCGTCTGACCCGACCCCATGGTCGGCAGGGCCGCGCCGGAGCCGACCAGCGCTCCCCTGTCCTGGCTGAGCTGCGCGCGCGAGATCGTGACCAGCGACGTGAGCGCGGCCAGACCCAGCGCGGCCGACGCCCTCTGCACGACCGTGTTGAACGCGCCCGCCCCGTCGACCTCCTCCGGCGGCACCGCGGCGATGCCTCCGGTCATGATCGGCATCATGGCCAGGCCCATCCCGACCGAACGCAGCGCGAGCAGCCAGACGATGTAGGCGTTGCTGCTGTCCAGTGTGACGTCCTTGAGCAGGTAGGTGCCCCCCGCCACGATCGCGAGCCCGATCGTGGCGGGCCAGCGCGGGCCGACCCGGTCGTAGACCAGCCCCGCCGTCGGCATGATGACGGCCATCACCAGTGCCTGCGGCAGCAGGAGCAGCCCGGTCTCGAACGCGCCGAGCCCCCTGGCCTGCTGCAGCAGCAGGGGGATGTAGAACAGCACCGCGAACAGGCCGACCGAGAGCACCGACACGAGCAACAGCGAGTTCGTGTACGCCCAGTGCCGGAAGATGTGCACCGGCAGCAGCGGGTCCTTGACCTCCATCTCGATGGTCACGAACAGCGCCAGCATGACCACGCTCACGCCGAACAGGATCAGGATCCGGTACGACGTCCAGCCCCAGCTCTGCCCCTCGGTCAGCGCCAGGAGCAGCGAGACCAGGCCCGCCGCGACGGTCAGGAAGCCGAGCAGGTCGAAGCGCCCCACCCGGGTGGGGCCGAAGCGGGGCAGGAGCAACACCGCCGCGACCGTGCCCAGGATGCCGACCGGCACGTTGATGAAGAAGATCAGGCGCCAGTCGACGTACTCGACCAGGTAACCGCCCAGCGTGGGACCGATGGCGGGGGCGACGATGATGCCCAACCCGTACAGGCCCATCGCCGCGCCGATCCGCTCCGGCGGCACGATGCGGTAGACGATCGTCAGCGTCACCACCGGCAGGATGCCGCCCGGCAGAGCCTGCAGGACGCGGAAGGCGACGATGCTGTCGAGGTTCCAGGCCAGCCCGCACAGCGCCGAACCGGCGGCGAAGCCCATCAGGCACAGCACGTAGACCCGCCCGGGACCGAACTTGGCCGCGAGCCACGCACTGACCGGGACCACGACGCCCAGCGCGAGCGAGTAGGCGTTCTCCACCCACTGGATCTGCTCGGTCGTCGCCGAGAAATCCCGCTGCATGGTGGGGATCGCGACGTTGACGATGCTGATGTCCAGCACGGACATGAACATGCCGACGATCAGCA
Source organism: Pseudonocardia sp. (assembly GCA_036401495.1). Taxonomy (GTDB): domain Bacteria; phylum Actinomycetota; class Actinomycetes; order Mycobacteriales; family Pseudonocardiaceae; genus Pseudonocardia. The sequence continues at coordinate 1,676 of DASWUV010000146.1, read as the reverse complement.
CCGCGAGCGGGACACCCCAGCCCTTTGCGCCCGTTGCGGGCGGAGCGACGGGGGTGGCAACGGGCGGCGGCTCAGCAAGGGCAGGTCGTGCGGCGGGCGCGACGTCTGTTGCCATGATCTCCAGTGTCACACGACGGGCCGCCGTGCGGCCACGAAGCCCCCGCGACCCCCGGTGAGTCCGGCATCTCGCCACGGCGAGTGGGCGGATCGGGCACAGCGACGCGGTCAGTCCGCCGCCTGCGGTGGTCCCGCGAGGGCCACCCCGACCTGGGACAGCGGCTCGGCCAGTGCGTCGACGGCGTCGGACAACGCCCGAAGCTCGGACGGCGGCACGCTCGACCAGCTCACGTAGCCCGGTCCCGCCCGGTAGCGGTCGAGCCCGGCGAGGACGGCCGCGAACCGGGCGTCGAGCCGGCCGACGAGGCCGGGGTCCCTGGCCAGCAACGCGGGCTTGAGCAGCGCGAACACCGTGTGTGCTCCGTCGATGTTGGCCGCGATGTCCCACAGGTCGGTGTGGGCGTAGCGGTCCTCTTCGCCGGTGATCTTCGTCGTCGAGACGCCGACGAGCAGGTCGCTCGCCCGGTCGGCCAGGTCGGCGGGCTCGAACGTCACGAGAGCGACCCTGGCCCTCAGCGCGAAGACGTCCAGGTCGAGCTCGTTCGCGAACGGTCCCATCCCCGCGAGCGAGCCGTCGGCCCACAGCGCCTTCTCTATCCGGTGGAACCCGATCCAGTGCGCGGCGGCGCCCGCGGCGTCGGCGCGGGCGTCGATGTCGTCGTCGAGGTCGCCGAGGTTATCCACGACCGACTCGATGTCCTCGTAGTGCACCCTGGCCGGGGCGTAGAGCGCCTTGGCCTGCGCGATGTCGCCTGCCCGCACGGCGTCGGTGAAGGACCTGGTCGCGGTCTGCAGCGCGGCGACCTCGGCGACGACGTAGTCGTGGTACCGGGTCGCGGCCGCGGCTAGTACGGGGTCTTCCGCCGTGCTCGGTGCGGCGCTCGCCGTCGAGACGACCGGTGTCGCCGGTTCGTGGCCGGCCTGGCCGCAGCCCGCGGCGAGGACGCCCAGCGACAGCGCAGCCGCCACCGCGGTGAGAGCGCCGGGCCGCCGTCTGGCCATGGCTGGACAGCGTAGAGCAGCGCCGGGCGCACGTTAGCCCGCCTCGACGCCCTGGCCCTCCCGCCTCGGCGACGCGTCTTCGCGCAACACCGCCTGACGCGTGCACGCCGATCTCCTGCGGCCCCAGGCGCGGCACAATGCCCATTGGACGCCGACAGCTGGACGGACTTCGCCGTCGGCGTTGCGGGTGCGGCCGCCGCGCTCTCCGGACCGCTGTTCGTCACGGTGTCGATCAACCTGAAGCAGATGCTGTCGCTGCCGCGCATCCCCGCCCGCGCCGCGCTGTCACTGATCCTCATGGTCGTGCCGGTGTTCGTTGCGATCGCGCGCTGGTACCCCGGTCAGCCGGGTTGGCGCTCGGCACCGAGCTGCTCGTCATCGCTGCCGTGATCGGATCCGCGTTCGTCCTACGCGCGGGGGCACCGATCGCCCGAGCAGCCGCTGATCGCCTGGCTGATCAGCAGCATCATCCCGCCCGCCGTCCTCGCGCTGGGCACACTCCTGGCGGCGTCAGCCTGATCGCCTGCCTTTCCTGCTCGGCGGCCTCTACTGGCTCC
>DASWUV010000145.1:0-5473 GCA_036401495.1 Pseudonocardia sp. | reverse complement strand
GCGCGGGCCGGGGCGCCTCAGCTGCCGGTCAGCCGCTCCACCACCGGGGCCAGCTCCTCGTAGAAGGCCTGGTTCACCGAGATGTAGCTCGTGCCGAACGCGTCCCGGCGGCGCTGCAGCTCGTCGACCATCCCGTCGACCGAACCCCGCAGCATCGTCAGCGAGTCGGCTGCGATCAGCTGCTGGGCGTCGACGCCGAGGAAGCCCTGCACCCACGGCGGAACCTCGTCACCGACCACGAAGACGTTCATGGCCAGCTCGATCTCGGCCGCGCGCGAGCCCGCTGTCGCACGCAGGCCCGCGGTCGACGCCGCCACCTCGTCGCGGGTGGCGAAGGGGCCCGCCGCCACCGCGACGATGTCGGCGATCTCCGCCGCGAGCGCCAGCGCCCGCGGCCCGGACGCGGCCATCATCACGGGGGTGTGCACGTCGCCGTCGAGCTCACGCAGATGCGCGACGGTCTGCTTCACCTGGTCGCGACGCTCGGATGCCGTCCCATACGGCATCCCCAGCTCGGCCGCGCCCTGGGGGACGCGGTCGTGCCCCGTGCCGATGCCCATGTCGAAGCGGCCGCCGGTCAGTACGGTCAGGCTGTGCGCCTCCCACGCCGCCTGCCGCGGCGTGCGCAGCGGGCTGGCCAGCACGTAGGTGCCGACGCGCAGTGACGGCGCGACCGTGGCCGCCACCGCCAGCGACGAGAACGGGGACAGCAGCTGCACGCCGTCGGGCATCAGCAGAGTCGAGTAGCCGAGCTCCGCGGTCCGCTTGGCGACGGCGACCCATTCATCCGCCACGGCCTCACCTTGGGGCGTGGCAACGACGCCGAAACGAAAGGGTCGGGTGGGCACGTCCGTCGACTTCGCCATGCAACCTCCAGCCATCGATATCAATCCGTTCGATATCGAACCATACTCGAACTCGCCCGTTGGACGGACCGGTCGTAGTCCCCAGTATCCGGACGAACCGACGCGCGTTGATCAGGTGACCGGTGCCGGCCGAAACGGGGAGCCTTCGACGGCACCGGTCTACTTCTTCATCCCGCGAGCACCCGAAACACAGGGTGACCAGGGGCGATGTTCCGCAGCTCCGCGTCGGACGCCGACGCGTCGACGCCATCGAAGAAGACGCCGACCTCCAACTTCCACCGTTGCAGGTAGGGCCGCAGGATCGCGGGCTTGTCGTCGTCGGCCAACTCGGCGACGCGGATCTGCTCCACCCGACGGCCGAGCCGCAGCTCCGCCTCCCCCGCGACGCGGATGTTGCGCACCCACTGGGTGACGCCGCGCGGTGCGACGAGGTAGCGCTGGCCGTCGAGGGTGAGCAGGTTGACCGGCGTGGTGCGCATCTCCCCGCTGGTCCGGCCGCGAACGGCGAGGACGCGGCTGCCCCAGACGGAGATCCCCGCACGGGTGAAGCCCGCGACGATCGCGTTGAAGATGCCGGTAACGCGACCGGGGCGGACGTAACGGGCGGTCATGATGTTCTCCTTGTTTCCGAGAGCGGTGCTCTTGTCGAATGACAGTGAACTCGGAACGCTGCACTATGTCAAGAGCGCTGCTCTCATTACGGCGTCGCACCCGGAGGGACGCCGTATCCTGGTGGACATGGCTACTGGCGATGGAGTTCTTTCGGGACGCACCGCACTGGTCACGGGCGCCGCGTCCGGAATCGGCGCGGCGTTCGTCGGGCGGCTCGTGGCCGACGGCGCGACCGTGTTGGCCGTCGACCGCGACCCGGAGGGCGTGAAGGCGCTCGCCGACGCCGTCCCCGGGGTGGAGCCCATCGTGTGCGACCTGTCGGATCTCGACGCGGTGGACGCGCTGCCGAGCCACGTCGACCTGCTCGTCAACAACGCGGGCCTGCAACACGTCGCACCGGTGCCGGAGTTCGACCCGGCGCGGTTCTCGCTGATCCTGCGGGTGATGCTCGAGGCGCCGTTCCGCCTCGCCCGGCTGGTGCTGCCGCACATGTACGACCGCGGCTGGGGTCGGCTCGTGCACGTCTCCAGCGCGCACGGCCACCGCGCGAGCCCCTTCAAAGCGGCCTACGTCAGCGCCAAGCACGGCTTGGAAGGCCTGTCGAAGGTGATTGCGCTCGAGGCCGCCGAGCACGGCGTGACCAGCAACTGCATCAGTCCGGGCTACGTGCGGACGCCGCTGGTGGAGCGCCAGATCGCCGACCAGGCCCGCGCGCACGGGATCGGCGAGGACGAGGTGCGCGACCGCGTGCTGCTCGCCCCGGAGGCCGTCAAGCGGCTGATCGACCCGCAGGAGGTTGCCGAGCTCGCGGCGATCCTCTGGGGACCCGCCTCCGCATCGATCACCGGCTCGTCCCTTTCCGTCGACGGGGGCTGGACCGCCCGCTGACCGACGGCAGGCTCAGGACTCGTGCAGCTCCAGGTCGAACGCGTCGTCGCCCATCCAGATCCGTAGGCCCTCGCCGTCCTCGGTGATATAGCCCTCCTCCTCCTCACCGAGCTCCCGCGACGCCCCGAGCGCCAGTGCGGACAGCTCCAGCAGGCCACCGCCCAGGTCGACCGGCCGGTACTCGCGGGCCAGCCGCGCGGTACGGCTCTCGGTCGCAAGCCACTTCGCGTTCTCCTCGCCGACCTCTGCGACCCAGCGCTGCGTCATACCGGCAGTATCGCCCCTCCGCCAAGCGGGTCCACCCCCTCGGGTGGAGTTCAGAAGATCTCGCCCGCGGCGCTCTACGGTCCGTTCCGTGAAGCGCGCAGGCGTTGTGACGATCGTGGTCGGCCTCTCGTTCCTCGTCCCCGCCACGGCATCGGCGGCGCCGCCTGCCGCCACGGCGATCGGGCCGGGCGCCGAGCTCCTCATCCCGGTGACTGCCAGGTCGTCGAGCGTGTGCACGGCCGACTTCGTGTTCACGGCAGGTGGTGCGACGTTCCTGGGCATGGCCGCGCACTGCGCGGGCATCGGTGGATCGGACGCGGGATCGGGGTGCGCCGAGCCGACGCTGCCGGTCGGCACAACCGTGCTCGTTCACCACCCTGACGGCCTGACCAGCCACGCCACCATGGCCTACAGCTCGTGGGTCACGATGCAACAGCGCGGCGAGCGCGACCCGCAGCGCTGCGAGTTCAACGACTTCGCGCTCGTCGCGCTGAATGCGGCCGACACCGCGCTGGTCGACCCGACGGTGCCCCGGCTCGGTGGACCGACCGGCCTGGACGTCGACGGCGTGCCGTCGGGCACGACCGTCTACAGCTACCAACCCAACGACGGCGCCACGCCGGTCAAGAAGGGCACCAGCCTCGGCGACGGCGCGGCCGGCCAGATCCACTACGTCGCGACGACGCCGCCGGGCGTCCCCGGCGACTCCGGCAGCGGCTACCTCGACGCTCATGGCGCGGCGTTCGGCGTGCTGAGCACCGAGTTCGACGACGCGCAGAAGAGCAACGGCGTCGGCGACCTCGCCGCGGCGCTCGACTACGCCGGTCGCTACGGCGGCCTCGGCCGGGTCGCGCTGGTCGCCGGGACCGCGCCGTTCACCCGCAGCTCGGAGTTGTGACGGGTCAGCCGAGCGGTCCGCGGCATTGCGCGAACCGCCTGCTCGCGGCCTGGGTGGCGAGGATCGACCGGATCTGCTCGGTCTCGCCGTCGTCGTAGCGCTCCAGCATCGCCTCGAGCTCCAACAGCTCGCTCGGACTGGTGTAGGTGGCCAGCTCGGCGGTCAGGGAACGCCGCTGCACGGCGTTGCGCCACCGGATCGTCACCGAGACCTTGGCTCTGACGTCGATACCCCGCGAGCGGTAGGAGGCCTCGGATTTCAGCTTGAAGACACCCATGCCTGAGTGTGCGCCCGGTCACACTGGGTCGCAAGTGCGTCGGCGACCGTGGCCACAGCGCCGCCGAGCGGGCCGGGGAGTCGGCCGAGCACCAGCCGCCGCGCCTCCTGCGGCTCGCCGCGCACGGCGACGGCGTGCACGCCCTCGGGCAACACGCCCAGCGCTACCGGGGGCAGGGTCGTGATCGCGAGGTCTGCGGCGACGAACTGCAGCTTCGTGAGCCAGTCCCGGACGACGAACCGGACGTCCGGCCGCTCGGCGAGGCCCGGCCAGACACCGAGTGGCGTGTCGCCCGCCTCCCCGCGGCCGCCCACCCAGACCTGGCCTGCGAGCTCCCCGAGCTCCACGGAGCGCCGCCGTGCGAACGGGTGGCGGGGACCGACCACGATCACCAGATCCCGCTCGACGAGCAGGGTGAGCGCCAGTGCGGGGGTCTCGGCATCCAGTGGGCGAAACGGCGGCGTCTGCGCCAGTACGGCCAGGTCGAGCGTCCCGGCCCGCAGCGCCCTCGTCAGCGACGGCGTCGACCCCTCCCGCACCGTGACGACGAGCTCCCGCGGCAACGTCGCCAACGCAGCGGGTACGAGGGCCGCCGCCGCACTGGCGAACGCCCCGAGCCGCACCGGTCCGGCGAAGTCCGGCTCGCTGACCTCGCGGGCGGCGGCGTCGAGCTCGTCGAGCGCGCGGATCGCGTGCGCCAGCAGCCGCGCGCCTGCCTGCGTCAGGACGACCCCGTCGCGTCGACGCTCGAAAAGGGGCCGACCCGCGGCCTTCTCGAGGCCTGCGACCTGTCGCGACACGGCCGACTGCGTGTAGTCGAGCACCCGCGCGGCGGCGGAGAACGAACCGGACTGCGCGATCTCGACGAGCACCCGCAGTCCGGTCGTCGAGAACTCGGTGGGCATGCGTAAAGGGTATGCCCACTGTGCGAAGGAGTCGCTTCACGCATGGCTGCGCGGGACCTAGCGTGGCGGCATGACTTCCCGCACTGCCCTCGTCACGGGGGCCAACCAGGGGCTCGGGCGCGCGCTGGTGGCCGGCCTCGCCGCCCATCTGCACCCGACCGACCGGGTCCTGCTGACCGGCCGCGACCCCGAGCGCATCGACGCCGCCGTGGCATCCCTCCCCACCACCGGCGCCCACGTCGAAGGCCGCGTCCTGAACGTCCGCGACACCGACGCCATCGCCGCCCTCGCGTCCGAGCTCGGCGAGGTCGACATCGTCTTCTCCAACGCCACCTCCCGGATGAGCCCGGACGAAGATCCCGCCGACGAGGTGGACGCGGTCGCGGAGACGAACAACCTCGCCACCATCGCCGTGCTGCGGGCGTTCGCGCCGCGGTTGCGCCCCGGTGGGCGACTGATCATCGTGGCCAGCTCGCTCGGCACGCTGGACAAGCTCGACGAGCGCGTCCGCCAGCGGTACATCGACGCGAGCGCGAGCCTCGGCGCCGTCGAAAAGCTCGTCGCCGAGTGGCGCGCCGCCGTCCATGCGGGCCGGGCGGGCGAGGAGGGCTTCGGCGCGTGGTTGAACATCCCGTCGAAGGTCGCGCAGGTCGCCGCCGTCCGGGCCGTCGCCCGCGAGCGGCGCGACGCCGATCTCGCGGACAACAAGCTCATCGCCGCGCTCTGCCCCGGGCTGATCGACACCGACGCGTCCCGGCCG
>DASWUV010000144.1:0-2175 GCA_036401495.1 Pseudonocardia sp. | reverse complement strand
GACTGGGAGCGCGCACGCCTGTACGGGCGCACCGCCGTCGGGCTGCTGCGCTACCACTTCTGGATGGCCGACACGTCGCCCGGTCGCATGGCGCGGCTGCTGGCTCTGCGGGACGCGATGATGTCCGCGAACCTGTTGGCCATCGTGGAGCGGGGTCCGGCGTTGGTGTACGCGCACAACGGCCACCTCCAGCGGCACAAGAGCACGATGCGGATGGGCGACCTGCCGTTGCAGTGGTGGAGCGCAGGCGCGATCGTGAACGCCCACCTCGGCGACGGGTACGCCGTCCTGGCCACCGCGCTCGGCACGCTGCGGCACCGGGGCGTGGACGTCCCACCTCCCGACACCGTCGAGGGGCTGCTGTACGCGTTGCCGGACGAGCAATGCGTCGTCGACGCCCGTCGAATGGCCACCGTCCTCGACGACGTGTCGCCTGCTCCCCGCGTGTCACCCTGGTTCGGCTACTCCCCGCTGGACCCGACCCAGGTGGCAGGCTATGCGGGGATCGTCTTCGTCAAGGATGTGTGACGGGCGCGCCGACCCCGTCCGTGGTTGTCCCGAGCGGGAATCGGGCACTCCCGCTCATGGCAGAGCGGCCACTACACCCGCGAGACAGCCACGACGCACTGCAGCCCGAGGCGCGGGGTAGCGGAGCCGACCACCGGTCGTGCGCGGACGACGTCGGCCTGACAACGTCCTCCGCGCACAGGTTTTTGCTGAAAGGGTGAGCCCATGACTACGACCGAGCGGCCACGGATCGTCATCCTCGGGGCAGGCTTTGCGGGTTTCACCGCCGCGCGCTCGCTGGCACGCATGCTGGGCGACTCCGCAAGCATCACACTCGTCAACCCGACCGACTACTTCCTCTACCTGCCGTTGCTGCCAGAGGTCGCGACGGCCGTGCTCGACCCACGACGGATCGCGGTGTCGCTGACTGCGACGTTGCCCACCGTCGAGCTGGTGTTGGGCGAGGTCGACAAGATCGACCTGGATGCGCGAACCGTCGGCTACCAAGGCCCCGAAGGCAACCGGGGCAGCCTCGACTACGACCGCCTCGTGATCACCGTCGGCAGCGTGAACGCGTTGCTGCCCATCCCCGGCGTCGCCGAGAACGCCCACGGCTTCCGCGGCCTGCCCGAGGCGCTCTACCTGCGCGACCACATCTCGCGCCAGATCGAGCTGGCCGCGACCACGAGGGATCCCGCCGAGCAGGAGGCGCGCTGCACGTTCATCGTCGTCGGCGCGGGCTACACCGGCACCGAGGTGGCCGCCCAGGGGCCGCTGTACACCGAGGCACTGCGCCGTGGACTACCCCGGCTGGGCGACCGCAAGATGCGGTGGATGCTGCTCGACCTCGCCCCGCGGGTGCTGCCCGAGCTGGACCAACGCCTCTCGCGCACCGCCGCTCGGGTGCTCGCCAAGCGGGGTGTCGAGGTGCGCACCGGGCAGTCGATCAAGGAGGCCACCTTCGACGGGGTGCAGCTGACGACCGGCGAGACCGTGGCAACCCGCACCCTGATCTGGTGCGTCGGCGTGCGCCCCGACCCGCTCGTCGACGGCCTGGGCCTGACCACCGAGAAGGGCCGCCTCGCCGTCCGCCCCGACCTCGGCGTGCCCGGCCATCCGGACGTCTTCGCCGCGGGCGACGCCGCCGCCGTGCCGGACCTGACGCGGCCCGGCTCGGTCACGGCGATGACCGCCCAGCACGCCTCGCGCCAGGGCAAGCTCGTGGCCCGCAACGTCGCGGCGTCGCTCGGGCACGGCACGACCGCGTCCTACCGCCACCACGACCTGGGCTTCGTCGTGGACCTCGGCGGCCTCCAGGCCGCGGCCGACCCGCTGCACGTGCCACTCGCCGGGCTGCCCGCGAAGGCCGTGACCCGCGGCTACCACCTCATCTCGATGCCGGGCAACCGGCTGCGGACCGCGGCGGACTGGGCGCTGGACGCCGTCCTCCCCCGCCAGGGTGTGCACCTCGACCTCGTGCGCGCGGGCGCCGTGCCGCTGGACACCGCGACCCCCGAGCTCCCGCACTGAGGACCCCACGAATTTTCCCTAGGGACGCCGACCGGCGAGTCCGTGGAACTGGGCCTGCACCCGCCACCCGCCTCCGGTCGTCGGGCCCGCGGCGAAGGCGCCGCCCGCGGCCAGCACGCGCTCGCGGAGGCCTGCCAG
>DASWUV010000143.1:0-4228 GCA_036401495.1 Pseudonocardia sp. | reverse complement strand
TGAGCTGGCGGGCGAAGACTGCCGGGCAAGCCCGCCGGACCCCCACCCCGTCGCCCCCGGCCACACCAGCGCCTGCCTGCGCCCGTGGGACGAGGTCCGCAGGCTCGCGGCCACCCCCGCTCAGGCTGACCCCTCGCAGGCTCGCCCGTCGCCGGAGGCCGACACCCCCGCGACCCCGCCGATCTCGCCGATCCCGCCGCAGGCGGGTGACCCCCCGCCGATCCCGTCGCCAGAGGCTGCCCCGCCGATCCCGCCGCAGGCGGACAGACCCCCGCCGACCGCCGCCGCCGCACCCCCACCCGCCGCACCCCCACCCGCCATCGCCGCCACCGGCGTCGTGCGCCGCTACTCCGCTGGCCGCGGCACACGGCGGGGCACGCTGGTCGCCCTGCGCGGCGTCGGGCTGACCGTCGCTCCCGGCGAGTCGGTGGCCGTCGTCGGCGAGAGCGGCTCGGGCAAGTCGACGCTGCTGCGCGCCATCGCCGGGCTGGAGAAGCCCGACCTCGGCGTCATCCAGCTCGGGTCGGCGGGCGCGCAGATGGTCTTCCAGGACGCGGGCGCATCGCTCACGCCCTGGTGCACGGTCGGCGAGCTCATCGGTGAACGGCTGCGCGGCGCGGGCGTGCCGCGGGGCGAGCGCGCGCAACGGGTCAGGTCCGCACTGGCCGCGGTCGGGCTGCCCACCGAGGTCGTCGGCGCCCGTGCGGCGCAGCTGTCCGGCGGCCAACGCCAGCGGGTGGCGTTGGCCAGGGCCACCGTGGTGCCGCCCGAAGTCCTGCTCTGCGACGAGCCCACCAGCGCGCTGGACGTCTCCCTCGCCGCCGCGGTGCTCAACCTCATCGCCGCGCTGCGCGCCGAGCTCGGCATGGCCGTTGTGTTCGTGACGCACGACCTCGCCGTCGCCAGGGTCGTCGCCGACCGCATCGCCGTGATGTACCTGGGCCGCATCGTCGAGCTGGGCACGGCCGACGAGATCACCCACGACCCGCGCCACCCCTACACGCAGACGCTGGTCGCGGCCGTGCCGGACGTCGGGACGCGGCCCCCCGCGGTCGGCGGCGAGCCCGCGAGCCCGCTCGACCCGCCGCCGGGCTGCGCCTTCAACCCCCGCTGCCCGCGCGCCGACGCGGCGTGCGCCGACCCCGACCTCGTCCCGCCGCTGTCCCTCGTGCCGGGCGCCGCCGCCCGGCTGGCCGCGTGCATCCGGCTGGGGGGCAGCTGATGGCCGTCGCAGAGCCGTTCGTCCTGGGCACGGCGGGGATCAGGGCCAAGGCCGACCGCACCCGCACGCGCGCGTGGGCAGGCGCGGGCCTGCTCGGCTTCGTGACGGTCATCGCGCTGTCGGCCCAGGTGATCGCGCCGCACGACCCGCTGCTGCCGGTCGGCATGCCCCTGCAGCCGCCCGGCTCGGCCGGATTTCCCCTCGGCAGCGACGCGATCGGCCGCGACATCCTCAGCCGGGTGCTGGCCGGACTGCAGCTGAGCTGGTTCGCCGCGCTCGCCGTGATCGCGTCGGGGCTCCTGATCGGCGGGCTGATCGGGCTGGTGGCGGGCTCGGTCGGCGGCTGGGTCGACAACGTCCTCATGCGGATCACCGACCTGTTCCTGTCGCTGCCCGCCCCGGTGCTCGCGATCGCCGTCGTCGCCGCGCTCGGGCCGAGCCTGTTCCACACGCTGCTGGCCGTCGCGATCGTCTGGTGGCCCTTCTACGCCAGGATCGTGCGCGGCGAGATCCGCGGGCTCCGGGCCCGTCCGCACGTCGACGCGGCCCGGCTCTCCGGCGTCGGGGGCATCCGGATCGCGCTGCGGCACCTGCTGCCCGGCGCGGTGCCCGCGGCCGTCGTCACGGCGAGCCTGGACGTCGGCAACCTCGTGATCACCCTCGCCGGGCTGTCGTTCCTCGGTCTCGGCCAGGCCGCCCCGGCGGCCGAGCTGGGCGCCGACACCGCCCGCAACTTGTCCTACCTGCTGCAACAGTGGTGGATCCCGGTGATGCCAGGGCTCGCCGTGCTCGTGCTGGCGCTGGCGGGCAACCTCTCGGGAGACGGCGTGCGCGTGCTGCTGGACAGACGATGAGTGAGCTTGCGAGCGAATCATCGGCGCAGCGCCCGCGAAGCGTTCGACCGAGCGCAGGCGAGGGAGAGCGATGAGCCTCCTGGGCCTGGTGGGCAAGCGGGTGGGCGCCGCCGTCGTGATCGTCGTGGTGCTGGCCGCGGCGGTGTTCGGGCTCCAGCAGATCTCCCCGCTCGACCCGGTGCACGCCATGCTCGGGCCCGGGGCGTCGCAGTCCGCCATCACCCAGCAACGCCACACCCTCGGCCTGGACGATCCCCTCCCCACCCAGTTCGTCCGCTATCTCGGCGGCCTCGTGACCGGTGACCTGGGAACCAGCTACCGCACCCGCCGTCCCGTCGCCGACGACCTCGCCGTCTACGTCCCGGCGACCGCCGAGCTCGCCGCGGCCGCGTTGCTGTTCGCCATCCTGCTCGGCACGTTGTTCGCGATCAGCTCGATCCTGGCGTGGCCCGGCGCCGCGGTGTTCCGCGGTGTGCTGCTCGCGGGCGCGTCGGCCCCCGCGTTCCTGCTCGGGATCGCCGCCATCCTGCTCTTCTACAAGCAGCTGGGCTGGCTGCCCGCGACCGGCCGCGTGTCGGTCACCGGCGCGCCGACCGGCCCCACCGGCCTACTCACGATCGACGGACTGCTCGCCGGGCGGCCCGACGTCGTCGTCGACGCGTGGCGGCACCTGCTGCTGCCCGCGCTCGCCGTGGGGTTCGGCCCGGCCGTGTCGATCGGCCGGGTCCTGCGCGGGAGCCTGGCCGCCGAGCAGGTCAGCGACTACGCCAGGACGGCCCGCGCGAAAGGCCTCGCCGAGGGCGGGGTGCTGCGCCGCCACGTGCTGCGCAACGCGCTCGGTCCGGCGCTGTCGATGACCGGGCTGCAGGTCGGGCTCATGTTCGCGGGCGTGCTCGTCGTCGAGCAGATCTTCGGCTGGCCCGGCATCGGGCAGTACATGGCACAGGCGATCCCGGTCGCCGACTTCCCCGCGATCGCGGGCGTGACGCTGCTGCTCGGCGTCGGCTACGTCGCGATCAACACGGTGGTGGACGTGCTGCAAGCCGTCGCCGACCCCCGCATCCAGGTCTGACCTGCGCGACCAGAAGCAAGGAGAGCGCGTGCCCGAACCGTTGTTCCCCAACGGGCCAACCGTCCCCGAGACCGATCCGCCGCCCCCGCCGCCCGCCCGACCGCCCGGCCCGATCGTGGTCAACCGGACCACCGAGATGGCGTGGAGCGGCTTCAACACGTTCATGAAGCTGCCCGTCTGCCTCACCCCGGAGGACCTGCGCGCGGGCGGCGTCGACATCGCCGTCGGCGGGGCCCCGTGGGAGGCCACCGCCACCGGCCGCACCGGAACGCAGCTCGGCCCTCGCGCGATCCGGGAGGCCGACTACCTCGGCGGCTTCGCCGGACACCACCACCTCGACGTGCGGGTCAGCCCGTTCGAGCACCTCACGGTGGCCGACTACGGCGACGCCGACGTCCTCATCGGCAACACGACGGCCAGCTACGAGAACATCCGCTCGTTCACCGCGGAGATCCTCGCGGGCGGCGCGACGCCGATCATCCTGGGCGGCGACCACGGCATCACCTGGCCGGTCGCGACGGCCGTCGCGGACGCCTACGGGCACGGCACGGTCGGCGTCGTCCACTTCGACGCCCACGCCGACACCGGCCCCGACATGCGCGGAGCCCTCGCGGGCCACGGCACCCCGATGCGGCGGCTGATCGAGAGCGGGGCGGTGCCCGGCCGCAACTTCGTGCAGGTCGGGCTGCGCGGCTACTGGCCGGGGCCGCCGGTGCTGCAGTGGATGGAGGACAACGAGATGCGCACCCATTTCATGGCCGAGATCCGCCGCGACGGGTTCGACGCCGTGCTGGAGCGTGCGCTCGACGAGGCGCTCGACCACGCCGACCACCTCTACATCTCCGTCGACGTGGACGTGGCCGACCCCGCGCACGCGCCCGGCACGGGGACGCCGGAGCCCGGCGGCCTGACGACCGTCGAGATGTTGCGCACCGTCCGTCGGCTGGCCGCCGAGGTGGGCATGGTCGGGATGGACGTCGTCGAGGTCAGCCCGCCCTACGACGCGGGAGCGAACATCACGGCGCTCTTCGCCCACCGCTGCGTGCTGGAGGCGATCACCGGCACCGCCATGCGCAAGCT
>DASWUV010000142.1:0-16902 GCA_036401495.1 Pseudonocardia sp. | reverse complement strand
TGCGGCGGGCGGAGCACGATCGCGGGCTGGCGCCCGGGACGCGGCCGCACCGGCGATCTCGTGCCCGCACCCGCGCCAGGACGCCGGTGCGGCCTCCACAACACCGGTGCCGCGCCCGCGAGCGGCGCTGAGTGGCCTCCGGCGTGGTCGCCACCATCCGGCTCCTGATGGACGCGCTGGTGCGGTGCCGTGATCCCGGCCCGCTGACGCCGGGCACGGCAGGATGCGGGCATGGCCGACGTCGCTGTGCACAGCTCGATCACCGACCGGGTCGCCGTGCTGACCCTCTCGTACCCCGCGCGGCGCAACGCGTTGAACATCGCGCTGTCCGCGTTGCTCGCCGATGCCGTCCGGGCGGCGGAGGCGGATCCCGGCGTCGGCGCGATCGTCGTCACCGGGGAAGACCCGGCGTTCTGCGCGGGCGGCGACCTCGCAGAGCTCGCGACCGCCGACCCGGCCGCGCTCAAGACCGTCTACGCCGGGTTCCTCGCACTGGCGCAGTCGCCGCTGCCGACGATCGCCGCCGTCAACGGGGCCGCCGTCGGGGCGGGGCTGAACCTGGCGCTGGCCGCGGACCTGCGCCTGGCCGGGCCGCGGGCGTCGTTCGACTCGCGCTTCCTGCAGCTGGGCCTGCACCCCGGCGGCGGCTACACCTGGATGGTCCAGCGCGTCCTCGGGCCACAGGGGGCCGCCGCGATGACGCTGTTCGGCGAGGCCGTCGACGCGGCCGAGGCGGCGCGCATCGGGCTGGTGCACCGCGTCGTCGACGACGTCGTGGGCGAGGCGGTCGCGATGGCCGCGCGGGCCGCGGCGGCGAGTCGGGCGCTGGCCGTGACGACGAAGGGGTCGATGCGCCTCACCGCGGGGATGGCGACGCAGTCCGAGGCCGTCGAGGTGGAGCTGCGGGCGCAGGCGGAGTCGGTGCGGTCCGACGAGTTCAAGGAGAAGCTCGCCGCGCAGCAGGCCCGGATCGCGCGGCGCTGACCGCGTTTCGCGGAGCGGAACCGCATACTGTGCGCTGGGATGGGGTGCGGCGACACTTCCGCAAAGCTGGAGTTAACCTCGAACCAGTGACTGTCCCCGCACCTGAATCGAGGAACGACCTCGAATGACGTCCACCGATGCCGCAACCGACCACTCCCGGGTCGTGGAGAAGGACCGGGTCGTCATCCGGTTCGCCGGTGACTCTGGCGACGGCATGCAGTTGACCGGCGACCGGTTCACCTCCGAGACCGCCGCGTTCGGCAACGACCTGTCGACACTGCCGAACTTCCCGGCCGAGATCAGGGCGCCTGCGGGGACCTTGCCCGGCGTGTCGTCGTTCCAGCTGCACTTCGCGAACTACGACATCCTCACCCCCGGTGACCGGCCGGACGTGCTCGTCGCGATGAACCCCGCCGCGCTCAAGGCCAACATCGCCGACCTGCCCGCGGGCGGGGTGCTGATCGTCAACACCGACGAGTTCACCAAGCGCGCCTTGACGAAGGTCGACTACCAGACCAACCCGCTGGAGGACGGCTCCCTGGAGCAGTTCTCGGTGTTCCCGGTGGCCATGGCCACGCTCACCCGCGGTGCGCTGGCCGACACCGGGCTGTCGAAGAAGGACGCCGAGCGCTCGAAGAACATGTTCGCGCTCGGGCTGCTCTCGTGGATGTACCACCGGCCGCACGAGGCCACCGAACGGTTCCTGCGGGAGAAGTTCGCCCGCCGTCCCGACATCGCCGAGGCCAACATCCTGGCCTTCCGGGCAGGCCACGCCTACGGGGAGACGACTGAGGCGTTCGCCGTCACCTACGAGGTCGCGCCTGCGCCGCTGCCCGTCGGCACCTACCGCCAGATCACCGGCAACACCGCGCTGGCGTACGGGATCGTCGCGGCTGGGCAGGTCAGCGGCCTACCGGTGTTCCTCGGCTCGTACCCGATCACGCCCGCGTCCGACATCCTGCATGAGCTGTCCAAGCACAAGGCGTTCAACGTCACCACGTTCCAGGCCGAGGACGAGATCGCGGGCGTCGGTTCGGCGCTGGGTGCGGCGTTCGGCGGGTCGCTGGGCGTCACCACGACGTCCGGGCCGGGGATCTCGCTGAAGTCCGAGACGATCGGGCTCGCGGTCTCGCTCGAACTGCCGCTGCTCGTGATCGACGTCCAGCGCGGCGGGCCCTCGACGGGGCTGCCCACGAAGACCGAGCAGGCCGACCTGCTGCAGGCCATGTTCGGACGCAACGGCGAAGCGCCGCTGCCGATCATCGCGCCGCGCTCGCCCGCCGACTGCTTCGCCGTCGCGCTGGAGGCCGCGCGGATCGCGGTCACCTACCGCACGCCGGTGCTGGTGCTGTCGGACGGGTCGGTGGCCAACGGGTCGGAGCCCTGGCGGGTGCCGGACGCCGCCACGCTTCCCCGGATCGAACCCGGCTTCGCCACCGAGCCGAACGCGCCGGACGGGTCAGGCACGTTCTGGCCCTATCTCCGCGACGACGACACGCTGGCCCGCCCCTGGGCCACCCCGGGCACACCGGGGCTGGAGCACCGCATCGGCGGCCTGGAGAAGGCCGACGGGCGCGGGGTCATCTCCTACGAGCCCGACAACCACGACCGCATGGTCCGGCTGCGCGCGGCGAAGATCGCGGGCATCCCGGTGCCCGACGTCGAGGTGGACGACCCCACCGGAGACGCCACGCTGCTCGTCGTCGGCTGGGGCTCGACCTACGGCCCGATCGGGGCCGGGGCGCGCCGCGTGCGGGCCTTGGGCAAGCGGGTCGCCACCGCGCACCTGCGCCACCTCAACCCGCTGCCCGAGAACCTCGGCGAGGTGCTGGCGCGGTACGACACCGTGCTCGTCCCCGAGATGAACCTCGGGCAGCTGTCGCTGCTCCTGCGGGCCCACTACCTGGTCGACGCCAAGAGCTACACGAAGGTCTCCGGCCTGCCGTTCAAGGCCGAGGAGCTGCAGGACCTGTTCCTGGACTACTTGTCTGGAGTGCTCGTATGACCGCGCTGGATCTCGGGTTGCCGACCGCAGGCGGCCTCGACGGGGTGCCCACCACGTCGGAGAAGCAGACCGCCAAGGACTTCACCTCCGACCAGGAAGTGCGCTGGTGCCCCGGCTGCGGCGACTATGCCGTGCTCGCCGCCGTCCGCCAGTTCCTGCCGTCGCTGGGCATCAAGCGGGAGAACACCGTCTTCGTCTCGGGCATCGGCTGCTCGTCGCGGTTCCCGTACTACCTCAACACCTACGGCATGCACTCGATCCACGGCCGGGCGCCCGCTATCGCGACCGGTCTGGCGGTGACGCGCCCCGACCTTTCGGTGTGGGTCGTGACCGGTGACGGCGACGCCCTGTCCATCGGCGGCAACCACCTCATCCACGCGCTGCGCCGCAACATCAACCTGAAGATCCTGCTGTTCAACAACCGGATCTACGGGCTGACGAAGGGGCAGTACTCCCCGACGTCCGAGGAAGGGAAGATCACCAAGTCGACCCCGTTCGGCTCGGTGGACCACCCCTTCAACCCGGTGTCGCTGGCGCTGGGCGCCGAGGCCACCTTCGTCGGGAGGGCGATCGACTCCGACCGCAAGGGCCTCACCGCTGTGCTGGAGGCCGCCGCCGCGCACCGCGGCACCGCACTCGTCGAGATCTTCCAGGACTGCCCGATCTTCAACGACGGCAGCTTCGACGTGCTCCGCAAGCCCGACACGGCCGCCGAGCGGCTCGTGCCGATCGTCCATGGCCAGCCGATCCGGTTCGGGCCGACCGGCGACGACGGGCTGGGCGCCTACGCCGTCGTCCGCGAGGGCTTCGGGCTGCGGGTGGCGAAGGCGATCGAGGTGGACGAGTCCGAGATCGTGGTGCACGACGGGGCCGACCACAACCTCGCCTTCGCGCTCTCCCGCCTGTCGGACCAGGACCTCACGCACACGATCACCGGGATCTTCCGCAACGTCGCCCGCTCGACCTACGACGACGCCGCACGGGCCCAGGTGCAACACGAGCGCGAGGTGCGCACCCCCGACCTGCAGGCACTCCTCAACGGCCGCGACACCTGGACCGTCGCAGGCTGACCCCGAGAAGGTGAGTCCGGCAGCCGGGCCCGGTGAGTCGGGCAACCCCGCAGGGTGAGTCGTGCAGCTGGGCCCGGTGAGTCGGGCAACCCCGCAGGGTGAGTCGTGCAGCTGGGCTCGGTGAGTCGGGCATCTCGGCACGCGGTGTGTCGCGTTCTGACACACTCCGGCCTCCAACCCGTCGACGAGGACCTACCGTGCCGGAATGACCCGGTGGGACGATCCGATGGTCGCCCGGTGGGGCACGGAGCACCCGTCGGCGCCGCTCGTCGTGGCCCTCCACGGCAACAACACGAGCGAGCACTCGATGATCGAGATCGCGCCGTGGCTGCCACACGGGCCGGTCGCCTACGTCGCCGTCCGCGCACCGCTTGAAGGCGTCCGTGGCTACAGCTGGTACGCCGAGACCGAGCGGGGACGGCCGGAGCCCGAGAGCCTCGCGACGACGTCGACCTGGTTCCTGAAGTGGCTCGACGCGGAGGGCGATCCCGACCGTCCGGTCCTGCTCATCGGCTTCCGCGAGGGCGTCACGTTCGCGGGCGCGTTGCTGCTGGCCGAGCCGCATCGCTGGTCGGGCGCCGCGCTGCTCTACGGTGCGCTGCCCGATGCGGGCCTGCCGACGACGCGGGGACGGCTGTCGGGCATGCCCCTGTTCCTGGCGCACGGCGCCGACGACCCGCGGACGCCGCCCGAGCTCCTCACGCGCACCTGGGAGTGGCTGGCAAAGGAGAGCGGCGCTCCGCTGTGGGCGGAGCGGGGACCGGGCGGCGACCAGTTGGCGGGCAAGGTCGTCGGCGACGTCGGCACATGGCTCGGCGACCGCCTCGACTACCTGCGCGCGCACGGCGAGAACCCCGTCCCCGACGAGGACGACGCCGCGTGGCCGACCCTGCCGGACGGCCGCCTCCCGACGAGGGCCGGTGCGCCCCCAGACGTCGACGACGGGATCCCGCAATATCAGCGTTCCCAGAACGCGCCGCCGGACCTGCAAGCCCAGCTGTGGTCGCGGCTCTGCGCGCTGGCCGACGTCACGACCGCAGCCAGCAGCGTCGGCGCCACCGGCACCCGCGCGCTGCTGCTCGACCGGCGGCGCGCAGCCGGACCGGACACCGCCTTCATCCTCGCCGACGACGGCGAGTTCGCCCACACGCATCCCGAGCCCGACGGCAGCCTGCACCTCGTCCTGCCCGACGCGCAGGCCTACGACGCGGTGGCCAAAGGCTGGGCGGTGCCCCACCCGTTGGCCGGGGTGCGCCTGAGTCCCGGCATGGTTCTGGTCTACGGCCCGCGCGACCCGGCTGAGGTGCCGATCGTGGCGGGCATAGCGGCAGCGGCGCACCGATTCGCGACGGCGGGTTGAGCCCCGCGCCGGTGACCAGTGTCACCCCGACGGGCGGCAGCCCGCAGTGTTGTGATGGACCTGTGGCGACGGAGCTGGATCGACGGGGAGTGGCGGCTGCGGTCGCGGCCTACGCGATGTGGGGCCTTTTCCCCGCCTTCTGGCCGCTGCTGGAACCCGCGGCGCCGCTCGAGGCGTTGGCCCACCGCATCACGTGGACGATGGTCCTGATGATCGTCGTGATCACGGCGATGCGGGGCTGGTCGGAGCTGCGCACCCTGCGTCCCCGAGGCTGGGCGATGGTCGCCGCGGCCGGCGCGCTGATCACCGTGAACTGGGGTCTCTACATCTACGCAGTGTTCGCGGGCCAGGTGGTGGAGGCGGCGCTCGGCTACTTCATGAGTCCGCTGGTCAGCGTCGTGCTCGGGGTCGTGGTCCTCCGCGAGCGGCTGCGGAAGCTCCAGTGGGTCGCGGTCGTGCTGGGGACGGTGGCGGTGGTGGTGATCGCGGTCGAGGCAGGGAAGCTGCCCTGGATCGCGCTGAGCATCGCCTGCTCGTTCGGACTGTACGGGCTGCTCAAGAGCATGATCCCGCTCAGCGCCACGGCCGGGGTAACGGCCGAGGGACTCGTTCTCGGGCCCTTCGCCGTGGCTGTCGTCATCGCATTCCAGGTGTCCGGGGCGGGCACGCTGACGGGGCACGGCGTCGGCCACGTCCTGCTGTTGGTGGCCGCGGGCCCGGTGACGGCCGTGCCGCTGCTGCTCTACGGCCTGGCCGCTCGGCGTGTGCCGTTGTCCACGATCGGCGTGCTCATGTACCTCAACCCGATCCTGCAGTTCCTGTGGGGCGTGCTCGTCGTGGGCGAGGCGATGCCGCCGACCCGCTGGATCGGCTTCGTGCTCGTGTGGATCGCGCTGGCCGTCTTCACCGTCGACCTTGTCCGCGCCAGTCGAAGGGTGCGACCGCCCACGCCCACGCCCGCGACGTCGACAATCCGGGCCGCCTGAGCCGGGCCGCCTAAGCCGGGGCACCTGAGCCGGGGCACCTGAGCCGGGCCGAAACGGCCAACTCGCCGTGCCGAGTCGCGCGACTCACCGGGGCGGGACGCCGGACTCGCCGTGCCCAGGTGCACGACTCACCTTTAGGCGGTGCGGTCGATGACGTAGCTCGTGAGGGCGGCCAGGGCGTCGGAGGCGGGGCAGGCGGGGAGCTTGCCCAGCTCCGCGCGGGCAGCGGAGGCCTGGCCTGCGAGCACTTCCCGTGCGCGGACCAGGCCGGGCCCGACGCGCAACAGCTCCAGCGCCTCGGCGACCTCGGCGTCGTCGGTGATCGGGCGGGCCAGCAGCACCCGCAGCCGGTCGGCGTCGCGGCCGACCCCCTGCAACGCGTAGAGCATCGGCAGCGTGTGGACGCCTTCGCGCAGATCGGTGCCGGGGATCTTGCCGGAGCTGACCGACGGCGACGCGATGTCGATGACGTCGTCGGAGATCTGGAACGCCGCGCCGATCACCGCGCCGAACCGCTGGAGCGACTCGACGTGCTCGGGCGGGCAGCCCGAGAACATCCCGCCGAAGCGGCCCGCGGTGGCGATCAGCGACCCCGTCTTCTCGGCGACCACGGTGAGGTAGTGCTGCACCGGGTCGTCGCCGGGGCCGGGGCCACGGGTCTCGCGCATCTGCCCCGTGACCAGCTCGGCGAACGTCTCCGCGATGATCCGCACCCCTTCCGGCCCGAGGTCCGCGACCAGCCGGGACGCGTGGGCGAACAGGAAGTCGCCGGTGAGGATGGCCACGGAGTTGTCCCACCGGGAGTTGGCGCTCTCGGCACCGCGACGCATCGTGGCCGAGTCCATCACGTCGTCGTGGTACAACGTGGCGAGATGGATCAGCTCGACGACCGCGGCCGCGGTGAGCACGTCGAGCGACTTCGGCCGGGGCCCCATCTGCGCACCGAGGAGCGTGAACAGCGGGCGGAACCGTTTGCCGCCCGCCTCGATCAGGTGCAGTGAGGTCTCGGCCACGAAGTGGTAGTCGCTGCGGACCTCGCGGTGTAGCAGCGCCTCCACGTCGGCCAGGCCCGTCTCGAGGGCGTCGGCCAGTTGCGGATCGTCGACTGCGACCCCTGCAACCTCGTTACTCGTCACCCCTTCACCTTACGAAGCTTCAGCCGACAAAGCCGCCGGCGGATGCCCAGTCCAAGGCCAGCGTCGGCACGATGCCCAGCAGCAACGTGACCAGCACGCCGAGGGTGATCGCCGCGGTGGTGAACGCCCCCGGCACGCTGACCGCAGGACCGTCCGCGGCGGGCTCGCTGAAGTACATGAGCACGATCACCCGGATGTAGAAGAACGCGGCGACGGCGCTCGCCACCAGTGCGATGACGACCAGCGGCGTCATCCCGTCCGCGATCGCCGCCGAGAAGACGGCGAACTTCGACGTGAAACCGCTGGTCAGCGGAATGCCTGCGAGACCGAGCAGCAAGAACGTCATCACACCCGCCACCACGGGCGACCGCTTCGCCAGCCCCGCCCACTGGGACAGGTGGGTGGCCTCGCCATCGGCGTCGCGCACGAGGCTGATCACGCCGAAGATCGCGAGCGTGTTGAAGCCGTAGGCCAGCAGGTAGAACAAGAGGCCGGAGGTGCCCGCCGCTGTGATGGACATTGCTCCCAGGAGCAGGAAGCCCGCGTGGGCGATCGACGAGTACGCCACCATCCGCTTGACGTCGGTCTGTGTGAGCCCGAGCACAGCGCCGACCACCATCGAGATGATCGCGACCGCCCAAAGCACGCCGCGCCACTCCCAGCGGGTGTCGCCGAACGCCACGAACAGCACCCGCCCCAGCGCCCCGAACGCCGCCACCTTCGTGCAGGCGGCCATGAACGCCGTGACCGGTGTCGGCGCGCCCTGGTAGACGTCGGGCGTCCAGGTGTGGAACGGCGCGACCGAGGCCTTGAACAGCAGCCCGACGACGAGCAGCGCGAGGCCGCCGAGCAGCAGCGTGTCCGAGTGCTGCGAGCCGGACGCCGCGACGGCGATGTCGTGCAGCCTGACCGAGCCCGCATAGCCGTAGAGCAGCGCGAGGCCGTACAGGAAGAACGCCGACGCGAACGCCCCCAGCAGGAAGTACTTGACCGCCGCCTCCTGCGACAGCAACCGCCGCCGCCGCGCGAGCCCGCACATCAGGTACAGCGGAAGGCTGAGCACCTCCAGCGCCACGAACATCGTGAGCAGGTCGTCGGCCGCGGCGAACGTCATCATCCCGGCCAGCGCGAACAAGGTGAACGGGAAGACCTCGGTCTGCATCGTCGGCGCCTGGCCGGGCGCGCCGTAGCCGCGCTCCTCGTCCGGCTCGTCGGCCGTGGCGCGGCCACCGACGGCCGCCCTCGCCGCCGCCGAGGCGATGAACGCCCCACCCGGCTCGACGGAGCGGTCGGCGATGAGCAACAGGCTGCCCAGCCCGAGGGCGAGCAGGGTGCCCCACAGGAACAGCGTCGGTCGGTCGACGGCCACCGCGCCCGCCAACGTGGTGATGCCCTGCGGCGAGCTGGTGCCCGCGTAGAGCGCCAGCGACACACCGGCCACGGCGATCGCCAGAATCGAGAGCGCGACCTGCGCGGGCCAGCGCTGGTGGCGGGGCAGGAACGCCTCCACCAACACCGCGAGGCACGCGGCCGCGAGGATGACGATGACGGGCATCAGCGCGCCGTAGTCGATCTCTGGTGCCTGGATCGGGGCAGGCACCTGGGCCAACAGTGCCGCCAACGGTTCGGTCGCGAGCTCCCTCACGGAACCAGTCCTCCCACCGGGTCGGGGAGCCCGACCTCGTTCATCGTGGCCACCACGGACGGGGTGATCACGTCCAGCACGGGGCCGGGGAAGAACCCGAGCACCACGATCAGCACGACGAGCGGGGTGAGCGCCCCGATCTCGATTTTGGTGAGGTCGCGGAAGCCGCTGCCCGGCCGCGCCGCGGCCACGACCGGGTCGAGCATGGTGCCCGGCCCACCCCCACGCTCCAAGGCGCCGAGCACGGCCGCGCCACGCAGGGGACCCTGCATCGTCTGCTGGTAGACCCACAGGACGTAGAGCGCGGCGAAGATGATCCCGATGGTGGCCAGGATCGTGTACACCGGCTCACGGGGGAACGAGCCCAGCAGCACCAGGAACTCCGACACGAACGAGTTGGTGCCCGGCAGCGCCAGCGAGGACAGGCCCGCGACCAGGAACAGTCCCGCGAGCAACGGGGCGATCTTGTGTACGCCGCCGTAGTCGCGGATGAGCCGAGACCCGCCGCGGGTGATCAACGTGCCCACCATGATGAAGAGCATGCCGGTCGACAGGCCGTGGTTGACCATGTACAGGGCGGACCCGGCGAACGCCTGGCTGGAGAAGGAGAAGATCCCCAGCGCGATGAAGCCGAAGTGGGCCACCGAGGTGTAGGAGACGAACCGCTTCATGTCCGCCTGCCCCACCGCGAGCAGCGCGCCGTAGAGCACTCCGATCACGGCCAGCGTGAGCACGAGCGGCGCCAGGTCCCGCGACGCCAGCGGGAACAGCGGCAGGCAGTACCGCAGAAAGCCGAACGTGCCGACCTTGTCGAGCACGCCGACGAGGATGACGCCTGCCCCGATCGGGGCTTCCGCACCCGCGTCGGGCAGCCAGGTGTGGAACGGCACGAGCGGCGCCTTGATCGCGAAGGCGACGAAGAAGCCGAGGAACAGCCAGATCTGCGTGGACTCCGGCACGCTCGCGGCCATCCGCTGCAGGTCGGCCCAGGTGAAGGTGCCCGCGCCCAGCTGCTCGCCGGACACGACGAACAGGCCGATCACCGACGCGAGCATGATCAGCCCGCCGAAGAGCGAGTAGAGGAAGAACTTCACCGCCGCGTACTGCCGTCGCGGACCCCCGAAGCGCCCGATGAGGAAGTACATCGGGATGAGCATCGCTTCGAACAGGACGTAGAACAGGAAGACGTCGGTGGCGGTGAAGACGCCCATGAGCGTCGCCTGGGTGGCGAGCAGCAGCGCGAAGTAGCCCGCGTGGCTGCGGCCCTCCGGCAGCTTCTCCTCCCAAGAGAAGAGCAGCAAGACCGGCACGAGCACCGCGGTCAAGGCGATGAGGACGAGCGCGATCCCATCGATGCCGAACGCGAGCCGCGTGCCGAACGCCGGGATCCAGTCGATGGCGAACTGGAGCTGGAAACGGGTGCCGCCCGCGGCCGCGGGGATGGAGTACTGCAACCACACGACGACCGTCAGCACCAGCTCGGCCAGCGCGAACCCCATCGCGGCGAGCTTCGCGGTGCTGGGGTTCGCATGCAGCGGGTAGATCACGAGGGAGCCGACGAGCGGCAGCAGGATCAGCGCGATCAGGATCAGGTTGCCGCCGTTCATACGAACCTCACCGCCAGCAGCGCCGCGACGACGAGCACCGCGCCACCGAGCATCGAAAGGGCATAGGAGCGGACGAACCCGGTTTGCAGCCTGCGCAATCGCCCGGAGCTGCCGCCCAGCAGCGCCGCGGTACCGTTGACGGCCCCGTCGACGCCGCGGTTGTCGAAATAGACGAGGAAGCGCGACAGCCAGGTGCCCGGCGTCGCGATGAGGGCCTCGTTGATGGCGTTGGCGTAGAGGTCGCGGCGCGCGGCCCGCACGGGGAACGAGACGTGCTGCGGCCGCTCCACCGGGGTGGGCCTGCGTCCGACCAACAGGTACGCGACCAGGACGCCGATCGCCGAGACCACCAACACGAGCGTGGACACCACGGCCGCGGGCACCGGACCCTCCTGCTCGGCCAGCTCGCCGAGGGACGGGGTGAGCCAGGTGGCGAGCAGGTGCCCCTGCGTGAGCACGAAGCCCGCGCCGACGGAGCCGATCGCCAGGATGATCATCGGCACGGTCATCGACGCCGGGGCCTCGTGCGGGTGGTAGGCGTGCCCGTCGGCGGACTTCAGGTTCTTCCAGCGCTGTTCGCCGAAGAACGTCATGAGCACCAGCCGGGTCATGTAGAACGCGGTGAGCCCGGCCGCGAGGGTGGCGAGCAGGCCGAACGTCCAGCCCTGCCAGCCGGGTGCGCTGAAGGCGGCCTCGATGATCGCGTCCTTCGTGAAGTACCCGGAGAGGAACGGGAACCCGATCAGGGCGAGGTAGCCCAGCGCGAACGTCACGAACGTGATCGGCATGACGCGCCAGAGGCCGCCGTAGCGGCGCATGTCGACGTTGTCGTTCATCGCATGCATGACCGAGCCTGCCCCGAGGAACAGCCCGGCCTTGAAGAAGCCGTGCGAGAGCAGGTGGGCGATGCCCAGCGCGTAGCCGAACGGGCCGAGCCCGACGGCCAGGAACATGTAGCCGATCTGGCTGACCGTGGAGTACGCCAGCACCTTCTTGATGTCGTCGTAGGCGCAGCCGATGATCGCGCCGATCAGCAGCGTGATCGTGCCGATGATCGCGACGACCAGACGTCCGGTGTCGGTGAGGTCGTAGAGCGCGTGGGTGCGGCCGATCAGGTAGACACCCGCGGTGACCATCGTTGCCGCGTGGATGAGCGCGGAGACCGGCGTGGGGCCTTCCATCGCGTCGGGGAGCCACGCCTGCAGCGGGAACTGGCCGGACTTGCCGCACGCGCCCAGCAGCAGCAGCACGGTGATCGCGACGAGCGCAGGTGGGTCGATCTTGCCCACGTTGGCGAAGACCTGTGTGTACTGCAGCGTGCCCAGCTGCGTCCACAGGATGAAGATCGCGAGGGCGAGCCCGACGTCACCGACGCGGTTCATCAGGAACGCCTTCTTCGCCGCCGTGGCCGCCGACGGGCGGTCCTGGTAGAAGCCGATCAGCAGGTAGGACGCGAGGCCCACACCCTCCCAGCCCAGGTACAGCATCACGAAGTTGTTGCCGAGCACCAGCACCAGCATCGCGGCGACGAACAGGTTCAGCTGCGCGAAGAACCGGCGCCGGGCCGACGGGTCGCTGGGCTCCGCGGCGTCGTCGTCCTCGCCGTGGCCCGCCCCGTGCACGGGCGCCATGTAGCCCACTGAGTAGATGTGGATCAGTGAGCCGACGCCGGTGATGAGGAGCACGAACGTCAGCGACAGCGGATCCAGCCGCAGCCCGAAGTCGACGTGCAGGCCCGCAACGGAGAACCAGTTGTAGACCGAGAGCTCACGCGTGCGGGCGGCGGCGTCCAACCCGGCGGTCTGCAGGAAGATCACCAGGCCGATGACGAACGTGGCCACGACCGAGAGCACACCGAGGATGTGCCCCCACGTGTTGGCCCTGCGCCCGGCGAGCAGCAGCACGACGGCGCTGATGGCGGGGAGCGCGACCAGCAGCCAGGCGAGGTCCGCGACGCCGGTGGCCGGACCGACGTCCGGCAGCTCTGCCGCCGCGATCAAGGAGGACAAGGGGGAGCTCCTTTTAGTACTTCAGCAGGTTCGCGTCGTCGACCGACGCGCTCCGGCGAGTGCGGAAGATCGACATGATGATCGCGAGGCCGACCACGACCTCCGCGGCGGCGACGACCATGACGAAGAACGCCATGACCTGCCCGTCGAGGCTGCCGTTGATCCGGGCGAACGTGACCAGCGTGAGGTTGACGGCGTTCAGCATCAGCTCGATGCACATGAACACGACGATGGCGTTGCGGCGCACGAGCACCCCGACGGCGCCGATGGTGAACAGCAGCGCCGAGAGCAGCAGGTAGTTCGAGGGGCTCATGCGGGGTCCTCGGTGTGCGAGCCGGTCAGTGCGTGCGCGTCGGCCTCTGGCGCCGCGCTCTCCTCGATGGGGGTGGCGTCGATGATCGCGGAGATGGACTCGGGGGCCACGGATCCGTCGGGGAGGATCGCGGGCACGGCCACCGAGTTGCCGGTGGCGAACACGCCGGGGCCGGGCAGTGGCGAGATGCGGTCGTGCTCGCCGCGCAGCCGGGCCTCGACGGTGGCCCTCTGGCCGATCTTGGACAGGTTGCCGCGCGACTGGGAGTAGGCCAGGACCATCGCGCCGAGCGCCGCCGTGATGAGCAGCGCGGACGTCAGTTCGAACGCGAAGAGGTACTGGGTGAAGATGAGCCTGCCGATGCCGGTGACGTTGCCACCCGACCCGGCGTTGCCCGCACCCAGCCCGACCGACGTGCCCGTGAGGCCGTTGCCCAGGAGGCCTACCAGCAGGACCGCGAACCCGACGCCGAAGATCAGCGCGGCGAGCCGCTGGCCGCGCAGCACCTCGACGACGGAGTCGGAGCTGTCGCGCCCGACGAGCATGAGCACGAACAGGAACAGCATCATCACGGCGCCGGTGTAGACGATGATCTGCACGAAGCCGAGGAACGGAGCCTGCTGAGCCATGTAGAGCGCGCCGAGCGAGAGCATCGTCATCGCCAGGAACAAGGCCGAATGCACGGCGTTGCGCGCGAACACCATGCCCAGCGCGCCGAGCAGCGAGATCGGGCCGAGGATCCAGAACGTGATGGCCTCGCCCACCGAGATCACGTCGGTCATGACTTCGCCTCCGTGGGAGGAAGTATGTCGGCGGACACGGCTACTTCACCTGCTCCCCGACTGGCTCGTTGGCCAGGTTGCGTGCGGCCAGGGTCGGACCCTGCACGTAGTAGTCCTGCTCGTTGTCGCCAAGGCGCATCGGGTGCGGCGGCTGCTCCATGCCCGGCAGCAGCGGCGCGAGCAGCTGCTCCTTCGTGAAGATCAGGTCCTGCCGGTTGTCGTCGGCCAGCTCGTAGAAGTTGGTCATCGTGAGCGATCGGGTGGGGCACGCCTCGATGCACAGCCCACAGCCGATGCAGCGCAGGTAGTTGATCTGGTAGATCGCGCCGTAGCGCTCGCCGGGCGAGTAGCGGGCTTCCTCGGTGTTGTCCCCGCCCTCGACGTAGATCGCGTCGGCCGGGCACGCCCAGGCGCACAGCTCGCACCCGACGCACTTCTCCAGGCCGTCGGGATGCCGGTTGAGCTGGTGGCGGCCGTGATAGCGCGGCGCGGCAGGCGGGAAGTCCTCCGGGTACTCCTCGGTGACCACCTTCTTGAACATCGTCGAGAAGGTGACCCCGAAGCCCTTGAAGAACTCGAACATGGCTACTCGCTCTCCTTCGCCGAGAGGGCCGGGGTGCGCCGCTCGCGACGGGACCTGCCCTTCGGTCGGGACGACTTCGTGGGTACGACCAGGTCCAGCGGTGGCACGGGGTAGTCCGAAGCCAGCTCGACGACCGGCTCGGCCGGGCTGTGCCGGTCCGGCACGAGGAACGCGATCATCAAGACCACGGCGACGCCGATGCCGACGGCCACCAGCAGCGCGACGGTGCTGCCGCCGCTGTTGCGCCAGGTGCGCACCGCGAAGATCAGCAGGATCCACAGCAGGCTGACCGGGACCAGCACCTTCCAGCCCAGCCGCATGAACTGGTCGTAGCGCATGCGGGGCAGCGTGCCGCGCAGCCAGATGAAGACGAACAGGAAAATGAACATCTTGATCAGGAAGGCGATGAACTGCAGCCACCCGTTGACGTTGAGGAACGACAGCGGCCACGGCCAGGTGCCACCGCCGAGGAACAGCGTGGTGGCCATGGCCGAGACGGTGACCATGTTGACGTACTCGGCGAGGAAGAACAGCGCGAACTTCAGCGACGAGTACTCGGTGTGGAAGCCGCCGACCAGCTCGGACTCCGCCTCGGGCAGGTCGAAGGGGGCCCGGTTGGTCTCGCCGACCATCGAGATCACGAACACGACGAAGCTGGGCAGCAGCCAGACGACATTCCAGAGGCTGCCCGCCTGTGCCGCCACGATGTCCGCCGTGGACAGCGAGCCCGCGTAGAGCACGACACCGACGACCGAGAGGCCGAGCGCGATCTCGTAGGAGATCACCTGCGCCGCGGAGCGGAGCGCCGCCAGCAACGGGTAGGGCGAGCCGGAGGCCCAGCCGCCGAGCACGATCCCGTAGACGCCGATCGAGCTGCACGCGAGCACGACCAGCACGCCGACCGGCAGGTCGACCAACTGCAGCACCGTGTGCTCGCCGAAGATCGAGACCTCGCCGCCGAACGGGATCACCGAGAACGCGACGAAGGCCGGGATCGTGGAGATGACCGGCGCGATGAAGTACACGCGCTTGTCGGCCATCACCGGCATGATGTCCTCTTTGAACGCGAGCTTGAGCCCGTCGGCGAGGCTCTGCAGCCAGCCGTCGGGGCCGGTGCGGTTGGGCCCCGGCCGCTGCTGCATGCGCCCGACGACCTTGCGCTCCCAGTTGATCATGAAGAGGGTCAGCACGACGCCGATGCCGAAGAGCACGATGACCTTCAGAATGATCAGCCAGATCGGGTCGTCGGCGAGCAGCTGCTGGGTGCGCGTCATGCCCCCGTCCGTCGGAACCTGGGCCAAGACCGGGGTCCTCATGCCGTCACCCCCACCAGTCCGCCGTGTCCGGCACCGAGGACGGCGCGGACGCGGGATTCATCCGAGTTGCCCGGCAGCCAGACCACGCCGTCCGGTAGGTCGGCGAAGGCTACCGGCAATGCGATCGCACCCCGCTCGGTGCGCACGGTGGCGGGCTCACCCTCGGTGAGACCGAGCCGGGCGGCCGTGGCCGGGTTGACCCGCACGACCGCAGGCCGGGCGGTGCCCGCGAGGTGCGGCTCGTCCACGGCGAGCGAGGAGTGGTCGATGAGCTGGCGCCACGTGGCCAGCACGGCCTGCCCGAACCCCGGTGTGCGCGGTATGCCCGCCGCCACCGTGGGCGCGGCGGGCGCGACCCCGGTGCGCGGCCCGAGGCGGGCGAACTCGCCCGCCGCGGCGGCCGGGGTCTGGGTGAACAGGTCGACGTCCATCTCGACGGCCAGCGTGTCGAGCACGCGGCAGTCGGGCAGCACGCCGCTGGCGTCCAGCGCGGGCCCGAACGAGCCCGGCCTGCCTTCCCAGTTGTGGTACGTGCCCGAGCGTTGGGCGTCCGGCGATACCGGCAGCACCACGTCGGCCAGCTCGGTGACCGGCGATCGCATCATCTCCAGGCTCACCAGGAACCCGACCTCGCGCAGGCCCGCGAGCGCGGCGGCCGGATCGGCCAGGTCGTTCGGGTCGAGCCCGCCGACGACCAGCGCGGCGAGCTCGCCGAGGGCCGCCGCTGCGAGGATGGCGTCGGTGTCGCGGCCCGGTGTGGCGGGCAGCGACCCTGCTGCGAGGCCCCACGCCGCCTCGACCTCGGCGCGCGCCGCGGCGTCGGCGACCGGGCGGCCGCCGGGCAGTAGCGTTGGCGTGGCGCCTGCGTCGAGGGCGCCGCGCTCGCCTGCGCGGCGCGGCACCCAGCCGACAGCCGCTCCGGTGCGCTCCGCCAACGCCGACACCGCCGAGTACAGCCCCGGCACCTCTGCGGCCCGCTCGCCGACGAGGATCACCCCGCCGTGCGTCAGACCGTCGAGGACGGCGGACGGCAGGTCGCCGAGGATCGCGGCCTCCGCGCCCGGCACCGCCGGGATGAGGTTGTCCTTTGCCGCGGGCGCCGCGCC
>DASWUV010000141.1:0-3473 GCA_036401495.1 Pseudonocardia sp. | reverse complement strand
GGCCACCGACACACCGATCGCGACGATGCCGAGCGGTATGCGGTTGGAGACGAACGCGGCGATCGCCAACGCGAGGATGACGAGCGTCACCGCCACTGGGCTCATCATTCGGGCCTAGCGATTTCGGCAGCCTCGCGCGATGGGCCGTGGGGTTGGGCAATGTCGGTGTGCAGCACGCTGGAACCTCCGCGACCAGAGGTTCGCCACCCGCTCCCGGCGGCGCCTCGCCCGCAGAAGGTGAGGTCGCAGGGGTCGAGACCTGCATCGGCCGGGGCCGCAGCAGGCGTCCAGTGCCAGCCGAAGGGCACTAGTAGCCGCGGACGTCGACGTCTGCCGACGCGAGATATTCGTGGACCTCGATGTCCCGTTTCGCGCTCCAGCGGTCGAACAGCAGGCTGTCGACGGGGTTCCAGATCGCCACCCAGATGGTCACGGTGATGAGCGGGGTGACCACGTCGATCACGACCTCCGGAATGGCCGCCACCGCGAGGACCACCGCCAGCACGACGGCGAGCAGCGGGATGATGATCAGTTCCGACGCGAGCTTGCTGCGCCCTTCGAAGCTGATCACCTTCTTGCGCTTGCGGGCCTGTCCGATCTGCTCGGCGCAGTAGCGTTCCATCGCTTTCCGTACCTCGACAGCAGTCTGTGGCGAGATTTCCGCTACGGGAAGGGCCAGCTCCACCTGCAGGGGCGCCCGACCGCGCAGTCGTCGGGAGCGGAGATCCGCGGTGATCTCGTCGACGCCCGAGACCGCTCTCGACCGTTCGGCGAAGGGATCGAACTCGGCCACCGTGAACAGCTCGGCCGCGGTGTTCAGCCGAACGCTGATACGGAGTCGGTGATCCACGCTGGTGCGGCCTTCCGTGTCGCGGTGTCCGACTGCGCCGCCGTTCACCGGAGGCTGCCGGGCTGTATGCGCACGCTGAGCGCGGTGCTGGGACGCAGCACGTCGTGCGCGGTGAGGCTCGTCTCGATCCCCTCCAGCAGCGCGCGCTGCAGGCCGTGCTGGTGCCCGGCGAGGGTTTTCACCAACACCCGCAAAGTGACCCCGTCGACGTCGATCGTCTGCACCCCCAGCACCTCCGGCGCGTCGATGACCTGCTCGACGAACGGGTCCTCCGCAGTGAGCTCGACCGTCACCGCCTCGAGGAGGTTGCGCACGGCGACCAGGTCGGTGCCGCGGGCGACCTTCACGTCGACCATGGCCACCGACCAGTTCTGGGACATGTTCCCGACTCGGTCGATCTCTCCGTTGGGGACGTGCCACACGGTTCCGTCGAGGTCGCGCAGCACGGTCTCGCGCAACGTCATTTTTTCGACGATGCCGGTGGCCTCGCCGAGGTCGACCTCGTCGCCGACCCCGAAGTGGTCCTCGATGACGATGAACAGGCCGCGCAGCACGTCTTTGATCAGGCTCTGGGCGCCGAAAGCCAGCGCGATGCCCGCGAGCCCGGCGCTCGCGATCAGCGGCCCCAGGTCGAGGCCGAGGACCGCGCAGCCGGTGATCAGGACCGTCACCCAGATCAAGGTGGACAGTGTGCTGACCACCACGGCGGATATCGCGTGGGCTCGGGTCGTTCTGCGCGACAGGTCCTCGTCGAGGGGGTTGGGGACCGCGTCAGCGGCCGGGAGATCCGCCACCCCGCGTTCGGGCACGAGCCGCTCGACGCCGCGTGGCACGAGGCGCCGGACCAGCAGTTGCAGGACCCATCCGCCGACCAACACTCCCGCGATCGCCAGGGGACGCCCGACCAACCAGTCGGCCGCAGCCGCAAGTCCCCGGTTGCCCCCTGTCTGGTCATACACCCAAGAGCACACGAGGTCGGTCTGGGGCCCGCACGTGCCGGAGGGCACGACCGCGGTCACGGCGACCAGCGCAGGATCGCCGCCACGGTCTCGGAACCGGGAATGTCGGCGGAGCGCACCGCCAGGATGGTGCCGCCGTGACTGCGGGTCCGGCGCACGATCTCGTCCACCACGAAGACGGCGTCCGGGTCCCGGCTGATGGTGAGCGCTCCGTCCGCGTCCCCGACGTGGCCCCGCACCGGGGAATCGATGTCCACCAGCAGCGTGTCGACCATGCCGAGGGTCGCGCAGCGGGCCACTTGTGACAGGTCGTTGACGGCGCGGCGCTGCGCCGTGCGCCTGTCGAACACGGAGTGCAGCTCGGCGAGCTGTGCTGCGTAGATGGTGTCGAGGATGATCCGTGCTGCCTGGCCGAGGTCGTGGTCGGCGGTGGTCTCGGAGTTGCCGTCGATGCCGTCCGGGGCGAGGTGGGGATAGGTGTTCATCGACCGGTAGATCGACCCGATCGGCTCCGTCGCGGCCAGGATCAGCGGCACGTCCCCGCCGCCCAGCAGCGGCCGCAGCGACCGCTCCACCTGGCCCGCGTACTGCCGCATCCGGACCTTCTGGCCTTCCGAGCCGTGGATACGGCCGTGGTGTGATCGTTTGCTGATGGTCGGCACCCCGGTCGCGCTCGCGGCGTCGGACGGCATGTCGGACGGGGTGACGTCCTGGACGGCGGATTCGGGGAAGACCTCGAGGACCCGGGCGGCCCCCACCGACAGCTCGAGGATGTAGGCCATCTGCGGGAAGGTGACCGACCGGAGCAGGGGTTTGATGTAGTACCGGTCGTCGACCGCGGCGAAACGGCTCAGCCGGTTCGGGAGCCGGTGCACGATCAGCTCGGTCGGCGAGGCGAAGACCGCCGTCGTGCGGGCCTGGTGGCGCCAGAACTCTTCGTCCGCGTAGAGCTCGTCGAGCTGCTCGCGCAGCGGCTCCCATTCACGCGGCTTCGCGCCTGCGGCCACGCCCTGACTGCTGGTCTCTGCGACCAGGTTCTTGAAATCGATGCGTTCCGCGTCGCCGTTCGACGCGGGCTCGGTCGGTACGTAGAGCGAAACGCTGTGCCGGTGGCGGCTGTTGAGCAGCCGGTCGACCTGCTGGGGTGTGGGAATGTCGGTGTGCAGCACGCTGGAACCTCCGCGGCCAGAGGTTTGCCACTCGCTCCCGGCGGCGCCTCGCCCGCAGCAGGTGAGGTCCTGCTGCGGCCGCGGGTCGGTGGGGCGATCAACGACGGTGTGTACCGCGCCGGGCCGGACGGCGCTGGGCAACGCCCTTCTTCGTGGGGGCGGCTGTGGCCGGTGCCGGGGTCCCGTCCCGGCGGGGGGTGCGGGAGCTGTTGACGGTGCGCCCGCGGACGATCCCGATGAACTCTTCCATCAGCTCGGTGTTCTCCGTGACCGGCCAGGCGAGACCGACGCCCGACCCCGGCGCGTCGGCCGGCGGCCGGTAGGTGAGCTCGGCGTGCATCTCGACGCGACGCCCGACGAGTTCCGGGCCGCGGTGGTCTCGCGCGACGAGCTCGACGCCCTGCAGGCCGACCCGCCCGAGTGGTTGCGCGAGCTGCGACGCAACGGCCCGCATCCCCGGCAGGTCGTCGCGGACCGCCTGGGCGTGTCGATCTC
>DASWUV010000140.1:0-18540 GCA_036401495.1 Pseudonocardia sp. | reverse complement strand
GCCGCGGGCTGCGTGAACCCGCTCAACGGCGAGGGCATCGACTACGGGCTGGAGACCGGCAGGCTGGTCGCCGAGCTGCTGACGGCGCAGCGCCACCTCGCCACCGGCTGGCCCGCCACCCTGACACACCACTACGGGGAGGCGTTCTCGATCGCCCGGCGCCTCGCGGGTCTGCTCACGCAGCCCAGGCTCTTGCCGCTGGCAGGCCCGGTCGGAATGCGCTCACGGGCGTTGATGACAGTTGCCCTGCGCGTCATGGGCAACTTCGTCACCGAAGAGGACCGCGATCTCACCGCGCGCGTCTGGCGGGCCGCGGGTCGGGCGTCGGTGCGGCTGGACGAGCGCGCGCCCTTCAGCTAGGAGGGCAAGCGTCTCGGGACCACTGCCCGGCCCGAACGGCGCTGATCGCCAAACCAGGGGGACTTGATCACCGGTTGGGCGCAGATCCGGTCAGATGTGGCCGCTTGACGCGCCGAGCCGGCGATCATTGCCCCGGTCGGTGCGAGTCGCGGTGTGACCTGCTGTGTGCCCTGGGCCGAGAGTCATGTTTCTGTCGTTGGATCAACGGATCTGTGATTCTCGGCAACGCTCCGAGCCGGGCCGATGGTTCAGCTCCGGCAGGTGGCGCGGAGCAGGCGGTCGACGAGGGTCCGGTTGGTGGGAGTTGCGGGGTGATAAGCAGGCAAGAGGACGGGAACCGGCCTCCATACCCGCGAGTTGGACGGGTGTGCTGCCCGACCTGCCCCCCGGCGCGAACGTCGCGCTGCCGGGACCGGCGCTCGGCATCGCGCTCGGCGGCCCGTTCGACCTGTCGGCGCTGGTGCTGAGCGCGTCGGGCAGCGTTGCGGGCGACGCCGACATGGTGTTCTTCAACCAGCCCGACGCGCCAGGGGTGCGGCTGCGGGCGAAACGGCTGACGGTCACGCCCGAACGCCTGCGCCGCGGCGCCGAGCGGGTGATGGTGGTCGCGTCGCCCGAGGAGGCGGGCTCGGCGGTCGGTGTGCTGCCTCCGCTACTGCTCAGCGACGCCCGGGAGCAGCCCTTTGCCCGCTTCCTGCCGCCGCCGATGCCCGGCGAGACGGTCGCGTTGCTGGCCGAGGTCTACCAGCGCGCGGGGGCGTGGCGGGTACGCGCGGTGGGCCAAGGCTATGCCGACGGGTTGGCCGGGTTGGCGCGCGACTTCGGCGTCGACGTCGCCGAGGAGGAGGACGGCGTCGCCAGAGGGAGTGTCGCCGGGGAGCCGCCGCCGTCCGCCGCCGGTCGGCCTCGGAACGGGAGTGCACCGAACACCGGTGCGCTCGCCGACGTGGTCGTGCGCACCAACGCCGAACGCGCCCGGCACGGCGTGCCCCCGCTGACGGTCGACGCCCGGCTCGCCCACGCGGCCCAGGCGCACAGCGCAGACATGGTGCGCCGCAGTTTCTTCGCCCACGAGAACCCGGACGGCCGCCAGGTGTGGGACCGCGCCGTCGCCGCGGGGTACCTCTACCGCAAGGTGGCCGAGAACATTGCTGCAGGCCAGCGGAGCGCGCAGGAGGTGGTCCTCGGGTGGATGAACAGCCCCGGTCACCGCGCCAACATCCTCGACGGCGAGTTGACCCAGATCGGGGTCGGCTGCGCCGAAGGCGGCAGTTATGGTTTCTATTGGACACAAGTTTTCGGCACGCCGCGCTAGTCGGGCCTACCCTTTACGGGTGATCCGTTCCGAGCGTCATGTCGCTGCGCCCGCCGCCATCGTGCACGTCGTTCTCACCGACGTCACCGCCTGGAAGCTCTGGGCGCCGCACATCGCGAACGTGGACTGCGTCTCCGAGATCATCAGCGACACCGCGTGGTCGGGCATGGTCAAGCCGTGGTTCGGCCCCGCCACGCAGATGAACGTGACGTGGGTCGAGCCGGGGCGCGGCATGCGCTGGACCTCGACCATGATGGGTCACCAGCTCGAATACGCCGACCTCATCACCCCCGACGGCGACGACGGCGCCATCGTGACGATGACGGCCGAGGTGTCGGGCCTGGTGGGCGGCCTGGTCACGGCGGCGGTGGGCCCGCTGTCGGCGTTCGGCCAGCGGCGACGGCTCACCCGCCTCGCCGCGCTGGCCGAGTACCTGCACCGGCGCGCGATCGTCTTCGCCGCCTGACGCGGAGCGCCCCCGGCCCGCACGGCCCGCGAACAGCCTCAGGGCAGCCGGAACTGCACCCGCTCGACGGACGCCGACAGCGGCACGATCAGCTCCCGCCGGATCCGGTTGTGCTCGGGGTCGGCGTCGTAGGCGCGGTAGGCGTCCTCGTCGACGAAGTCGCAGGTCAGCGCGTAGCTGGCCGCGCCATCACGCAGACCGAGGTCGACGCCCGCCACCAGGGTGAACGCGACGCCGTCCACCTTCAGGTCGCGCAACGCCTGCAGCGCGGTCTCGATCGCCTGTGGCGACACCCCGTCCCGGAGCCGCCCGACTACGACGTTGCGGATCATCCGTGGACCATCGCGTGCTTCTCGGCGAGCGTCGTGACGGTTGTGCTCAGCGTGGCCAGCCCGAACGGCTTCAGCAAGTACTCATCAGCGCCTGCGGCCACGGCGGCTGCCCGGTCGTGCGCCGAGTCCCGGGCCGTGATCAGCAGGATCGGCACGTCCAAGCCGCGCATGCGCAGCGTCGCAATGAGCTCGAACCCGTCCATCCCCGGCATCGACAGGTCGGTGATGATCACCTCCGGCTGTATCGCGGAGTAGACGGCCAGCGCGTCCTCGCCGCCGAGCACGGCCGTGACCTCGAAGCCCAGGCTCCGCAACCCGAGCGCCACCGCCCTGCGCACCGTGTCGGAGTCCTCCACGAGCAGGACGCGCAACCCCCGCGTCGAGGTGGGGTCGAGACGGTCCAGGGTGGAGGTGGCGCGGGTCATGACGGGCTCCTCAAGGTCGACAAGCCCACGATGGCCCCGGTTCCTGAGCGGAACCTGATCATCGCCTGTGCGCTCGCCCTCAGAACTCCGCACGTCGGTCGACCAACGTCTGGGCCACGGTGGCCAGCTTGATGTTGAGCGACTGGGACGCTTTGCGCAGGACGTCGAACGCGTCGTCGGCGGAGATGCCGCGGCGCTCCATGAGGATGCCCTTGGCCTGGCCGATGACGTCACGGCTCTGCAGCGCCTGCCGGAGCTGGACGGCCTCCAGCTCGGCCGTCGTGGAGGCGATGGTGCCCGCGAGCGCCGTCGACGCATGTGCGGCGAGGATGAGCGCGAGGTCACGGTCTTGCTCGTCGAGACCGTGCGCGTCGAACGCGTACAGGTTGAGCGCGCCGTAGCGCGGCACCTTGCCCTCGGGGAACAGGCCGACGGCCATGACGCTGCGCGCGCCGAGCTCGGCCGCGGCCGGCCCGAACGTAGGGAACTCGACGCCCGCCGCGAGATCGCCCGAGTAGGTGACGCCGAGCCCCGGCGTTCGGGTCGACTCCACGCACGGGCCCTCGCCCAGCCGGTACTGCACCTCGTCGAGGCGCAGCGCGAGCTCGTCCGTGTACACCGGCGTCGTGAAGCCGTTGTCCCTGGTCAGGGTGACGCTGACGATGTCGGCTCCGGGCACGGCGACGCGCGCCGCGTGCACGACGCGCTGCAACACACCATGCACGGTCGTGGCGTCGAGGAGATCGTCGGCCAGCCGGACGAACTCGGCGGCCAGCGGCCCGAGATCGGCGGCCTGATCTCCGGCAAATAGGCGACGGTCACTGGACCAGTCGAGATCGCCTGCCACGGTTCACCTCGTCTTGTCATACCCCTCGGCGCGGAAGCTTGACCGATGAACCACTTTGTGGCAAACCCCTCGTCCAAGCGGTCCAACCGCTGGTTGCCGCAGTTGGTCCATGCTCCGGGTACGCCGTAGCCGGGCCCGGTAACCCTGGCCCGGCCGCCAATTCCCCCAGCGGCTAGGCCCGCTTGCGCAGGCTCGCGGGAACCGCGAAGCGCTCCCCGTACGCGGCCCGGAACTGGTCCGCCCGCGTAACGAAGCCCGCGACGCCGCCGGGATAGCCCTCGACGTACTGCACCACGCCGCCCGTCCACGCCGGGAAGCCGATCCCGAAGATCGAGCCGATGTTGGCGTCCGGGACCGAGGTGAGGACGCCCTCGTCGAGGCATTTCTGCGTCTCGATGGCCTCGACGAACAGCAGGCGCTCGGCCAGTTCGTGCAGGTCGACGTCGTGGTTGGTGGCGCCGAGCTCGGTGCGCAGGCCCGGCCACAGCCGCACCCGCTTGCCGCCGTCGTAGTCGTAGAACCCCGCGCCGCCCGACTTGCCGGTGCGGCCCGCCTCGACGAGCGTGTCGATCACCGCTTCGGCCGGGTGCGGCGTCCAGGTGCCACCCGCGGCCTCCACCGCCGCCCTGGTCTCCTTGCGGATCTTCTGCGGCAGCGTGAGCGTCAGCTCGTCCAGCAGCTGCAGCACCGGCGCGGGGTAGCCCGCCTGCGAGGACGCCTGCTCGACCGTCTGCGGGTCGATGCCCTCGGCCACCATGGCCACGCCCTCATTGATGAACGTGCCGATCACCCGGCTGGTGAAGAACCCGCGGCTGTCGTTCACGACGATCGGGGTCTTCTTCAGCCCGATCGTCACGTCGAACGCCTTGGCCAGCGCCGCGTCCGACGTCCGCTCACCGCGGATGATCTCCACCAGTGGCATCTTGTCGACCGGGGAGAAGAAGTGCAGCCCGACGAAGTCCGACGGCCGCTCGACGCCCGAGGCCAGCTCGGTGATCGGCAGCGTGGAGGTGTTCGAGCAGAGCAGCGCGTCCGGCTCGATCACCTTCATCGCCTCGCGGAACACCTCCTGCTTGAGCGCCACCGACTCGAAGACGGCCTCGATGACGACATCGCAGCCCGCGAGGTCGTTGTAGTCGGCCGTCGGCGTGATCCGCTCGAGCAGCGCGTCGCCCTTCTCCAGGGTGGTGCGACCCCGCTTGACGGCCTTGGCGACCAGCCCCTCGGAGTAGACCTTGCCCTTCTCCGCGGCCTCCAGGCTGACGTCCTTGAGCACGACAGCCCAGCCCGACAGCGCGCAGGAGTACGCGATGCCCGCGCCCATCATCCCGGCGCCGAGGACCGCGACCTTGCGCGGCGTGTAGCGCTCGAAGCCGTCGGGGCGCGATCCCCCGTTGTTGATCTCCTGCAGGTCGAAGAAGAACGCCTTGGTCATGTTCTTGCTGACCTGGCCGCACACCAGCTCGGTGAAGTAGCGGCTCTCGATGCGCAGGGCCGTGTCGAAGTCCACCTGAGCACCCTCGACGGCGGCGGAGAGGATGTTGCGCGGGGCGGGCATGGGCGCACCCTTGAGGGTCTTGCGCAGGTTCGCGGGGAACGCGGGCAGCACCGCCGCGAGCGACGGCGTCGAGGGGGTGCCGCCGGGCATCCGGTACTTCGGCTGGTCCCAGGGCTGCTTCGCCTCCGGATTGGCCGCGATCCACGCCCTGGCCTTGTCCAGCATCTCCTCGGGGGTGGCGGCCAGCTCGTCGACGATCCCGATCTCCAACGCCTTCGCGGGCTTGTGCCGTTGGCCCTGCGACAGCACGTTCAGGAAACCGTTCATGATCCCGAGCATGCGGGTGATCCGGGTGACGCCACCGCCGCCGGGCAGCAGCCCCAGCGTCACCTCGGGCAGGCCGTAGACGACGCCCGGCGCGTCGAGGCCGATGCGGTGGTGGCACGCCAGCCCGATCTCCAGGCCGCCGCCGAGCGCGGTGCCGTTCATGGCCGCGACGACGGGTCGGCCCAGCGTCTCCAGCCTGCGCAGCTGGGCCTTGATCTCAGTGACGTTCTCGAAGACGACCGGGGCGTCGGCCTGCGTGGCGCTCGACAGGGCCGCCAGGTCGCCGCCCGCGAAGAACGTCTTCTTGGCCGACGTGACGATCACGCCCGCCAGCTCGTCCTTCGCCGCGACGAGGGCGTCGACGACTTCACCCATCGCCGCCTTGTACCGGTCGTTCATGGTGTTGGCGCTGTGGCCGGGATCGTCGAGGGTGACGATCGCGATGCCGTCGGCGCCCTTCTCCCAGCGAACCGCCTTCTCGCTGTCGGTGCTCATCAGATCCGCTCCACGATCGTCGCGATGCCCATCCCGCCGCCGACGCACAGCGTGGCCAGCCCCCGCCGCAGGTCACGGCGCTCCAGCTCGTCGATCAGCGTGCCGAGGATCATCGCCCCGGTGGCGCCCAGCGGGTGCCCCATGGCGATGGCGCCGCCGTTGACGTTGGTCTGCTCGTGGGAGATGCCCATGTCGCGCATGTAGCGCAGGGGAACGGCGGCGAACGCCTCGTTGATCTCGAAGAGGTCGATGTCGGCCACGGTGAGGCCCGCCTTCGCGAGCGCCTTGCGCGACGCGGGCGCCGGGCCGGTCAACATGATCGTCGGATCGGCGCCGGAGAGCGCGGTGGCGACGATCCGGGCGCGCGGGGTGAGCCCGTTGGCCTTGCCCGCCGCCGCCGAGCCGATCAGGGTGAGCGCGGCGCCGTCGACGATGCCGGAGCTGTTGCCCGCGTGGTGCACGTGTTCGATCTTCTCGACCCAGTGGTAGCGCTGCAGCGCCACGGCGTCGAACCCGCCTGCCTCGCCCATCATCGCGAAGGACGGCTGGAGCCCCGCGAGGCTCTCCAGCGTGGCGCCCGCCCGGATGTGCTCGTCGCGGTCGAGAACCGGCAGGCCGTTGCGGTCCTTGACCGGGATCACCGACTTGGCGAAGTAGCCGTTGGCCCAGGCCTTCGCGGCGCGGGTCTGCGACTCGACGGCGAACGTGTCGACGTCCTCGCGGCTGAAGCCCTCGATCGTCGCGATGAGATCGGCGCCGATGCCCTGGGGGACGAAGCCGGTCGCGTACGAGGTGTCGGGGTCCATGGCCCACGCGCCGCCGTCGGAGCCCATCGGTACCCGCGACATCGCCTCGACCCCACCCGCGAGCACCAGCTCCTCCATGCCCGAGCGGACCTTGAGCGCGGCGGTGTTGACCGCCTCCAGCCCGGACGCGCAGAAGCGGTTGAGCTGCACCCCGGCGACCGTGTCGGGCAGGCCCGCGGCGATGGCGGCGGTCTTGGCGATGTCGCCACCCTGGTCGCCGATGGGGGAGACGACGCCGAGCACGACGTCGTCGATCTGGTTCGTGTCCAGCTCGGGGTGCCGCGCGCGCAGCTCGCGGATCAGGTCGACGACCAGTGACACGG
Organism: Pseudonocardia sp.; assembly: GCA_036401495.1. Taxonomy (GTDB): domain Bacteria; phylum Actinomycetota; class Actinomycetes; order Mycobacteriales; family Pseudonocardiaceae; genus Pseudonocardia. The sequence continues at coordinate 11,346 of DASWUV010000140.1, read as the reverse complement.
GCTTGACCTCGTACAGCGAGCCCGAGGCCTTGCCTCGGCCACGCGGAGTGCGCACGGCGTCGTAGACGAACGCCTCGGGAATCTCAGCCATGGACCTTTGTTACAGCAGTACTGTCACATAGGTCAAGGAGTGTCGTACGGTGTCACTCATGGCCGCCCCCGTGAGCGATCTGCTCACCATCGACCAGCTCGCCGAGCGCAGCGGGATCAGCGTCCGCACCATCCGCTTCTACGCAGGCCGCGGGCTGCTCCCCGCCCCCCAGCTGCGCGGGCGCACCGGGCTGTACGGGGCGGGGCACCTGGCGCGGCTGGAGCTGGTGAGCGAGCTGTCGGGGCTGGGGTTCACGCTCGCCGCGATCGAAGCCCAGCTGCAGCGCCTTCCCGTCGACGTCGAGGCGGACGAGCTCGTGCTGCACCGGGCCCTGCTGACGCCGTGGGTGCCCGAGCAGGTCGAGGACGTCGACGGCGCCGAGCTCGCGCGGAGGGCCGGACGCCCGCTTCGCCCGTCCGACCTCGACGCGTTGGAGGGGCTCGGCGTGATCACCCGCCTGGACGGCGGCGGTGTGCGGCTGCGCGGCGCGATGCTCGGCCAGGGGCTCGACGTGCTCGACTCGGGCCTGCCCGCCGAGACGTGGCACCGCGCGCACCAGATCATCGAACGGCACACCACCGCCCTCGCCGAGGACCTCATGGCGATGTTCCAGGACGAGGTGCTGCAGCCCTACCGCGACCGCGGACGACCGGCCGAAGAACGCGCCCGGCTCGCGGCCGCGCTGGCCCAGCTGAAGCCGATCACGGTGCGGGGTGTCGTCACGGCCTTCGGGCGCGCGGTGAACCGGGCGATCCGCGAACGGGTGGGGTGACCGGGGGTTGTCACGACTGCCGCGCCGGTAGCGCACCAGGGCGGTAGCGTCAGAGGGTGCAGATCCTGCGTGCCGCGGGCTATTTCGCCGTCCCCGAGGGGGCGCCCAACCAGTACCGCGAGCACCTGCGCGCGCAGGACCTCTCGGTGGGCACGTACTGCATCCCCGTCGGCGGCAAGGACGGCCAGCAGCCGCACGCCGAGGACGAGGTCTACGTGGTCGTGCGCGGCCGCGCCCGGTTCGTTGCCGACAGCGGGGAGGCCGTGGTCGGCCCGGGTTCGGTGATCTACGTGCCCGCCTGCGAGAGCCACGAGTTCACCGAGGTCAGCGAAGACCTGTCGATTCTCGTCGTCTTCGCGCCCGCCGAGGGCACCGGGCCGTGACGTTCGCGCAGACCCGTCAGGTGCGCTATGTCGAGGTCGACGCGCAGAACGTCGTGTTCAACTCGTGGTACCTGGCGTGGTTCGACGACGCGATGACGGCTTACCTCGAGCACCGCGGACTGACCTACCGGGCGATGCTCGACGCGGGCTACGACGTGCAGCTCGTCCGCTCGGAGATCGACTGGCTTGCCGGGGTGGGCTTCCAGGACGTCGTCGAGGTGGCGGTCGCGACGGCCCGGTTGGGGCGCACGAGCTTCGCGCTGGACTTCGAGGTGCGGCGCGGACAGGCCGTGACGTGTCGGGGCCGGACGTTCTACGTCGTCGTCGCCACGGACGGGTCGGGCAAGCGGGAGCTGCCCCCGGTGATCCGCGCCGCGCTCGGCGAGCCCACCCCGCTGCTGCCGGTCTGATCGTCCGCCCCCGCCAACCCGGCTCGGCTACCGCGCGGCGACGCGGGCGAGCACGTCGAGGAGGCCGGTCCAACCGGCCTGGTGACTCGCCACTTCCGAACGCGGCAAGCCGTGGTGGGTGAGCTCGACGATCGTGTCGGGCCCGTCGGGGGTGAGCACGATCTCGACGGTGGTCGAGCCTGCGGGCAGGACGTCGCGGCCGGGGACCCCCCATGTGAACACCACCCGCTTCGGCGGGTCGACGGTGAGGAACTGCCCTCGGACCGACGTGGAGTCGCCGATAGCGAGCGCGAAGGCGCCGCCCGGCTCCGGCGTCGACCCGGTCGCGTCGCCGATCCAGCGGGCCAGCAGCGGCGCCTCGATGAGGTAGGGAAAGACCGCCGTCGGCGGGGCGGCGATGCGGATGGTCGCGATGAGTGGGTCGGGGCTGGTCACGACGTGCCTCCGGAGGGTGGGTTGTCCCGCTCGACGGCGGCCTTGAGCTGCGTCAAGGCGGCGGGCCAGAACTCGGCGAGGACGGCACGGACCTGGTCGAGGGGTTCGGGGCGCAGCGTGTAGAGGCGTCGGGTGCCTGCGCGGCGCTCGGAGAGCAGGCCTGCTCGTTCGAGTACGCGCAGGTGTTGGCTGATGCCTTGCTGGGTGACGTTCGCGAAGTGGGCGGCGATCTGGCCCGCGGGCAGCTCGGTGCCGCGCACGAGGCGCAGGATCTGCCGTCGGTTCGGGTCGGCGAGGGCGCGCAGCACGACGTCCGGCCCGGGCTCGTCCCCCGCCGCGGCGGTCACGGTGTAGCGACGACCTGCGGCAAGAGGGCGAGCAGCTGCGTGGTGTGCCGGGGCAGGTGATCGTCGGCGATGCCCCCGAGGAGCGCCCTCAGCGGTATCGCCTGCTCGAACTGGAGAACGCCTGCGGAGAAGAACCTGCAGGGCACCGACGCGTCGAGCTCGCTGTCGCTCAGCATCTCGCCGAGGGCGCAGAGCGCGTCGCCCTGGCGGCGGACGCGGTCGCGCAGCCCTGCGGTGCCACCCGTGATCGCGGTGATCCGGTCGAGGGTCGACTGCTCGAGTGACACGCTGTTGTCGTACGCCGCAGCCGCTCCCGAAGCGACGGTGTAGGCGGTGGCGAGGACGCCCGCGTCGACGCAGGCGATGTGCGCCAGTAGCTGGGTCGCGTCCCACTCCCCGGGCGGCGGGGCCGGGCTCGTGCCGTCGGGGCCGAGCACTGTGGCGGCCGCGTCGAGCAGTGCGTCATACGCCTTGCGAAGTCGGGTGGTGTCCACGCTTAAGTATCCTGTTGTACAAGCGCTGATTTGTAAAGGAGCCTCCTATTCAGGGACGCAGCGCCAACTTGCCCACGGTGGCCCGCGCTTCCAGTTCCGCCAGTGCCTTGGGTCCTTCCGCCAGGTCGTAGAGGGTGGGTCGGCCGGGCCCGAGCACCCCTGCCGCCACGAGCTCGAACAGCTGACCCATGACCTCGCCGAACATCTGCGGTGCGGCCTGGATCAGGACGCCGATGTTCAGCCCGATCACGTGGACCTGGTGCTTGTAGACCAGATCCCAGTTGGTGACCGGGGCTTCGCCGCCCGCCAGGCCGTAGACGACGACCCGGCCGGTGACCCGCTTGGCCGCGGCCAGGGAGTCGGCGAGGGTGGCGCCGCCGACCGACTCCAGCACCAGGTCGGCGCCCGCGCCGCCGGTCAGCCGCAGGACGTCGGCGGCGAGGTCGGCGGCCCGGGAGTCGAGGACGTGGTCGGCGCCCAGCCCGCGCACCACGTCGTGCTTGCCCGGCGACGCCGTGGCGATCACCGTCGCGCCGTAGTGCTTGGCCATCTGCACCGCGGCTTGGCCGGTCGCGCCGGCAGCGGCGTGGATCACCACGGTCTGTCCGGAGGTGAGACCGCCCAACGGCTTGAGCGCCGCCAGCGCGGTCGGCCAGTTCACGACCATGCCCAACGCCTGCTCGTCGGCCCAGCCTGCGGGCACCGGCAGCGCGGCAGCGGCGGGCAACACCATGTACTCGGCGAACGAACCGCCGCCGATTCCGACGCCGATGACGTGCGCGCCCGGCTTCAGCCCGGTCACCCCCTCGCCGAGGGCAACCACTTCGCCAGCGCCCTCGATCCCCGCGAGATACGGCGGCTGCGGGCCGCCTGCGAACGTGCCGTGCGCTTGCGAGATGTCGACGAAGTTGACGCCTGCGGCGCTGACGCGGATCAGGACCTCGCCGGGACCGGGGGCAGGCACCGGCGCGTCGGTGGCCAGGCGCAGGTCCCGCGGGCCGTTCAGTGACGTCTGCTGCAACGCTCGCATCGTGGGCATGTTCGCCTTCCTTACGCTATCGAACGACCAACAAAGCGTTCCACGAGCGTGGAGGGCCGGTCAAGGTAAACTTGATCGAACGCAAAACAAACCGGGAGGCGGGCACAGGTGGCTACTCGCGGCAGGCCGCGCACCTTCGACCCGGACACCGCCTTGGGTCAGGCGCTGGACCTGTTCTGGGAGCGCGGCTACGAGGGAACCTCGCTCAACGACCTGGCCGAGGCCATGGGCATTGCCTCTGCCAGCATCTACGCCTGCTTCGGCAGCAAAGAGGACCTGTTCCGCAAGGTCATGCTGCTCTACGGCACGACCTCAGGCGAGCCGCCCCGGCGGGCGTTGCGCGAACAACCGACCGCGCGCGCCGCCGTCCACGCCATGCTGCGGGCCACCGCCGACGAGATCACCCGCCCCGACACGCCGCACGGCTGCATGCTCGTGCTGGCCGCGCCCACGGGTGCCGTGGAGAACCACGCGGTCAGGGAGTTCTTGGCCGACCGTCGCCGCGACCAGTTCACCACCATCAAAGACCGGCTCGCCCGCGGCGTCGCCGACGGCGACCTCACCGCCTCGCCTGCAGGCCTCGACGCCATCGCCCGCTACTACACCACCGTGGTGCACGGTCTGTCCGTCCAAGCCCGCGACGGCGCCACCCGCGTCGAACTGGAAGGGGTCATCACCTGCGCGATGGCCACCTGGGACGGGCTCAGCTGACACTGGGGACGGTCAGGCTCTGGCGGCCTCCCGAGCCCGGAGGTCCTTGCGCAGGATCTTGCCGCTGGCCGACTTCGGGATCTCGTCGATGAACTCCACCACCCGCACCTTCTTGTGCGGGGCGATCCGCGCGGCCACGAACGCCATGACGTCGTCGGCGGTGAGGTCGCCGCCCGCGGTCTGCCGGACGACGAAGGCCTTGGGCACCTCCTCGCCCTCGTCGTCGCGCACGCCGATGACGGCGACGTCGACGATCTTGTCGTGGGTCAGCAGCAGGGCCTCGAGCTCGGCGGGCGGCACCTGGTAGCCCTTGTACTTGATCAGCTCCTTGACCCGGTCGACGATCGAGAAGACGCCGTCCTCCGTCACCTCGGCGACGTCGCCCGTGTGCAGGTAACCGTCGTCGTCCAGGGTGATCGCGGTGGCCTCGGGGTTGTTCAGGTACCCCGACATCACGTTGGGGCCCTTCACCCACAGCTCGCCGCGGCCGCCGGGGCCGACCTCCTCACCGGTCTCCGGGTCGACCAGCTTGCACGTCACGTTCGGCACCGCGAAGCCCGACGAGTTGAGGTCGAGGTCGGACCGGTCGTCGGGCATGCAGTGGCTGACTGGGGACAGCTCGGTCATCCCGTAGCCCTGCAGCACCGTGCAGCCCAGCCGCTTGCCCATCGCGTGGCCGAGCTCGGCGTCCAGCGGCGCGGCGCCGGAGAAGATCACGTCGATGCAGGACAGGTCGTAGTCGTCGACCATCGGGTGCTTGGCCAGCGCGATGGCCACGGGCGGCGCGATGTAGACCCGCTGGATCCGGTACTCCGAGATCACCCGCAGGAACTCCGCAAGGTCGAACCTCGGCATCGTGATCACCGTGGCCCGCTTGTACAGGCCCTGGTTCATCATGCAGGTCATGCCGTAGATGTGGAAGAACGGCAGCACCGCGAGGATCTTCGTCTCGCTCGACACGCGGCCCATCGCCGTAATTTGCATGAGGTTCGCGACCAGGTTGCGATGGGTGAGGACGACGCCCTTCGCGCGCCCGGTCGTCCCCGACGAGTAGGGCAACACCGCGGTGTCGGTCGCGGTGGCCGTGCGCTCGGGCGGCGCCGCGGTGGTGGCGACGAGATCGGCGAGCGAGGCGGCGCCGTCGGCCGCGTCCAGGGTGACGACCGCGTCAGCGGGCAGCCCCGCCTCGGCGAGCGCCGCGGCGGCCCTGTCCAGGAACGGCGAGATCGTGAACAGCAGCTTGGCGCCGGAGTCGGCGAGCTGATGCGCCAGCTCACCGGGGGTGTAGAGGGAGTTGGCACTGGTGACGATGGCGTTCGCGCGCAGCACGCCGTGGAACGCCACTGCGAACTCCGGGGAGTTGGGCGCGAAGATCCCGACGACGTCGCCCGCGCGGATGCCCCGTTCGTGGAGTGCCGCCGCGAGCTTGTCGACCGCCGTCGCGAACTCACCGAACGTGATCGTCCGCCCACTGCTGCCGTCGATGAAGGCGGGCGCGTCGACCCGGTCTCCGAAGTCCCCGAACAGGAACTCGTGCAGCGACACCTCGGGGACCTCGACATCCGGGTACGGGCTGCGGACGGGCATGACGGCGCTCCCTTGCGACGACGGCTGTGCTGATCAGGCTAGTGTCCTGCGCGTCAGTTGGCGCCGCTGCGCAGTCGCGTCCCGCTATCGGGAAGCCGATGTTCGGCCCTGGGGCTCGAACTCCTGCACATCACGGCCGGACAGCTCGATCAGGTTGGACCGAGACGTGTGGCAGTGATCTGCGGTTCCGGACAAGCCGTCCAGGGCGGTTGATCCAGCGCCGCATCGCGGCGGCGACGGTGTGGCAGTGCTCGGAAACGGGCACGTGCCGGGTCACAGGAGTGTCACAACCCCCCGGAGGGGTTGTCGCGAGCGGGGGCTCGCTGACATCGTTTCGGTCACCGTCCGTGTGGGCCCCACCCCTTCGGACGGCCCGGTCCGGGTCTCCCCAACGCGGTCCGGGGCGCAGCGCCCCCGCAAGACCCCTTGATCGCGGCGGTCGCTGTGGCGGTTCGCGCGGAGTGGCCCGGAGTTCATGACTCCCCCTCTCAGATTCCGGGCTACTCCGCGCCACCAGGGCCGGGCCGCGGCCGTCCCCGCGCCCGCACCGACTGCCGTCAGCCTGGCCCAGTTCGCGGGAAGGCCCGTGGGGAACCCCCCCGGCTGGAGTTCGGCTCCATCTCCGACGGTGGCACCGTGATCCCGGCGCTCGCACCGGCCCGATGGGCGCCCCGCCTGAAATGGGCGGACCCGGTTGGCCGGGTCACGTGAAGAGGTGCTCGAACGCCTTCAGGTTGGCGGTGGACTCGCCGCGCTCGGAGCGCCAGGCGTATTCGCGGCGGATGGAGCCTGCGAAGCCCAGCTCCAGCAGCGTGTTGAAGTCGCCGTCGGCGGCCTCCAGCACCTGGCCGAGCACCCGGTCGAGCTCGTCGACGGTCACGGCGCTGAGCGGGACGCGACCGACGAGGTGGATGTCGCCGATGCGGTCGAGCGTGTAGTGCACGCCGTAGAGGCGGGCGTTGCGCTGGAGCAGGAAGCGGTAGACCGCCTCGTGTTCCTCGTCGGGTCGGCGGCACACGAACGCCTGGACGAACAGCGCGTAGTCGCGCACGACGAGCCAGGTGGCGGTCTGCAACCGTCGACTTCCCGGCAGGGTGACGAGAAACTGGCCCGGTTCCCGCCGCTGGTGTTCCACCTCGAGTTCGGCGAGCGCGGCGGCGACGACGGCGTCGAGATCGGGGGCGTCGAGGTCGGGCGTCACGAGGCCAGCCCGGCGAGCACGCGCTGGTGCTGGGTGAAGTCGGCGGCGGCGTCGGCGTAGGTGGCGAGCAGGGCATCGGCGGTGCGGTCCCAGGAGAACCCGCGCGCGTGCACGACGGCGGCCGCGCCGAGCTCGTCACGCCTGCCGGGGCGCAGCGCCACCGCCGCGAGCGCGTCCGCCCACTGCTCGGCGCGGTGGCCGGGCACGAGCAGCCCGGAGCGACCGTCCGCCACCGCGACCGGCAACCCGCCGACGCCCGCGGCCACCACCGGGGTGCCGCACGCCTGCGCCTCCAGCGCGACCAGCCCGAACGACTCGTTGTGGCTGGGCACGGCGACGACGTCGGCCGCGCGGTAGACGTCGACGAGCCCCGCCCCCTGCGGCGGCAGGAAGCGAACGTTCTCGGTGATGCCCAGCGCCGCCGCCAGCGCCTGCAGCGACGTGGGCTCGGCCAGGCCGGTGCCCGAAGGGCCGCCCGCGACGACGACGACCAGGCGGCGCCGCAGCGCAGGATCGCGCCGCAGCAGCTCGGCCGCGGCGCGGAGCAGGACGTCGGGCGCCTTCAGCGGCTGGATGCGGCCGACGAACGCGAGCACGACGGCGTCGCGGCGCAGGCCGAGCGCGGCGCGGGCCGCGGCCCGTGCGCCCGGTCGGAAGCGGGCGAGGTCCACCCCCGGCGGGATGGTGACCGTGCGGTGCGGGTCGGCCCCGTAGAGCTCGACGAGCTGGCGGGCCTCCTCGTCGGTGTTGCTGATCAACCGATCGGCCTCGGCGACGACCTGGTCCTCGCCGATCACGCGCACGACGGGCTCCGGCTCGTCGCCGTCGGCCAACGCGATGTTCTTCACGCGCGCGAGCGTGTGGGCGGAGTGGACGAGCGGGACCCCCCACCGGTCCCTGGCGAGCCAGCCGACTTGGCCCGACAGCCAGTAGTGGGAGTGGATCACGTCGTAGTAACCCGGTTCGTGACGGGCTTCGGCCCGCAGGACACCCGCGGTGAACGCGCACAGCTGGCTGGGCAGGTCGTTCTTGCCGAGGCCCTCGAAAGGGCCCGCGGCGACGTGCCGCACGAGCACGCCGGGGGCGAGCGTGGCCACCGGCGGCTGCTCCGACGACGTGGCCCGTGTGAAGATCTCGACCGCGACGCCGCGCTCGGCCATCCGCATGGCCGTCTCCACGATGTAGACGTTCATGCCGCCCGCGTCGCCGGTGCCCGGCTGCTCGAGGGGTGAGGTGTGCACGGACAGCACGCTCACCCGACGCGGACGTCGCGCCGGGTGAGACGCAGCGCCGTTGCTGGCGTAGGTCACGGCATCCTGTGTAGCACGCCGGGCCTGCCGACCGTCATCACTCGGCCAGCAAGGCGAGCAGCGCCCGCAGCGGGTCCTCGGCGTGCCAGCCCCCTGAGCCGTCGCGCCAGACCGGCACCCGGTGGCGGCCTGCCTGCGGACGGCGCAGGGCGACCCACAGCTGGGGATGGCGGCGCAGGCCGCCGTCGGGAACGTCGACGCCCAAGGTGTGGCACGTCACGACGATCTCGCCGAGGTCGGCCCACGCGACCGGCTCGCCGTCGCCCTCGATCTCGCCCGCCACGATGTCCGAAGCCAGCGGCAGATCGAGCAGCTCGGCCAGTGCCACCGGATCGCCGCCGATCACCAGCTCCGACGCCGGGAGCACGGGGGCGGGCCACGGCGCATCGAGGACCGCCGCGACGTCCACGTGCGCGATGGCGCCGTCCATGGCCCTGACGTGCTCGGGGAGGTCGAGCTCGGCCGCGTCGACCCGCCCGTCGGCGACGGCCTCGGCCAGTGCGATGTGCGCGCTTGCCGCGAGCGCCGCCGACGGGTGGCGGCCGGGGTCGGCGAGGCGCGCCAGGAGGTCGTCGGCCGCACGGGCGTCGGCGATATGCAGGTCACGGCGCACGCCGAGCACGCCAAGGAAGGCGTCGTCGGGCCGCGGCGAGCCCGCGGGCGGCACCGGGTCGTAGAGCGCGGCGATGCCGACCGCAGAGGGCAGGCGCCAGCGACCGGGGCGGCGGCCGCCGAGCCGGGCGTGCCGTGCGAGCCACCAGGCGGTGTAGCCGCTGGTCGCGGCCTCGCGGAGGGCGCGGTCGGCCGCAAGGATGGCGAGCGCGGCCTGCCAGGCTTCGTCGTCGACGAGGTCCAGGTCGCGCACGGCGACCAGCCGTGAAGGGGGCTCGGCGAGGCTGTCCCACCAGCGGTCCTCGTCGTCGAGGTCGTGGTCGGGCCGGACCGGTTCCTCGTCGACGACCAGCGCGAACCCGTCGAGCACGCCGACCGCGGTGAGCACGTCGCGGGGGAAGCGGGTGGCCCAGCCGGGATCGAGGACCCCGACGGGGACGTCGTCGGCGAGCAGGGGACGCAGTACGGCGTCGGGGAGCATCAGCTCGTCGGCGCGGGTAGGCCTGCCCTCCTCGTCGGGCAACGCGAGGGCGCCCAGGGCCGTCGGACGCGCGCCCGCCGCCTCGACGAGCGCAAGCACCGCCTCGGCGAGCGGCGCGGGATCGAGCCCGGCGTCGGCGTCGTCGACGGAGCGTTCGACGGCCGTGCGCAGGGCCGGGTGGTCGAGCAGGACCGTCGGGTCGGCCGGGGTGGCGCCGAGGCGGGTGAGCAGCAGGTGTACGGCGTCCGGGTGGGCGACGTGCAGGCCGGGGAGGGCGAGGCGGGCGGACCCGTCGAGCTCCGGCGCAGCAGAGGACGGCTCGGGGAGCAGAACGGTGGCCGGTCCTGCCGCGGCGCGCCCGTCGACGAGCGGCACGGGCAGGGCGCGGAGGTCGTCGACCAGCCCGGGGACGGTGTCCGCGAGGTCAGCCAGCTCGACGTACACCGCGCGCCACCACGACGGCGGCCGCTCGACGCCGAACAGGCGCTCCACCAGCTCCGCTGCCGTGACGCGGCGGGCGCCCAGCTCCGTGAGCGCGGCGGGGAGGTAGGGCGGGGCGGCGAGGCGGTCGAACCCGGCCGCGGCGAGGAGGCCCGTGAGGCGCGAACCGGGGCCGGGGACGTCGAGGCCGGGGATGTCGAGCCACTCGGCGCGGCCGGGGACCAGCTCGCGAGGCAGGGCCTGAGTGAGCCCGGCGCCGCCACGCCCCACCCCGAGCAGCCCGGCCTCCCCCATCGGGGCGCCACCCCGGTCAGCCGAGGCCGCGGCGGGGAGCCAGGCCGCCGTGCGCAGGGCGGCGACGATGCGGGCGCGCAGCTGCCCGTCCAGCGGCGACCGGGGGAAGCCCGGCTCGGGCACCAGCGCGAGCCGCCCGCCGGGGTCCACCGCCCGCACCAGGTCGACGTAGGCCGCGGCCGCCCCGTCCAGCACGGCGTCGGCCGCCGGACCGGGTCGGACACGGCGCCGGTCCGGCTCCAGCGGCAGCGTCGCGATCAACCGGGCGGGCACGGCCAACGCCTCGGCGGTGGCGGTCGGGGCGTGCGCGACGTCGTCGCCGAGCCTGCCGTCGAGCGGCAACGCCCAGGTCACCGACCATTCGCGACGGTCACGCTGCTCGACGGCGCCGTCGAAGCCGTCGTGCAGACCGGTGCGCCGCACGACCCGCCACCGCCGCGCTCCGACCGTGACGACGCCGTCGGCCTCGGTCCGGCGCACAACCTGTCCCGCAACGTCGATCTCGACGAGCGCGGGCAGCGCGAGCAGGAGGTCCGGCGCGGCGGCCCGAGCGTGGTCGAGCAGCGCGGCGCCGTCCAGACCAGCGCGCAGGGGCAGGCGCACCTCGGTCGCGAACCCGGCGGGGGGCTGCTCGGCGGACGGCCAGACCAGCCGCAGGACCGGCGGGCTGCCGCGGCGGGCCAGCTCGGCGGCGGGCCCGGCCAGCCGCGCGACCGCCTCGGCCGTCCGCACCGCGGA
>DASWUV010000139.1:0-27074 GCA_036401495.1 Pseudonocardia sp. | reverse complement strand
AGGGTGAACAGGGTCTTGCGCACCGTCAGCCGCCAGGCCGTGATGGCCACCGCCGACAGGGCCATGAACTGTCCGAGGTCGAGCGGGTGGCTGAACGGGCCGATCAACGACGGGAGGAACGACCGGGACTCGACCGCGTTGAGGTCGCTGGCCAGCACCGCGTTCCACGCGGCGGGCATGGCCAGGTCCACCAGCGACGTCGCCAACGTGAACAGGATGATCCCGGTACCGACCTTGGCGGCGGTGGCCAGCTCCCGCTCCGTCCAGTCGAGTTGGGCGAACGCCCACGCCAGCAGCGCGCCGCGGCCGACCACGAACGCCCCTGACAGGAAGATCGACGCGGGTACCTGCACGATCAGGCCGCTGAGGATGCCGATCACGAGGAACGCGACGAACCACCACTGCCCCGGGAAGGTGCGCAGCGGCTTGCGCGTGGCAATGCGCCGCAGGGGCATGGTCAGCACACAGAGCAGGACGAGCCCGTCGACGACGCGCAGCATCGGGACTGCGGGGAAGAGTTGGGCGATCGGGCGGGCGAACAGCACAGCGATCACCGTGAGGGCCGCGTTCGTGCGGGGCGCCAGGAACGCCAGCGCCAGCACCGCGATCCCGCCGAGCACCAGCAGGGTCGGCAGCGGCACGAAAGCCCCCGCCGCACCGACGACGAGCGCAACCAGAGGCCACAGTGCCCACGGTGCCCAGCCCGGCCCGATTCGACGGTCTCCCATGAGACCGTTCGACCGCTCGACCGCCGCCTCGCGCCTGTGCGCGATGACTTCTGTGAGTTGGCTCATCACCGAGCCGGATTCGGCGTCATGACGCTGTCATTGCCAATGCATTGTCTTTCTTTTACTCAGGCGTTCGACGAGGTTCTCTGCTGAACAAGTTACGCGACCACTATCGGGTCGGTGCGCGTCACCTGCCCGACTGCGTAACGTCACGCGCAGCGCGCGGCAGGGCCGATTTCGTGCTGGCTCCCGAAATGGCGATGGCAATATGGCGTGAACACGACGCCCGCGAGCGGCGTTCGGGCACCGTCAGGCTCTGCGCCTCAAGAACCGCCGGACGCCCGCCAGTCGCTGGGCGACATTCGGTAGGCGGCGCGGAACGCCCGGGAGAACGTGGCGAGGTCGGGGAAGCCCCAGCGCCGGGCGATGTCGGTGATCGAGCGGGCGTCGACGTGCGGGTCGATCAGCTCGCGGCGGCAGCGGTCCAGCCTCATCCGTTGGATGTGCTGCGCGACCGTTTCGGCGCGGTGGGCGAAGAGCCGGTGCAGGTGGCGGGTGGACAGGAAGTGGGCGGCGGCGATGGTCGTCGGGCCGAGCTCGGGCTCGGCGAGGTGCTCGACGATGTAGGCGTCGACGCGGCGGAGCAGGTCGTCGCCTGCCCGGGTCGGCGCTCCGGGTCGGACCTGCTCGCCCGCGACCGTCGTGACCAGCTCGGCGACCTCGTCGGCGAGCCGGACACCGCCCGCGGCGCTCAGCTGCGGGGGAGCGGCGACGAGGTCGCGCAGCAAGCGCCCGACGATCGCGCCGAGGCCGCCGTCGCCGCTCAGCGTGCGGGCCGTCAACAGCTGCGAGGTGGCGTCGTCGACGGCGACGCTCGCACGGGGCCAGGTGAAGACCAGCAGCTCCCACGAGCCCTGCAGACCCCAGAAGAACGGGCGGTTGGTCTCGTAGACGGCGAAGTCGCCGGGGTGCAGCACGGCTTCCCGGCGGTCCTGCACCAGCGTCGCCGCGCCGCGGGCCAGCAGCCCGACCTGCAGGTAGACGTCGACGTCACGGCGGGCGAGACCAGGGGTGCGGCTGCAGCCCTGCGAGCCGGACTTCACGGAGGCCACCTTGAGATGGCCGAGGTCGGCGCTGCGGACCGAGCCCGCGAACGTGTCGTCGCGCTGCGCGTGGACGTCGAGCGCGACGAAGTGCTCCCGGATCAGATCCCGCCACACGTCCAGGCGATCGGTCGTGGCGGGATCCATGGCGGCCTCGGCTGCTCGGCGGGGGCCTCAGGCTAGGAGCGGTTCGCGAACACCGTCAACGGCGGGGAGAAGATGTCACCTAGGGACAACAAGCTGGTCACGCGGTGCCTAACGGGGCCTCGGCGAAGCCGTTGAGCATGCAACGGTGACTGCGATCCAGGACCTCCCCGTCGTCGACGTGTCCACGACGACGGTCCGGGCGGCGTGCCCGCACGACTGCCCGGACACCTGCGCGATGCTCGTGACGGTGACGGACGGCAAAGCCACTGCGGTTCGCGGCGACCCCGCCCACCCGTTCACGCGCGGCGGTCTGTGCGTCAAGGTCAACAACTACCAGGACAAGGTCTACAACCCCGACCGGGTGCTGTACCCGATGCGCCGCAGCGGGCCGAAGGGCAGCGGCCGGTTCGAGCGGATCAGCTGGGACGCCGCCCTCGACGAGATCGCCGACCGCTTCGGGGCCACGATCGCCGAGCACGGGCCCGAGTCGATCATGCCGGTGAGCTATCTGGGCACGCAGGGCATCCTCAACGGGCTCAACGTGGGCGACCCGTTCTTCAACAAGCTCGGGGCGACGATCTCCGAGCGCACCTACTGCGACTCGGGCGCCTGCACCGCGTACACGATGACGATCGGGGCGACCGCGGGCGTCGACCCGGAAAGCCTCGTCCACTCCCGCTACATCATCATCTGGGCCTGCAACATGGTCTCGACGAACCTGCACCTGTGGCCGTTCGTGGCCGAGGCCCAGCGACGCGGGGCCAAGGTCGTCGTGATCGACCCGATGCGCCACCGCACCGCCAAGCTCGCCGACTGGCACATCCCGATCCGGCCGGGCACGGACGGCGCGCTGGCGCTCGCGATGATGCACGTCATCATCACCGAGGGCCTCACGGACGAGGACTACGTCCGCGACCACACCGTGGGGTACGCGGAGCTCGCCGAGCGCGTGCGCGACCACACCCCGGAATGGGCGGCGGAGCAGACCGGCATTCCGGCCGCGGACATCCGCACCCTGGCGCGCGAGTACGCGACGTCGGAGCCGTCGATGATCCGGATCGGGGTGGCCATCGAGCGGCACGCGGGCGGCGGCCAGACCGTGCGCTCGATCGCCTGCCTGCCCGCGCTCGTCGGGGCGTGGCGCAAGGTCGGCGGCGGGCTGCTGCAGCTGCCGCTGTGGGCGTTCCCGGTGAACTGGGGCGCGCTCATGCACCCCGAGCTGGCGACGCCGGGGACGCGGGTGGTCAACCAGTACCTGCTGGGCAGGGCGCTGACCGGCGAGATGGCCCTCGACCCGCCGATCAACGCGCTGATGGTCTACAACTCCAACCCGCTCGTCGTCTGCCCCGAGCAGGACAAGATGGCCGCCGGGCTCGCAAGGGAGGACCTGTTCACGGTGGTCAGCGACCACGTCCTCACCGACACCGCCCGCTACGCCGACATCGTGCTGCCCGCCACCACGCAGCTCGAACAGCACGACATCATGTTCAGCTGGGGCCACTTCTACGTCTCGCTGAACACCCCGGCCGTCGCGCCGCTGGGCGAGGCCGTGTCCAACACGGAGCTGTTCCGCAGGCTCGCCACGCGGATGGGCCTCACCGATCCCTGCTTCACCCGCACCGACGAGGAGATGCTGGCCGAGGCGTTCGACTGGTCGGCGCCCGCGATGGAGGGCATCACGCTCGAGTCGCTCCGCGAGACGGGCTGGGCCCGGCTCAACCTGCCCGGCCCCGACGAGTACGCCCCGCACGCCGAGGGCAACTTCCCGACGCCGTCGGGGAAGACGGAGTTCCGGTCCTCGGTGGCCGAGGCCGCGGGGAACTTCGTCGTGCCGCTGTTCCGGCAGGGCTCGAACGATCATCAGCCCGGCGGCGTGGTCGACCCGGTGCCCTACTACATCCCGCCGCGGGAGACCGCCGACTCCGGGTACCGGCTCAACCTGATCTCGCCCAAGTCACACGCTTACCTCAACTCCAGCGCAGGCGACCAGCCCCAGCAACGCCGCGTGCAGGGTGAACAGACGTTGGTCATGCACCCGCAGGACGCGGACGAGCGAGGCGTCGTCGCGGGCCGGTACGTCCGGGTGTTCAACGACCGCGGCCAGTACGTGGCGCTCGCCGAGATCAGCGAGGAGATCGCGCCCGGGGTCGTGTTGTCGCCGATGGGTGCGTGGCGCAAGAACGCAAAGGACAACGCGACGGTCAACGCCGTCAACCCGTTCGCCTTCGCCGACCTCGGCAACGCGCCGACGTTCTCCGACACCCGGGTCGAGGTCGAGGTCGTCTGACGGCACTGTCCGTCGCGGCCCGGCGTCAGCCGGCCGGGCCGCGCAGTCGGCCGGGGGTCTCGACGACGACGTTGGTCGACTTGACCACGGCCACCGCGAGCACGCCGGGAGCCAGGCCGATGTCGCGCACGGCCTCGGTGCTCATCAGCGACACCATCCGGTGCGGGCCGCACTGCATCTCGACCTGGGCCATGACCCGGTCCTCGATCACCGAGGTGACCAGTCCGACGAGCCGGTTGCGGGCCGAACTCTGGCCCGGCGAGGGGTCCGGGGGTGACTGGGCGTGGTCGCGGGCGAACGCGGCCAGCGCGACACCGTCGATCACGAGGCGGTTGGAGGCGTCCTTCGCCACCGGCAGCGTTCCGTGCTCGACCCAGCGTCGGACGGTGTCATCGCTGACGCCCAGCAGCCCGGCGACCTCGGAGATCCGATACTGGGGCACGCGGGCGAGCATAGGCCCAGGTGGTGCTCCACCCCCGCGCGCGACCACCAGGCCACCGATCAACCTCCCCCATCGCTCGCCGCCGCTCAGCGGGGCGGTGCGAGGGGGAAGCGCTTGTCCAGCCAGCCCTGGATCTCGGCGGCGGCGAGCTCGTTGCCAGTGGGTTCGCCGTCGGCGAGGGCCCCGCCGAAGTGCAGGCCGCGCACCGTGGCGACGGTGAGGTCGGCGGCCCCGAGTGCGGCGATCATCGCGCGGGTGTCGGCGGGGAAGGCGGCCTGGTCACCGGTGAGCTCGACGAACAGCGTCGGCGCGGTGACGCCGGGGGCGCACCGGACGAAGTCGGCGTTCGAGCTCCGCCCCGACCACGTCGAGAGCCAGGCTTCGGGCGTGGTGAGCCTGCCGAACCCCACCTGGCCGTAGTCGATCAGATCCGGGCGCTGGCCGAACAGCGAGCCGTAGGGCCGCTCGCTCGGGTCGAGGGAAAGGTCGACGGTGCGCGGGTCGGCGTCCGTGCGGAACACCGTGATGATCCGCGGGGCCAGCGACCGCCGCCGGTCTACCGCGGACCCCGTCTTCTTGAAGGCCGCCCGCGCCTCGGCCGTGCGGGCCAGGTGGTCGCGGGCGACAGCGTCGATCCGGGCGACGCGGTCGCGCTGCGCCGCGCGGTAGCGCTGCAGGAACTCCTCGGGGTAGGCCGAGCTCGTGGGCGGCTCAGCGAACCCGTTGGCCGGGGCGAACGGGTCCAGTTCGGGGACGACGGACAGCGGGTCGGACTCGTCCGCGACGGAGGGGTCGATGCAGCTCAGCAGCAGCGCGCCCTGCCCGGGGTGCGGGGCGAGGAAGACCGCGCCGTCGGCCGCGGGCATGGTGACGTCCGCCAGCTTCGTCGGGCGTCCGCCGGGGGTCGTGGCGATCCGGTCGGCGGGCGCGAGCGCCGCCTGCTCCAGGTAGAACGCGTAGAGCGCGCCGCCGCCGGAGTGCCCGAGCACGACGACGGACTCGAAGCCCTGCTCGCGCAGAAACACCTGGCCCGCCGCGACGTCGTGCAGCGCCTGCTCGTGGACCAGGGTGAGGTCGTTGTTCACCGAGCGGGTGTGCTGTGTCCACACGGCCACGCCCGCCTGCAGCAACAGCGGAACCAGCGGATGGTGGGTGACGTCCTGGCGCGGGTGCATCAGGCAGACCACCGTCTCGGCGCCGGGAGTCGTGGCGAGCACGCCGCGCACGGTCGCACCGTCGGCCGTGGTCAGCTCGTGCACGGTGGTGACGGTCGACGCGGGCCGCGCCCCCGCCGTCAGGTAGCGGCCCGCGCCCAGCCCGCGGCTCATCCGGGTTCTACCCGAAGCGCGTTCTTGTCGTGCTGGGTGATCCGGCTGTCCCTGGCCACCCCGGCGACGCACGAGTACCAGACGGCGTGCCTGCAGCCCGTCGCGCGGCGGTCGATCACGATTGGTCCGGCCGCGCTGATCTCGAAGTAGGGCCCGATCTGCCCGACCGTGACGGCCGCATCCTCGGCCGCGACCTTCGCGACGGCCGTGTTCTCGGGTATGTCCAGGACGTAGAGCGTGGTCACGGCGCCACCGGCGCCCAGCCCGCGGCCCGTGCCACGATCAGCTCGGCCTTGCGCGCCAGCAGCTTGCCGAAGCTCGGGTCGGGTTCGGCGACGACGTCGAGCAGTGCGTCGATCGTGAGGTTCGCGTCGAGATCCTCCTGTGGCGTCACCGGTCGCATCGCCCTGGTGAGCTCGACCATGTAGCCGTTCGGGTCGTGGGTGTAGATCGACTCGATGGTCTCGTGCTTGACCTGCATCTCCACCGGCCAGTTGCTCGCGTCGAGCCTTCGGCGGTACTCCAGCAGGTCGTCCTCGTCGTCGACGTGGATCGCGAGGTGCCGGGAGCCGACGAAGTAGTCGGGAACGGCCGCGTCGAAGCGGGCGTAGACGTCGCCCTTCGCGCCGGGCCCGCCGCCCACCTCGGGCGTGGTGCCGAAGTAGTAGAAAAAGGCGATCCGGTCGTCGTTGCCGATGTCGAAGAAGAAGTGGATGAAGTCCGGGTGGTCGGCCGGGCCCCACCCCGCCGCGCAGATCGAGTGCACGACCGGGAAGCCCAGCACGTCCCGGTAGAAGCGCACCGTCGCGGCCGGGTCGAACGTCGGGAACGCGACGTGGTCGACGCCTCGCACGCGGTGGTCAAGATCGCTCATCACAGCCTCCTAGCGTGTGTCGACTCCGACGATACGCGCTGATTGACAGGTGAGTCTATAGTTTGACGGAGACGAAAATCATCACGCGTCGAGGATGCGCTCCAGGTGGTCGAGGTCCTGGCGGAGCAGCTTGATCGCGGCCGCCGGACTGTCGCTGCCCGGGATCTGGTGATCGGGCCGCGCCAAGGCGCCGACGGCCATGTCGGCGAGCTGCGCGGTCACCGACTCGGCCGTGTCACGGCCGCCGGGGTGAAACCACCAGGCCACCCAGTTGCACATGCCGAGCACGCCGAGGGCCGCCACCCTGGCGTCGACCGGGCGGAACCGGCCCACCCGGATGCCGCTGTCGATCGCGCCCGCGATGGTCTTCAACACGGCGCGGCGGCTCTCGTCGTAGGCCTCGGTGAGCCCCTCGGGCAGCTCGGCCTCGGAGCGGATGAGCAACCGGAACCGCTCGGGTTGGGTGGCCCGCCGCCGCACGAGGACCTCGACGATTCCGCGCAGCACCGCCTCGGCGTCCAGGCCAGGGCGGGCGACCAGCTCGGTGAGCTCGTCGAGCGGGCCGTTGGTGACCTCGGTGACGAGCTTGGCCAGCAGCTCGTCCTTGCTCTTGACGTAGTAGTAGAGCGCGGGACGGGTGATGCCGAGGGCGTTCGCGATGTCCTGCAGGCTGGTCCCGGCGAAGCCGCGCTCGGCGAAGAGCCGGGTGGCGTGCTCGTAGAGCTCGTTCTCCACCAGCTCCCGGCGCGCGGTGCTCACCGTGCCGCGCTTGCGCCCGGTCTCGTTCTCGCTCATGGGCCGATGGTAGGGGCCCGGTTCACCGGCTCCCGGCGAGCAGCCGCCCCGCGCCGGGCAGCACCGGCTCCAGCCCGAGGCCCGCGAGCAGGCTGTAGGCGCCTGCCGTGGCCGCGGAGAGCACCGGCAGCCCGAACTCCTCCTCGGCCGGTGCCACGAGCGAAAGGGAGGGCATCTGCACGCAGGCGGAGATCACCAGCGCGTCGGCGTGGGACAGGTCGAGACCTCGCGCGGCCGCGAGCACGCGGTCGCCGGGAATGGCGCCGACCTCGGCGTTGTCGGCGACCTCCAGCGCCGTCCAGTCGACGACCGTGAAGCCCTCGGCTTCGAGGTAGGCCACGACCTGCTCGGCCAGCGGCCGCAGGTAGGGGGTGACCAGGGCGATGCGGGATGCACCGAGCGCCTGCAGTCCCTCCACGAGCGCGCCTGCGCTGGAGCGGACCACCGCGTCGATCTGCTCGCGGACCGCCTTCTCCGCGCGCTGGTGCTCGCCGGGGCCCTGAGCCATGAGGGCGATGAGGCAGGCGTAGAGCACGGCGTCGACACCGGCGTCGGCCACCTCGTCGACACACCGCTCGCGCTGCGCGTTCATTGCCTTGAGCTCTTCGGGTGACACCGTGTGCATCCGCATCCGGCTCGAGTGGAAGGAGAAGTGCTCGGGATGCCGGGCCAGCAGGGCAGGGATCTCGGTTTCGACGGTCACGTTGGAGCTGGGCACGACCAGCCCGATCCGGTGGGTCACGGTGTCACCTTCTTCGCGGAGTTCAGACAGAACGTCGAATAGTCTACGCCTCCGTCAAGGCCTGGGACTGCCGCGGCTGGGTGGCCACGGCGCCGGGCGGCTCGCTGTCCTCCGATGCCCCCTCGGCCCGGTTGAGCGCGGCGTCGAGCACGGCGTTCAGCTTCCGGGGCAGTTCCGCGTGCAGGGATTCCCGCAGTTGCTCGACGTGCGCGGCGGCGGCGCGCCGGGCCTCCTCGACGACGGCCTTCGCGGTCGCCTCGGCCTCGTCGAGGATGCGCTCGGCGTCGGCCTGCGCCGCGTCGTGCTGCGCCTTCGCTGCCTGCACGGCCTCCTGTCGCAGCCGGTCGGCCTCGGCCTGAGCGGAGGCGATGAGCCCGCTGTGCTCGGCCGCCGCCTGAACCAGACGGCGGTCGGCGGTCGCCCGCGCCGTCTTGGCCTCCTCCAGCAGATCCGTTGCCTGCGCCGTGATCGCGCCTGCCTCCTCGGAGGCCAGCTCGAGGATGACCCGGATCCGCTCGCTCAACCCGTCGGTGCTGGCCGCGGACGAGGAAAGGTGCTGGACCTGTTTACCCAGTTCGTTGGTCCGCCGAATCGCCGACAGCAGTTGGGAGGCGAGCTGGTTCTTCTGGTCGGACAACTCGTTGCGTTCGGCCACGAGGTCATTCACGCGAGCTCGGAGCCCGGCCAGCACACGATCCACTTCGGCAGGCTTGTAGCCCCGAAGCCCAACGGTGAAATCGTGCTGGCCCGCCACGCGCCGTTCTGGTTCGGCAGGCATACCACAACGGTACGACCCGGTCGCGGTCGGCGCAGATCACCGCTCGAGCTGCTCGGCTTCCTCTGCGGTCTCGTCGTCGTCGGGGGCGATCTCCGACTCGCGCCAGTCCTCGCGGTGGCCGCCCCCCTGGCCGAGCATGCCGCTGAGTTCCTTGTCGAGCTGCTCGTCGCGCATCGGGCCGTGCTTGTCGCTGCCTCGTTCCATCGCCCCGTCTACCCGACTCGCGGCGTTGCAACACACGAACGTCAGTGCCGGTCGTCCTCGGGACGGGAGCTCGCGACGCCCTCCGCCTGCGCTCGGATCCGGGTTCCCCGGTAAGCAAGCAGCCCGACCCCTGCCATGATCACCAGGCCTGCCGCCACAAGGCCCAGCACCGCGGGCACGGAGGTGTCGGCGAGCTCCTCACCCAGCCACGTCAGGCCGATGGCCAGACTGACCAGCGGATCGACAATCGTGATGATGGCCAGTGCGGGGGCGATCAACATGCCTTCCTGGAACGTGTGCTGGCTGAACAGGAATCCGAGGGGCCCGACGATGCAGACGACGTACAGCGCAGGGTGGGTCAGTACGGCTTCGACGCCGTCTGCGCGCAGCTCGCCGGTCACGACCTTCATCAGCCCTGCCGTGACCCCGTAGCAGATGCCGGTGGCGAGCGCGAGCGATCCGACCCCGAGCGGTCCTTTCTTGTGGGTCGCCACCCAGAGACACCCGGCGAGGATGATCGTCAGCGCCGCGGAGAGGGGGAAGAGCGTGAGGAACGGCGGCAGCTCGGAGCTTCCCCCGCTCGGGCGGGCGAGCGAGAGGAACGCGGCGAGACCGCCGGTGGCGGCCAGCGCGCCGACCACGAGCAGCCGGTCGGGCCGGTGGTGGCCGAGCCACGCGGAGAACACGGTGCCGAAGAGGATGCCGGTGACGAGCAGCGGCTGCACCAACGCCAGCGGCGCGAAGGCCAGTGCCACGAGCTGAAGTGACATGCCGCCCAGCACGGCGAACGTCGCGAGCACCCAGCTCGGTCTCCGCGCGAGCTCGACCAGCAGTCGGGGCCCGATCACCCCGGTGGCAGGCGCCTCTCGGGCCGCCCGGTGCTGCAACGCGCTGGCCAGTCCGAACCCCGCTGCTCCGGTCAGCGCGGCGGGCACCGCGACGAACAGGACCGACGGCTCGGTCAC
Organism: Pseudonocardia sp.; assembly: GCA_036401495.1. Taxonomy (GTDB): domain Bacteria; phylum Actinomycetota; class Actinomycetes; order Mycobacteriales; family Pseudonocardiaceae; genus Pseudonocardia. Next base: position 16,681 of record DASWUV010000139.1, on the reverse strand, counting down.
CACACTCGCCTCGCTCTCCGGCCGCACCTGACGCAACGATTAACTCTTACCCGTCGCTGCGGTGTCTTCTCGCCCATTTGTGATGAGAACTGTTCTTTCACCGATGTGTGGAGTACATCAGGGGGGTAAGTCGCGGACATCGCCCACTCGGGAGGAGGACGCATGACGCGCGGCCCCGATGCCGCGGCCCTGAACAACCTCACCGATGCGGTCGTCGGGCGGCTACCGATGATTCTCGCAGATGTCCACGTCCTGTTGGAGGCGCGCGACGCAGGCTATGCGGCGTTTCTGACCGCAGAGTACGAAGAGGTGCTCACCGCGGCGCGGTATTTCGTGCGCCGCCTGTTCGAGGCCGACGGGGCACCGGAGGCGGGAGTCGAGCGTCCCCTGTTCGAGGAGATCGGCAGGGCACACCGTCGTGCCGACCGGCCGGTGGCCCCGCTACTGGCGATGTACCGGGCGGGGTCGGCGGTGGTCTGGCGGCATCTCGCCGCGATCGCGATCCCGGCAGGAGTTTCCGCGGACGTCGTCGCGTTCGCCGCGGAGCGCGTGCTGGGGGCCGTCGACCTGCTCTCCGCAGCCACGCTGGACGGCTATCTGGACGCGGCCTCCGACACCGGCGAGCAGGCCCGCGTGGAGCTGCACGAGATGTTGCTGTCGGGACGGTCGTCGACGCAGGCGGTGCAGGACGCGGCGCACCGTGCAGGCTGGCCGATTCCGCGGACGGCGTCCGTCGTGGTCGTCGAGGCGGACGACGAGGGCGACCAGTTCCTGCGGCACCTGCCCGAACGCCCGCTGTACGGACGGCTCGGCGACCTGCTCGTGGCCGTCGTCCCCGACCCGGACGGCCCTGCGCGGCGGGAACGACTGCGCAGGGCGCTCGCCGGTTCCCGTGCCGTGGTGGGCCTGCCGGGGTTGGTTGACGCGTTGCCGGGCAGCATCGAGCTCGCGCAGCTGGCCCACCGGCTGCAGGGCAACGGCGTGCTGCGCGACGACCCGACCTTCGTCGACGAGCACCTGGACGCGCTGGTCGTCCACCGCGACGACCGGGTGCTGGCCGAGCTGCGCGCGCGCTGCCTCGCCCCGCTCGACGCGGTGCCCGAAGGCACCCGCGAGCGGCTGGTGGAGACGTTGGAATGCTGGCTGAGCAACATGGGCAGGCCTGCGGAGATCGCGGAGTGCCTACATGTGCACCCGCAGACCGTGCGCTACCGCCTGCGCCGCCTGCGCGAGGTCTTCAAGAAGGCGCTCGACGACCCCGCCTACCGCGCGACACTCACGCTCGCCCTCGCGTGGGGGCCGCCGGGCGGCGGCCACCACCACCGGGTCGACGGAGCGACCGACGAGCACCGGTAGCCCCTTAGCGATCCAGCCGTCGGGACAGCCGGGCGAACGCCGCGGGAGCGGCGCCGTGCACCCGTGCGCCGACGGTCAGCCACCGCGGCACGAACACCTCGGCGCGGTGGTGCCGCACCCCCGCCACGAGCGCGTCGGCCACCCGGTCCGCCGTGACCGGGCGCGGCACCCGCCGGTGGTAGGGCCGTCCCCGCCGGGTGAAGAAGTCGGTGGCGACGGCGCCGGGAAGCACGGTCGTGACCCCGACGTCGCCCTCGACCCGCAGTGCGTCGGCGAAGCCGCGCAGCCCGGCCTTCGTGGCCGAGTAGACGGCCTCGCCCGCGACGCCGACCGCCGCGACGGACGCCACGAACACGACGTGCCCCCCGGCGGCCTTCAGCGGCGGCAGCAGCGCGCGCGTGAGGTGCACCGGCGCGGCGAGGTTGACGGCGAGCAGCTCGTCGATGCGCTCAGGGGGCAGCTCGGTCAGCGGGCCCGCCGCGCCGAGGCCTGCGGCGTGGACGAGCAGGTCGACCCGGTCGACGGCCGCCACGACGGCGGCACGCCCCGCTGCCGTGCCGAGGTCGGCGACCACGGAGCGGGCGCCGGACGTGCGGGCGACCGCGTCGAGGCGCGAACGGTCGCGTCCGACGATCAGCAGCGTGCACCCGTCAGCCGCCAGCCGGGCCGCGACCGCGGCGCCGATCCCGGACGACGCCCCCGTGACGACGGCGTGGGCGCCCGCGGGACGACGGGTCACCCGTGCTCCATGCGGTCGAGCGCGGCGGCCAGGTGCGCTGTGAGGTCGGCTCCCTCGGGGACGATCGCGCTGTCGACCGTCAGCCCCACACCGATCCCTTCCCCGCACGCCAGCGCGCCGAACGCGATGCCGACGCCGGGGGCGAGCGGGAGCGCGGGGTAGATGTCGCGCAAGAGGCCGCCGCGGATGTGCAGCCGCCGCCGCGCACCCGGCATCACCGAGGCGAGCACGTGGAAGAACCGCCTGCCGTAGATCATGCGCACCGTCCTGGCCTGCACCGGGGTGGGCAGCAGCCCGAGCACCCGCAACGCGGCGGTCGTCGCGGCCGGGAGGCCCTTCCGGTTGCCTGCGGTGAGCGCGGTGGCCACCGCCACGACGCGCGCGCGGCCGTCCATCGCGCCGACCGGCAGGTCCACCGGCATCGCGGCGGTGCGGTTGCCCGGCGCCCTGCTGCCGACCGCCGCCCGGGTGCGTGCGGTCATCGGCACCATCGCCCGGACGTGGGCGGTCGGTCCCGGCTCTGCGGCGCGCTCGGCGAGTACGGCGTGCAGTGCGTCGGCGAGCGCGGCGAGCAGCAGCGCCGTGGTGCCCACGCCGTGCGCCCGCGCGACGGCCCTGACCCTGGCCGCGTCGAGGCGCAGGGTGTGCAGCACGAGCGGCCCCGCCGTCGTGCCGGTGAGGGCCGAGGCCCCCGCCGGGCCCGCGAGGGCCAGGCCTGCGCAGCCCCGGACGACCGTCGCCGCCGCCGACCCTGCCCCCGACCGCCCCGCCCCCGACCGCCCCGCCCCCGATCGCCGGGTCACCGCCGCGATGGGCGTGCGCATCTCGTCGGTGAGCAGCGCCGCGAGCGCGTCGGTGATGGCGAGGCCGTCCCCGAGCGCGTGGTGGAACGCGGCCAGCACGATCAGTTCACCCGCGGCACGGTCGAGGGCCACCTGCAGCCGCCATCCGGTGGTGACCGGGTCGACGGGCTCGGCGAGGAAGTCGGTCAGCGCGGCGTCGGCCGCCGCCGTGCCCTCGACCTCGATGACCTCAGGCCGCAGGTGGACGGCGGGATCGGGGGCGGGGCCGGTCCTCCAGCGGGGGGTCCGGCCGGGCGCGAGCCTGCGGCAGAGCAGGTCGATCCCGGGCGCTCTGGTGCGGATGAGCGCGGCGAGGTGCTCGGCCCAGTCGTCACGCTGGTCGGGGTCCGCGATGTGGATGCGGGCGCCCACCTGCTGGGGCATCGCCTGCGTCGCCGCGTGGACGAACAGCGCGTCCTGGGCCCGCAGCCGGTCGCCCGACCGGGGCCGGTCGGGGGCCGCCAGCGTGGCGAGGGCGGCGACGTCGGCGGCAAAGTCGGGGGCGGCGCCGGCCCACGCAGTGTCGGGCACAGCCCGCTGCGCCCGGGCGCCGAGGTCCCCGACCGCGCGGCGCAGTTCGGCCGCCGTCCCGCACACGGTGGCCAGCGCGGCCGCCGCCAGCACTTCGGCGTTGGCCCGCCCGTGCCCGGGGATGGGGTCGAACAGCAGGAGCACGGTGCCGCTCGCCACCGCCTCCAGCGCGGTGGCGCCACCCGCGTTCGTCACGAGTGCATCGGTGTCCCGCAGCGTGGCGGCGGGGTCGGCGATCCAGTCGAGCACGGTGAGGCGGCCGCCGTGCGGGTGCCGGGCCGCGAGGCGGTCGAGGCCCCGCCGAACCCGCGCGCGACGACTGGTGCTCACCACGACGTCCGCCCCCGCGTCGAGGGCGGCGGCCGCGGCGGCCACCGGGTCGCCGAACCCGAGCGAGCCGAACGACACCAGAACCTTCGGCCGCAGGTGCACCGGGCGCTGCTCCGGCGCCGCGAACGAGCGCACCACCGGCACGGCCGCCACCCGCACCGCCGCGTGTGGCGCGAACCGGCCCAGTCGGTCGGCGCCCGCCGCGGTGGACACCAGGTGCAGGTCCAGCGCGTCGTCGAGCCACAGCGGGTGCGGGGCAGGGTCGGCGACCAGCGCGACCGCGGGCATCGGCAGCCGCCCGCGCCTGCGCAGCCGCCCCAGGCCCGCGACGCCTTCGGGGAACGTCGCGACCACGAGGTCGGGACGCTCGCGCTCGAGCACGGGGGCGAGCCCGCGGGCGCTCCACCGCGCAATCACCGCCCGGACCGCCGCGTGGAACGGCGGCACGGCACACAGCAGCCAGAAGTAGAGGGCGTAGAGCCAGGGGAGCAGGCGCACGCACCCGGCGTAGACGCCGCGGAACAACGGGCCCGCGCCCATGTCGTCGAGGGTGTCGGTCCACACCACCTCGACCCCCGGCCAGACCTCGCGGGCCCGCTCCTCCACGGCGCGGGCGGCGCTGTGGTGCCCCGCCCCCATCCCGCCGGTCACCAGCAGCAGCCGCCGCGGCCCGGAGGTGGGCGGGGCGGCCTGCGCGGGCCGGGTGGTGGGCAGGAACCGGGTCACGGGGCGCCTCCGGCAGTGGTGCACGGGTCCGCGCCGGGCGTTAGCGTGCGGGCATGATCGGCTCGCCGCGCATCCTGGTGCTCTCCGCCCCGGTCGGCGAAGGGCACGTGGCGGCGGCCCGCGCGCTGGCCGCGCGCATGCGGGCGCTGTGGCCGCAGGCCAGGGTGCGCGAGGTGGAGAGCGTCGGTCCCCGCCGCGACGCGCTGCTGCGCGAGTCCTACGCCCTGGTCATGCGCACGGCGCCGGGCCTGTACGGGCTGGCCTACGACGCGCTGACGGCCCACCCGCGCGCCGCGGAGCTGCTCAAGGCCCGCAGCGGGCGCGGCATCGGCCGGGTGTTGGTGCCGCTGGTGGCGGCCGAGCGGCCGCGGCTGGTGGTCTCGACCCACCCGATGGTCTCCGGGGGTCTCGCGTGGCTGCGCAGGCGTGGCGGGCTGCCCGGACGGGCGGTCGCCGTCGCCACCGACGCGGCGGTGCACCCGTTCTGGGTGTGGCCGGAGCTCGACGAGACCTGGACGCTGCTGCCCGGCTCGCAGCGCCAGGCTCTGGGCATCGCGCCGACGGCGGACGTGCGGGTGGCGCCCCCAGCGGTCGCCGCCGCCTTCCGGCCCGGCGAGCGGGCCCCGGCCCGGCGGGCGAGCGGGCTGCGTGCGGACGCGTGCGTCGTGCTCGTGACCGGCGGCTCGCTGGCCTTCGGGAACCTGGGCCGCGTCGTCGACGCGGTGCTTGCGGCGGGCCCCGCCGTCCAGACCGTCGTCCTCTGCGGCCACGACGACCGATTGGCTGCGCGCCTGGCGGCCCGCGGCCTTCCCCGCGCCCGACTCGTGCCGCTGCGCTGGACGGACCAGGTGCCGACCCTGGTGACCGCGGCCGATCTCGTGCTGACCACCGCGGGCGGTGTGATCGCCACCGAGGCGCTCGCCGCAGGACGCCCGCTGCTGTTCGCCCTGCCGGTGGCGGGCCACGGCCGGGCGAGCGCCACGCTGCTGGCCGAGGCGGGCCTGGCCACGGTGTGCCCGCGGCCTGTCGACGTCACCGCGGCCGTGCAGGCTTTCGCGGCCGACCCGGCTCGGCTGGCGCCCTTCGCCGAGCGGGCCGAGCTGTTCCGGGGCGACCTCGACGCGGAGCTGCGGGCCCTCGCCCGACGGGTCGAGCAGGGGTGCGTCGGGACCGGGCCGCTGGAGCCGCTCTAGACGGGCGCGATCCCGAGCCGCAGCCGGATGCCGTGGCGGGCCAGGAAGCGGTGGAACCACCACAGCGACACCCCGATGCCCGCCGCCACCATGGAGTAGGAGCCCGCCGTCGACACCGCGAGGTAGTCCCCGACCGTGCCCGTCGTCAGCACGAGCAGCGTGCCGACGCCGTTGATGAGGAACACCATCGCCCAGAGCAGCGACACCCGACGGAAGAACCGCTGCATGTGCGGATGCCCGGTGAGCTCGGCGGGGAACGCGCAGAAGTCGTCGGCCAGCTTCGCCAGGAGCGGCCGCTCCAGCCCGATCGTCACGAGCAGGGCCAGCGCGACCACGAAGTTCTGCGCGGTCGGCTGCAGGAAGTACAGGAACGCGCTGCCGGTGGCGAGGCCGACCACCGTGCGCACCACGAGCAGCGCGGTGGTCAGCAGGAGCACCGCGGGCAGCCGCCGACGCAGCGCCAACCGCGCGCCGATCGCGAGCCCCGACCAGCCCAGCGCCGCCCACAGCCCGGCGGCGAAGCCCGCCTGGGTGAACAGGATCCAGAACAGGCCCAGCGGGACCAGTGTCGATTCCAGTAGCGGACGGCCCGCATGCCGCAGCATCACCGCCAGGGAAGGCAGGTGGATGGTCGTGCGCCCGTCGGCCATGCGCGTGAGGATAGGACCAGCGGTCACGCAGCGGTAACGCCGGCCCGCCTTGGGCCGTTTTCTCAGCTCGCGACCGCGGCACGCAGCGACTCCCGCAGCGATCCCATCGTCGCGAACACGGCCGAGGGCTCGTAGCCGCAGTGGGCCATGCAGTTCGCGCACCGCGGGTCCTTGCCGCGCCCGAACGCCGACCAGTCGGTCTCCTCGACCAGCTCCCGGTAGCTGGCCACGTAGCCGTCGTCGAGCAGGTAGCAGGGCCGCTGCCAGCCCAGCAGGGAGTACGAGGGGATCGCCCACGCCGTGCAGGCGAGGTCGAGCTTGCCCTCGAGAAAGTCGAGGAACAGCGGCGAGTGGTTGAGCCGCCACTTCTTGCGCCGCCCGTCCGCGAACGCCTTGCGGAACAGCTCGCGGGTCTGTTCGACGCCGAGCCAATGCTCCTGGTCGGGGGCCTTGTCGTAGGCGTAGCCGGGGGAGATCTGCATGTTGTCCACGCCGAGCTCGTCGTTCAGGTAGTCGAGCACGCCGACGACGTCCTGTGGCGTGTCGGTGTCGAAGAACGTCGTGTTCGTGTTCACGCGGAAGCCCGCGGCCTTCGCCTGCCCGATCGCGGCGACCGCCTGGTCGAACACGCCGACCTTGGCGACCGACGCGTCGTGACGCTCCCGCAGGCCGTCGATGTGCACCATCCACGCGAAGTTGCGGTGGGGCGTGAAGCGATGCAGGTGCTTGGGCAGCAGCACCGCGTTGGTGCACAGGAACACGATCTTGCCGCGGTCGAGCAGCTGCCGGACGATCTCGTCGATCTCCTTGTGCATCAGCGGCTCACCGCCCGCGATCGAGACCATCGGCGCCCCGCTCTCCTCGATCGCGGCGACAGCCTGCTCGACCGGCATCCGCTGCTTGAGGAGCGCCGCGGGCTGCTGGATCTTCCCGCAGCCCGCGCACTTGAGGTTGCAGGCGAACAGCGGCTCGAGCTCGACGAGCAGCGGGAACTTCTGCACCCCCTTGAGCTTCTGCTTGGCGAGATAGGTGGCCAGACGGATGGACTGGCGAAGGGGCATGCCCACGCTCAGCTCACCTCCTTCGGGAGGGTGAATCGGATGTCCTCTACGCCGGTGGCGACCGTCGTGACCGCCACCGGGCCGAGCCCGGACAAACAGGTGACGACGTCGTCGACGAGGTCGTCGGGCGCCGAGGCGCCTGCGCTGATCCCGATGCGCCGCGCGCGGGCGAGCCGGGTGAGGTCGAGCCCGCTCGCGTCGTCGACGAGTTGGGCGGCGGCGCCGCTGCGCTCCGCGACCTCGGCCAGCCGCAGCGAGTTCGACGAGTTCGCCGAGCCGACGACGATCACGAGATCGGCGCTCTCGGCGACCGCGCGCACGGCCCGCTGGCGGTTGGTCGTGGCGTAGCAGATGTCGTCGCGGCGGGGGGCGGCGATCGTCGGGAACCGGCCGCGCAGCACAGCGGCGATCTCGTCCGCCTCGTCGGTGGCCAGCGTGGTCTGCATCGCATAGGCCGTCTGCTCGGGGTCGCGGGCGCGCACCCGGCGGGCCGCGTCGACGGAGCCGACGACCACGACGTCGTCCGGCGCCTCCCCGACGGTGCCGACGACCTCCTCGTGCTCGCCGTGCCCGATGAGGAACACCGTGCGGCGCTGCCCGGCGTGCCTGCGCACCTCCGCGTGGACCTTCGTGACCAGCGGACAGGTGGCGTCGACCACGGCGAGCCCCGCCGCGGCGGCCTGCTCGCGAACCCCCGGGGTGACGCCGTGCGCGGCCAGCACCAGCACCGCGCCTTCGGGCACCTCGGCCACCTCCTCGACGAACACCGCGCCGCGGCCCTCCAACCGGCGCACGACGTGGGCGTTGTGCACGATCTGGCGGCGGACGTAGACCGGCGCCCCGTGCCGGTCCAGCGCGCGCTCGACGGTCTGGATCGCGCGCTCGACCCCCGCGCAGAACGACCGGGGCTCGGCGAGCGTGACCACCCGCGGCCCGGTCGCGGCCAGCCAGGACCGCAGCACGGGCGCGGCCCGGTGCAGGCTGCGCAGCGCGGCCAGGGCGCGCACCGGGGTGCCGGGTCGGAGCAGGGGGGCGGTCGGGGTGTCGACGACCGCGCGGACGACGGCGAAGGGTCCACCCGAGGCGGCTCCCGCGAGCCAGGCCGACTCCATGTCGACGGCCAGCACGCCGTCCCCGTGTTGATCGCCGCCCGCCCGCCCGGCCTGGCGGGCGTCGACGAGCACGGGGCTGGACGCGATCGGGCCCACGTGCACCCGCAACCCGGCCTGGCGCAGCGCGGCGGAGAGCGGCGCGGCCGTCGGGATCGGGACGGCGCCGTCGGGCCCCCGCACCTCGTCGGCGACGATGAGGTCGCCCGCACGCACGCCCGGCGCCACCCCGGCCGCCACGCCCGCCACCAGCACGGCGCGCGGCCCGTCCGCCGCGAGCCGGGCGGCTGCGGCGGCGGCGCGCACGGGACCGAACCCGGTGCGCACGACGGGGAGGCCACGGCCGAGTGCGAGCCGCTCAACGCTGAGCGGGGCGCACACGACCGGGCCGTCTGGGGCGGTCGTGCGCGGAAAACGTGGCGGGAACAACGTTATCCGCGCACGGCCGGCGAAGCCGCTCATCCGAGCACCCGGCCGAGCGCGGAGACCGGGAACACGAGCCGGTAGAGGCGGTAGTCGAGGTAGAAGGCGCCAGGGAAGCCGGTACCGGTGTAGAAGTCCTCGTCCCATGAGCCGTCGGGGCGCTGGGTGTCGACGAGGTACCCCACGCCGCGCTCGACGGCCGCGCTGTCCGCGAGCCCTTCGCCCGCGGCGTGCAGCGCCAGCAGCGCCCACGCCGTCTGCGAGGGCGTCGACGCGCCGCGTCCGACCCAGGCGGGGTCGGTGTAGGAGCGGATGTCCTCGCCCCAGCCGCCGTCCGCGTTCTGGTGGCGCTCCAGCCACGCCACCGCGGCGCGCACGACCCGTCCGTCGGCGGGCACGCCCGCGGCCACCAGCGCGGGCACCGCGGCGCCGGTGCCGTAGACGTGGTTGGCGCCCCAGCGGCCGAACCACGAGCCGTCGGGCTCCTGGGCGGACAGCAGCCACGCGACCCCGCGGCGTGCCGGGGCCGAGTCTGCCCGGCCGTGGGCGGCGAGCATTTCGACGACGTGCGCGGTGACGTCGGCCGAGGGCGGGTCGATGACCGCGCCGAAGTCGCAGAACGGCAGCTTGGTGATCACTTCGCGGGTGTTGTCGGCGTCGAAGGCGGCCCAGCCGCCGTCGCGGGACTGCATGCCGGTGGCCCACGCGACCCCGCGCTCCACCGCCGAGGCGACCCGGTGCGGCTCCGGATGCGCGACCCGGCGCAGGGCGAGGACGACCTCGGCGGTGTCGTCGATGTCGGGGTAGCCGTCGTTGTCGAACTCGAACGCCCATCCGCCCGCAGGCAGGTCGGGGCGACGCACCGCCCAGTCGCCGCGGACGGTCACCTCTTCGCCGAGCATCCAGTCCGCCGCCGCCACGACGTCGGGGTCGTCGGGCGCGGCGCCCGCGTCGAGCAGTGCGATCACCGCGAGGCAGGTGTCCCACACCGGGGACTGGCAGGCCTCCAGCCGCCGCACCACCCCGTCGGCTGTCGGCTCGCGGACGAGGAACGCCTCGATGCCCTTGAGGCCCGCGCGCATCACCGGGTGGTCGAGCGGCCTGCCGAGCAGTGCCAAGGCGAGCAGCGAGTACACCCACGGCGGCTGGATGCCGCCCCACGAGCCGTCGGCCTCCTGCCGGGCCTCGATCCACTCGGCGGCGCAGCGGAGCGCGATCCGGCGCAGCGGGCGCAGCGGACGGCGTTCGTAGCGGTGCAGCGCGGCGTCCACGACCCGGAAGAACCTCGCCCAGCCCCGCTCGCGCGGGTGCGGCGGCGTCTGTCCCGAACGCAGCTCGTCGATCCCGAACGGCAGCGGCCGGGCAGGCCGCAGTGCGGCGACGACGGTCAGCGGCACCACGGTCTGGCGGGCCCAGCACGCCCAGTCGTAGACGTTGAGCGGGAACCACTTCGGGAGCAACACCAGCTCCGGCGGCATCGCGGGCAGGTCGCCCCACGACCAGAGGCCGAACAGCGCGAGCCAGATCCGGGTGAACACGCGGCTGCGCTCGACACCCCCCTCGGCGAGGACGAAACGCTCCGCGCGGCGCAGGTGCCCGGCGGCGGGGTCGTCGCCCGCGAGGCGCAGCGCGACCCACGCCTCCACCGTCGTCGACAGGTCACCAGGGCCGCCCGCGAACGTCGCCCACGTGCCGTCGGCGCGCTGCTGGGCGCGGATCCACCGGGCGGCCTCCGCGGTCTCGGCCGCCGTCCGGACGCCGAGGAACTCCCGCAGCAGCAGGTCCTCGGCGTCCATCGTGACGTTGCTGACGAGCTCGCCCTTCCACCAGCCCTCTTCGTGCTGCAGGGCGCGGAGCCTGGCCAGCGCGGCGTCCAGCGCCGCGCGGGCGGGCCGCGTCGAGTGGGCAGCGGTGGTCGTCATCAGAACTCCCGCGCCGCGAGCAGCCTGCCCAGCGCCAGCAACCGGTCGCGGACGTCGCCGGGCACCTCGACGCTGTTCAGCGCCCACTCCGCCTGTTCGTGGCGGCGGCGGGCCTCGCCGAGCGCCCAGTCGCGGCCACCGCCGTCCGCGACGAGCGCGGCGGCGCGGTGCAGTCCGTCGTCGGTGGGTTCCTCCGGCGCGGCCAGCCAGCGCGCGAGCTCGGCGCCCGCGGCGCCGCCGTGCCGAACGGCGTAGGTGACGGGCAGCGACTTCTTGCGGGAGCGCAGGTCCGACAGCACCGGCTTGCCCGTCACCGCGGGGTCGCCCCAGATGCCCAGCAGGTCGTCGACGAGCTGGAAGGCCATGCCCAGCTCGGCGCCGAACGTGTCGAGCGCCGCGACCAGGTGACACGAGGCGCCCGCCAGCAGGGCGCCGATCGTCGCGCTGGTGGCGAGCAAGGCGCCCGTCTTGCCCGCCGCCATCGCGAGACACTCGTCGACCTCGACGTGGCTGCGCCGCTCGAACGCGACGTCCTCGGCCTGGCCGCGGATCAGCGTGCGGGTGCACGCCGCCAGCGCTCGGCCCGCCGCCTGGGCGTGCGGTGAGGTGGCCTCCAGCAGCACCTCCTGCGCCAACGCCAGCAGCGCGTCGCCGGTGAGGATGGCGGCGGTGGGACCCCAGCGGGCCCACACGGTCGGGCGGTGGCGGCGCTCGGTGTCGCCGTCCATCAGGTCGTCGTGCACCAGCGAGAAGTTGTGCACGAGCTCCACCGCGACCGCGCCGGGAAGCCCGACCGTGGCGGGCGCGCCCGCCGCCTCGGCCGACAGCAGCGCGAGGGCAGGCCGCACGGCCTTGCCGCCGCCTGCGCCGGGGCTCCCGTCGGGGTTCAGGAAGCCGAGGTGGTAGGCCGCCTGCTCGCGGCAGGTCGGGTCGAGGCGCTCGACCGCGGCCCGCAGCGCAGGCGCCGTGAGCTCGCGGGCGCGCCGCAGCGCGTCGGCGGCGTCCCCCCTTGCGGCGTCCCCTCTTGCGGTGCTGCTGCTGGTGTTGCTGCCTGTGTCAACGGTGGCTGTCATGCCGTCGCTCCCAGTGCAGGGCCCGCCGCGAGGGCAGGCCGCGTCTCGTCCAGTACCGCCCCCGCGGCCGCCTCGCCACTGCGCACCGCGCCTTCCATCGTCGCGGGCCACCCGGTCGCGGTCCATGCGCCCGCGACCGCCAGGCCCGCCCGTGCGGTGCGCTGCTGCGGGCGCAGCCGGGCGCAGCCGGGGGCGGACCGGAAGGTCGCGGCGGGCTCCCGGGTGACGAAGAAGTCCAGCAGCCGGGCGTCCCGCGCCGCGGGCAGAAGCGCCGCGAGCGCAGGCACCACCCGCTCCCGCAGGCGCGCGGTGGACAGCCCGATCTCCGCGTCCGCCGCCGAGATCGACACGGCCAGGTACTGCGCGGGCGGCGGATGGACGGCGGGCAGCCCGCTCGCGTGCGTGCGGTCGAAGACCCACTGAACGGGGCCGCCGAGGCCCGCGGCGAACGGCACGTCGAGCACGGGTCGGTCGTAGACCAGGTGGACGTTGACGATCGGCGCCGCCCCGAGGCCCTCGACCCATCCGGTCGGAAGGGCAAGCGCGTCCGGTGGCAGCAGCCGGTGCGCCTCCGCAGGCGGCACGGCGCAGACCACGCCGTCGACGGCGAGGTCCGCCTCGCCCGCCTGCCGGTCGGTGACGCGCAGCACCCAACCGTCGGGCTTCGGCTCCAGCACCCGGACCCGCGTCGCGGTGCGGACCTCCACTCCGGCCCTGGCGAGCGCGGCCGCGGCCGCCGTGTCGTGCAGGCGGCCCAGCGGCACCCTGGCGCGGCCGATGTCCCCGCCTGCGGCGTCGGTCAGCAGCCCGACGCGGAAGACCATCGCGGCGAGCGCGAGGGAGGCGTCGGCGGCGTGCGCGTTGAGCGTCGCGACGCCGATGAGGTCCCAGAGCGCCGCGGTCGCCCGCTCGTGCTGGCCGTGCGCGGCGAGCCACGCCCCGAAGCTGCGCGCGTCGGTCGCCGCGTCGTCGGGGTCGACCGTGCGCAACGCGAGGACGGCGAGGACCGCGCGGGCCCGCTCCACCGCTGACAGTGGGTGGTAGCGCAACAGCGCCCCCGCGAGGTGCAGGGGCGCGGGCAGCCCGGTGCGGCGCAGCCGGGCCCGACGGCCGTCCGGGGTGAGCACCGGCACGTCCAGCCGGTCCTGCACGTCGACCTGGTCGGCCACGCCGAGCCGCTCCAGCAGCGCGCGATAGGCCGTGCAGCAGCGCAGGAACACGTGCTGGCCGTTGTCGATCTCCAATTGGCCGCGGGCGAACGACGTCGCGAGGCCGCCGAGCCGCGGGCGCGCCTCCACCAGCGTGACGCGGTGGCCCGCGTCGGCGCAGCGCAGCGCGGCCGTGATCCCGGCGAGGCCGCCGCCGATCACCCCGATGCGCCCGCTCACGCCCGTGCCGCCCGTCCCGCGAGGGCCTGCGCGGCGACGACGACCTTCTGCCTGCCCGACAGCGACCGGCGCTGGTGGAAGACCGAGGGCGGATCGGCGGCGATGTCGTCGAGCAGACGGCGGTAGATGCCGGACATGGCCGTCGCACAGGCCGCACTGCGGCGGTCGAGCAGCGGGATGAGCGCCAAGCCGTCGGCGTACCAGCGGCGGGCCCGCTCGGCGCTCGCGACGATCAGCGCGGCGAGGCCGCCGTCCGGGTCCACCAGCCTGCCGTGCTCGTCGACGGCCAGGCGCACCCCGAACCGGTCGAGGTCCGCCGCGGGCAGGTAGACGCGTCCGGCGAGGAAGTCCTCGCGGATGTCGCGCAGGATGTTGGTCTGCTGCAGGGCGATGCCGAGGGCGTCGGCGTAGGCGGCGGCGTCGGGATGCGGCCGGGCGCCGAACACGCCCAGACAGAGCCGCCCGACCGAGCCCGCGACGCAGCGGCAGTACCAGACCAGGTCGTCGAACGTGCGGTAGGTCGCGACGGTGTCCTGGTCGGCGTCGGTCCGCACATCGGCCTCGACGCCGTCGATGATCTCCTCGAACGCGCCGAGCGGGATCGGGAACCGGTGGGCGGCGTCGGTGACGGCCGTCAGCACGGGGTCCTCGGGATCGGGCGCCCGTTCCAGTGCCGCGCGCAGGTCGCTCAGCGCGGCCAGCTTGACGTCGGTCGGGAGGTCCCCGTCGCCGATGTCGTCGATCCGCCGGGCCAGTGCGTAGACCGCGCACAACGCGGAGCGCTTGGTCGGGGGCAGCAGCCGGATGCCGTAGAAGAAGTTGCGGGCTTCGCGCCGTGTGATGTCCTCGGCTGCCGCGTACGCCGCCGTCAGGTCGGCCGCCCTGGTCACCGCACGCTCCCGGCGAGGGCGACCACGAGATGGCGCGCCACGTCGCGGCGTCGGGTGCGGGGTGGCGTCGCCAACGGGTCGAACCGGTGGCGCCGCAACGCGTCCGCCGCGGCCCGTCCGCCCGCGACGTAGCCCGCCACGGCGACCCTCGGTCCGGCAGGCAACCGCCGCACGATCCCGGACCCGGCGTCGAGCAGGGCGACCGCGCGGGCGGTCTCGTGGGCGATCAGCCGTCGCAGGCGGGGGCCTGCCCGTCGGGCGTCGAGCTCGTCCTCGGCGACGCCGAACCGCTCGAGGTCCTCGGCCGGGATGTAGACGCGGCCGCGTTCGCGGTCCTCCGCCACGTCCTGCCAGTGCTCCAGCAGCTGCAGCGCGGTGCACACGTGCCCGGACTCGCGGCAGAGCATCGACGCGGGCGCGGGGGCGATCCCCGCCGCGGCCAACACCAGCAGGCCGATCGGTTCGGCCGAGAGACGGCAGTAGCCGAGCAGGTCGGACCACGTGTGGTAGGCGTGGACGGTCTGGTCGACCCGGTTGGCCTCCAGCAGCCGCTCGAACGGCCCCCGGGGCAGGCCACCGTCGCAGGCGAACGGCACGAGGTTGCGCAGCACCGGCGCCTGGGGCCCTTCGCCCGTCGCCCAGACGAGCGCCAGGTCGGCGGCGAACGCGTCGAGCGCCGCCAGCCGCTCGTCCGGGCCACCCGAACCCTCGTCGCCGAGGTCGTCGATCGTGCGCACGACGTCGTAGATCGCCTTCAGGCGCCCGCGGAACGGCTGGGGCAGCACGCGCAGGGCGACCGGGAAGTTCTCCGCTCGCTCCGCGGAGCGGAGACGGTCGTGGGCGCGCGGCGTCGCCTCCGTCTCGCGGCCGGTGTGCATCCGTCAATGTTGAGATCAGGAGCCGCCTGGATCTGCGTCGCGAGCCCACGTTCCTGATCGCTCGTTTTGTCACATGCGGACAACTGGGCTTCCTTCGGGCTCGTGCTCGACAAGCGGCCGACCACGCCTTAGATTAACAAGTAGCCACTTGTACAATCTTCGACTTGTGAGAGGGAGTGTCGCCATGACCATCATCGCGCCCGGGCAGGACTACGAGGCCCGCGTCACCATCGATGCTCCGCCCGAGGCGGTGTTCGCCGCGCTGACCACGCTCGACGGGCTGGCCGCCTGGTGGGCGCCGGTCACCGGTGACGGCGCCACGGGAGGCGAGCTGCGGTTCGTGTTCAGCTTCGACGTGCCGCTGCGCATGCGCGTCAAGGAGGCCCGCGAGGCATCGCTGGTGCAGTGGACCTGCGAGGAGTGCGCCTGGCTGCCGGACTGGGTCGGCACCACGATCAGCTTCACGCTGACCGCGCGCGCAGGCGGCGGGTGCGACCTCGTGTTCCGACACCACGGCCTGACGCCGCGCCTGGAGTGCTTCCAGGACTGCAAGAGCGGATGGGACCATTTCCTCCCCAGCCTGCGCGCCTACGTCGAGACCGGGGAAGGGCACCCGACAGGATCGGCCGCCGACGTCGAGCGGCGAGCGCGTCGGGCGGCCGCGGTCACCCTTCCGCGGCTGTCACCGCAGCATCCATGACGGGAAGCTCGAGTGAGTTGACGACGCCTGCTGTGCGGTCGGTTCCGCCGAGGTGCAGCCTGGTCAACAGCGGCGCGGCCCTCAGCGCCAGGTTGCGGGTGGCCAACTGGCGCCACGTCGAGGGCAGGACGGTGCTGCGGCCGGAGTCGATCAGGGCCTGGCGCGTACGCGGCGTCACCGACGAGCGCGACCCGCCCGCGCGTCCACGACGGCATGCGGATCTGGCTACCGGTGTCGATGTACAGGTCCTCGGCGGTGCGCATCGACCGCAGCAGTTCGGGCACACGCCAGCCCAGATCGGCGAATGCGCGCTCGACTTCGGCCCGCCTGCCGTCTACGTCGCGGTGGTCGGCGACCGGCGGGGGCCCGGCGTAAGCCAGCAGTGCAGTGAGCTCCGCATGGTCGCGCACGGCGTAGAGGGAGGCCAGGCGGCCTGTTGTCCTCCCTGGTCGCGCCGCTGCTCCAGGAGCTGCGCGAGCTCGGCGACGACGTCGAGGGCCGCGGCGAGCACGTCAGCCGCGACCCGCGCCCGGTCGTCGAGGCGTACTTCGCGCTCTGCGTGCGCCACCGACTCGTGCTGCGCAGCCTGGTCCGCGACGCGCAGACGCTGCACGAGGTCGAGATCGTCAGCCCCATGTCGCACTGGCGCGAGCGGATCGACGCACTGCTCGTCGGCAGCACGGCGGCCGCCGACCGGGTCCGCGCCGTGATCGCACTCGGTGGCCTGCAGGACACGGTGGTGCTCTTCGACGAGGGCGATCTGGCTTCCGCGCACGACGCCGCGATCGAGGCGGCGATGCGGGCGCTCCTCCCCGGATGACTTCGCCCGGATGGCTTCGCCCGGATGGCTTCGCCCGGATGGCTTCGCGC